>JBEKWY010000119.1:0-15489 GCA_049512575.1 Candidatus Acidiferrum sp.
CCCGCCCGGAATTCACCTCCAGCGGCGAGCTCCTAATCGTCGGCGGGCGGCATCCGGTCATCGAAGAGCTCTTGCGGCAACGCGGCGAGCGCTTTGTCCCCAACGATCTGTACTTCGAGCCGCAAGCCCAGCAGCTCCTCCTGATCACCGGCCCGAACATGGGCGGCAAGTCCACCTATCTGCGGCAGACCGCGCTGATCGCCTTGATGGCTCAGGCCGGCTCGTTTGTCCCCGCGCGCCAAGCCAAGCTGCCCATCATCGACCGCATCTTTACGCGCATCGGCGCCAGCGACAACCTCGCCCGCGGTCGCTCCACCTTCCTGGTCGAAATGAGCGAGGTCGCCAGCATCCTCAATCACGCTACGCCGGCAAGCCTAGTCCTCCTCGACGAAGTCGGCCGTGGCACCGCCACTTTCGACGGCCTCTCCATCGCCTGGGCCGTCGTCGAGCACCTGCAAAAACACACCCGCGCCCGCACCCTCTTCGCCACCCACTATCACGAGCTCACCGAACTGGCCGAACTTCTTCCCGCCGTGAAAAACGTTCACGTCTCCGTGAAAGAAACGCCTAACGAAATCATCTTCCTCCGCCACGTCGAGCCCGGCAGCGCCAACAAGAGCTACGGCATAGAAGTGGCCCGCCTGGCGGGCTTGCCGCGCAGCGTCATCGAGCGCGCCCGCGAAGTCTTGAAGCGGCACGAGCAAAGCGAGCACCAACTCAGCGAAAAACTAAGCCCAGGCGCAGCCGAAGCCGCCGCCAACGGCCACGCCGCCCAATCCGCCCTCTTCACCCCACTCGATCGCGCCGTCTTAGACAAACTCCGCGACGCCGACCTAGACCAACTCAAGCCCCTAGACGCCCTAAATCTCCTCGCCGAACTAAAAGAGCAAATCTCCTAGGTAGCCAGCCACTCCTGTTTACCCTGAGCTTCGAAGGGTCCGTGCCCCGGTCAGCTCGGCACGAAATCTCCGCGAGCCTCTTGAGTCTGACTCCCCGTCCAATTTTTGGCGCGCATCTCGCACACCTGCCGCCCCTACCCGATCTGCATCACTTCACGTCGCCCGCGCCCGCCCCACCGTCATTCCGAACGGAGCGAGCCGATTTTTTCTTTCCCATTCGCTTCCTGCGAATGGGTCGGCCCGCGCAGAGAGGAATCTCTCTTCGATCGCTTCGTCAAGACAGACCCCAAAACGAACAACCAAATCACAAATCCGTTCCAGTTGCTGAAACACTCGCGCCAATTCTCCCCGTTATTCTTACCCGTCGACCTCATTTTCTTCTCTGTGCTCTCTGCGCCCTCTGTGGTGAAATCTTCCTGACGCCCAAAAATGAAATCAGCCCCGTTCCTCGTCCTAGGCCTAATGTCCGGCACCTCCGCCGACGGAATCGATGTCGCTCTGGCAAAAATTTCCGGAGCGCCTCCCGATCTCAACGCCAAATTGCTGAACCACACCTCCATAAATTTTCCCCCAGCGATAAGAAAAGAAATTCTCCGAGTAGCCGAACAGCAACCCATCACCGCCGGTGAACTAAGCCAACTGAATTTTCGTCTGGGAGAAGTTTTCGCCGAGGCCGCGCGAACCGCTTGCAAGCGATTCCGCATTGCGACAAAGAGAATCGATCTGATCGGCAACCACGGCCAAACCATTTTTCATCAAGGTCCACCTGTTCCGTACTTCGGCCGCCCAACCGCTTCCACACTGCAGATTGGGGAGGCCAGCATCATCGCGGCGCGCACCGGCATCACGACCGTCGCCGACTTCCGCCCCGCCGATATAGCCTCAGGCGGCCAAGGTGCCCCGCTAGTCCCCTACGCCGACTATCTTCTCTACCGTCATCCCACACTCGGCCGCGTCTCCCTCAATCTAGGCGGCATCGCCAACGTCACGGTGCTTCCCGCAGGCGCCAAGCCATCGCAAATTGTCGCGTTCGACACCGGCCCGGCCAACATGCTGATCGACGCTCTGGTCTCGCACTTCACCCACGGCCGCCAGCGTTACGACAAGAACGCCTCGATCGCGCAAACAGGACGCGTGACGCCCGACCTTGTCAATGAACTCATGCGCGATCCCTATCTGAAACAAGCGCCTCCAAAGAGCACCGGGCGGGAATACTACGGGCGCGACTACCTGAAAAAGGTTTTATCGCTGGGCCGCCGCCACAAAGCCAAGTCCGCCGACCTCATCCGCGCGGCCACGATCTTTACCGCCCTCTCGGTAGTGGACGCCCTAAACCGCTTCGTCGAGCCAAAACACGAAATCCACCAATTGATCGTCTCCGGCGGCGGCGCAAAAAATCCGCTGATCCTAGCCCAACTCTCCGCCGCCCTAGGCGCGAGCCGCCACGCCGAATCCTCCGTAGGGGCACGGTACGCCGTGCCCATCCGACCTCACCGCTCCCAAACCTGCGCCGGAAGGTCGAAGCCAAACCCTCCGATGGAGATCCTAACTTCCGCCGCGCTGGGCGTCCCCGAAGACGCCAAAGAAGCCTACGCCTTCGCCCTGATGGCCTACGAAACCTTCCACCAACGCCCGTCCAATCTTCCTTCAGCCACAGGCGCCCGCGGCCCAGCAATCCTAGGCAAAATCTCCTATGCCCCGCCCCGCTAACTCCGGCGACAGCAACCTCCATGCCTGTAACCCCCAGGGCTGCAACTCCCATGCCTGTAACTCCCAGGCCGTCACCCCCCACCGTGTCATTCCGACCGGAGGGCCAGCGCCGTTTGCTGGCCCGAAGTGGAGGAACCGTGGCAAAATTGCCGCCGCCCCAACAATCACAGTCACAAGCGCAGCTCGACCGCGGAAGTTCCCCGCTCTTCTCATTACCTCATTGCTTCTTTACGCCATTACCTCGCTCTTCCTCACAGGCTGCTCCAGCAATGCCACCCCCGACCCCTCCCAACTAACTTTCCTCCTCGAATCCAACCCCACCAACCTCGACCCCCGCTACGCCACCGACACGCAATCCCAACACCTCGATTCCCTTCTCTTCAACGGCCTGCTCGAACGCGACCCCCAAATGAAACTTCGCGGCGACCTCGCCGAATCCTGGGAAACGCCCGACGCGCTCACCTACATCTTCCATCTCCGCAAAGACCTCCGCTTCCACGACGGCCGTCCGCTGACCTCCGCCGACGTAAAAGCCACGTTTGAATTCATCATGAATCCTGCCAACAAGTCACCGAAGCGCGGCGCTTTCCGCATGGTCACGGCCATCGAAGCTCCCGATCCTGCGACCATCATCTTTCGCCTGAAGGAACCTTACGCCTCTTTTACCAGCAATCTCCTGCGCGCCACCACCGGCATCGTTCCCGCAAACGCTTCGGCTGATTTCTCTCGCCACCCCATCGGCTCCGGCGCATTCCGCTTCGTCAGCCAATCGCAGGACGACGAAGTAATTGTCGAGCGCAACCCCGACTATTTTCGTTTACCCAGTAGCGATAGCGGAGGGGCGGGGCTAATCTCCCGCGTCCGCTTCCGCATCGTGCCCGATGCCATCGTGCGCGCTCTCGAACTCCGCAAGGGCTCCGCCGACATCGAAGTCACCTCACTCACCCCAGACATCATCCCGGTGCTGGCCAGGCAGCCGACTCTCGCGGTGACCGAGCGTCCCGGCACCAACATCACCTATTTCGGCCTCAATCTCGAAGACCCCATACTGAAGCACCGCGAAGTCCGCCAGGCCCTCGCGTACGCCACAGACCGCGACTCCCTCATCCGCTATCTCCTCCACGGTCAAGCCCAAGTCGCGACCGGCATCCTCCCCCCAAATCACTGGGCCTACGAGCCGAACGTTACCCAATACACGCTCAACACCGCCCGCGCCGAACAACTTCTTGATTCCGCGGGGTTCCCTCGTGGCAAAGACGGCGTCCGCGTGCACCTTACGCTGAAGACCTCGACCGACGAACAATTCCGTGTTCTCGGCGCCGCGCTGCAAGAACAATGGCGCCGTGTAGGGATCGACCTGGAACTGCGGCCGCTGGAATTCGCCACCGTCCTCTCCGACGCTGTCAAAGGCAACTTCCAGCTAAATCTCCTTCGCTGGGTCGGCGCCAACAACGATCCCGACATCTTTGAATTTGTGTTTTCCTCGAAACGCTTTCCTCCCGATGGCGCCAACCGCGGACACTACCGCAACCCGCGCATCGACGCGCTAACCGACCAAATCCGCACCGAAATGGATCAGGAAAAAAGGAAAATTCTCTGCAGCGAAGTCCAAAAAATTCTGGCCGACGATCTCCCTTACCTACCTCTATGGTTCACCGACGCAGTTTCTGTCCACCGCAAATCCCTGGGAGATATATCGCTCAGCCCCACTGGCGATTTCGATTTTCTGACGGCTCTACCCGCTGATTCCGGTCGCCGCAGCGTTCAGTCTCGAGAATTCCCGGCGCCAGAAAAAACCTATGCTATAATTGAGCCATTAAGAAGTGCGTCCCGTCAGTAGCGCCTCCAAATCTAAATTCAGCCGCTACCCAAAGAAAAATTTCCCTCCGCCTTAGCACGCACTCCGGTGATCACGTTTCACGCGGTCAATCTTCACCCGACCAAATCTCTGCGGCAGCGCAACATTGCTGTCGCCAGGTTCGCATGGACTAGACATATGCCAAGCCCCATAGGTGCATAGTCCGCGGCCACCCAACCTCCCGGCGAATCTTTCACCTCCCCGGTCAGCCAGCCAAGGTACAGTTTCGCGAAGCATGGACGGACGTGTCCGTCCATGCTTCAATGCTAGAAAACCACTAACTCCTGTACCCACATCGGTTTAGCCGGCCGAGCGCCATCCCGTACCAGTACATCGCCGCGCTCCAGGGGGTGACTGAGGGGCGCGCTTTAGCGCGACCCAGCGAGCGCCAGCGAGCCGACCGGTCGATTCACAGAAAAGCGCGGATGCGCGATTGTGTTGAGTTTACTTTAGCGCGGCAGCGATTTCGGAGATGGGGATTGCGCCTTCGCGCAGCACTTCCCACTTCTCGTCTTGCAGTCCAATGATCGTCGAGGGCAAACCCATCCCAGTCTCTCCGGCGTCGAGGATTAGTGGCAGGCGGAGGCCCAGCTGCCTCATCAGTTGTTCCGTGTTCGCGCAAGCCGGAAACCCGGAAATGTTTGCGCTCGTTCCCGTAATGGGACCGCCAAATTCGTCGATCAATTGCTCGACGACCGGGCTTTTCGGCCAGCGGAGGGCGACCTTGCCGGTGTTGGCGGTGACCTTCAGAGGGACCCGGTTGGAGGCATTCACCACCATCGTCAGGCCGCCAGGCCAGAAGGCTTCGGCAAGCTTCTGGAAATTCCATGGAGCGGGATCCACCCCCGAGACCTCTTCTTCTGGCTCGCGCATCAACACCAAGGCCTGGTCGAGGGAATTTACCAAAATGGGAAGAGCGCGCGTCTCCGGGCGGCCTTTCACGCGGTAAAGTTCATCCACAGCAGCAAGATTGAACGGATCGGTAGCCAACCCGTAGAAGGTATCCGTGGGAATTCCAATTACACAGCCCCGGACGAGGAAATGCGCCGCATATCGCAGTGCATCCGGTTCCGGGGCTTGCGCGTTAACGCGCAACAGTTCTGCCGGCAACTTTTTGGCCTTTGGCGAAGACGTAATACCCACCCCGCAGCGCTCCGCCCGCGCTGCCATTATTTGGGCGACGCTACCACACACCCGCCAACCGCGCAATCCCGTTCCATCGTACGCCGCTATGGTGAACGGAACTTGTTGAGGCAATTCGAGACTGACTGCCGCTTAGGCGATGGCGATGTAGAGGCTGCCGATCGTGGCGGGTGACTTTCACCCAGCCGAAACGCGTGTAGGCACTGGCTTCAGCGCGACGACCGCCAGCCATCCCGATGGCGCTCCTAACCGTTAATTTGCTACGCTCCCACTGATGGCCACCCCCGTCAAAGCCGCCCGGAACGCGCGAACTGCGAATGCTGGCGCTGCCGCGATTACCAGCCGGGATAATCGCTG
Organism: Candidatus Acidiferrum sp.; assembly: GCA_049512575.1. Taxonomy (GTDB): domain Bacteria; phylum Acidobacteriota; class Terriglobia; order Acidiferrales; family UBA7541; genus Acidiferrum. The sequence continues at coordinate 5,968 of JBEKWY010000119.1, forward strand.
GTTGAAAGAGTTTCGCATGGCCCTGCGCGGTGGTTTGCAAACCGAAGCGGGTTGCGTGGGCGTCGAAGGCGTCCGCCTCGTTGAAGAGGCGCTGCGTTCGGGTTGCCGCATTGAGGCCGTCCTGTTCAGCGAGTCCGGCGAGCGCCACCATGAACGCCTTGCACCCTTCGTGGATCGTCCGGAGATGGCGTTCCCAGTTCTCGGAACCACCGATCGCTTGTTTGAAGGCATCGCCGATACCGAGCATCCGCAAGGAGTCGCCGCGCTGGTAGCGCCGCGTGTTGCTACGCTGGACGATATTTTGCGCGTTCCTCGCGAAGCTTGTTCGCCTCTTCTCGTCGTTCTCGCTGGCGTGCAGGATCCTGGCAACGTTGGCACTATTTTGCGCACCGCCTCCGCTTTCGGCGCGACCGGTGCAGTAACCGCCGCGTCAGGGCAAAGTGGCACCGCCAGTCCGTTTTCACCTAAGGCGCTGCGTGCCTCCGCAGGCGCCGCGCTGCATTTGCCCATTCTCGCCGGCATGTCGTTGCCGATTTTGTTGACGCAGCTTCGCGTCGCTAATGTGCGCACACTCGCTTCCAGTGTTCATGAACCTCGCGACGGCGATTCGCCGCTGCTCGCTCCCTGGGAAGTCGATTGGTGTGAGCCGGTGGCATTGCTTGTCGGAAACGAAGGCGCAGGCTTACCGGAAGAAGTGGAACGTAGCGCTGACGCCCGTATTCGCATCCCGATGGCCAGCGGCATCGAATCACTGAATGCCGCCGCAGCAGCGGCCGTGCTTTTCTACGAAGCGGCCCGACAGCGAAAATCTCTTCTCGCCCGGAACGAGCAAAAGCCGTGAGCCTGTTCTCGAAATTACCAGAGCCTATCGAACCCGATGTACCTCTGGCGCATCAACCCCTGGCCGAGCGGATGCGCCCGCGCACCCTCGATGAATTCATCGGCCAGGAAAAGCTTCTCGGACCCGGCAAACCGCTCCGCGTGCAAATTGAAAACGACGATCTCAGCTCCATGCTTTTCTGGGGACCGCCTGGTTGTGGCAAGACCACGCTGGCGCGGCTAATCGCAAGGCTGACTAGCTCCGAATTTGTTTCCTTCAGCGCCGTTCTCGCGGGCATTAAAGAAATCAAGGAAGTCATGGCCGCCGCGGAACGCAAAGCCCGCACCGGGCCCCGCACCATCGTCTTCGTGGACGAAGTTCATCGCTTCAACAAGGCGCAGCAGGACGCATTTCTTCCCTACGTAGAAGCCGGCCACATCACATTCATCGGCGCGACGACAGAAAATCCTTCTTTCGAGGTTATTTCCCCGCTGCTCTCGCGCACCAAGGTTTACATCCTGGATCCGCTGCCGACGCCACTCATCGCCGAACTTTTGCGCCGCGCGCTGCTCGACAAAGAACGCGGCCTGGGCAATGAGGGCGTGGAAGCCAGCGACGAAGTCCTGTTTCGTATCGCGTCGTACGCCAACGGCGACGCGCGCTCCGCCTACAACACGCTGGAACTCGCGGTCCGTGGCGCCACACCCGATCGCAGCGGTGTGCGGCATCTCACCGCGGAGCTACTCGAAGACGTTTTGCAGCGCAAACTCCTCCGCTACGACAAAGCCGGCGAAGAACATTTCAATCTCATTTCCGCCCTGCACAAATCCGTGCGCAATTCCGATCCTGACGCCGCGCTCTACTGGCTCGCGCGCATGCTCGAATCCGGCGAAGACCCGCTGTATCTCGCGCGCCGCATGGTGCGCATGGCCAGCGAGGACATCGGTCTCGCCGAACCCGGCGCGCTAGCGGTCACGCTCGCCGCCAAGGACGCCTTCGATTTCATCGGTCCGCCGGAAGGCAATCTTGCCCTGGCCCAAGCCGCCGTTTATCTTTCGCTCGCGCCCAAGTCCAACGCCCTCTACACTGCCTACGGCGAGGTCATGGAAGATGTCCACAAAACGGAAGCCGACCCTGTTCCGCTGCATCTGCGCAACGCTCCGACCGGCTTGATGAAAAATATTGGTTACGGCCAAGGCTACAAATACGCCCACAATTTCGACGAGAAAGTCACCGACATGACCTGCTTGCCAGACAATCTGGCCGGGCGCACCTACTACAAGCCCACGGATCAGGGCTTCGAGCAGCGCATTCGCCAGCGCCTGGACGACATTCGTAAGATCAGGGTACGTACGCCGCCAGGCTCTTGAGTTGCGAAAATGAATCGGTTTGCCACAGCGATCCTTGCACTGTTCGCCTGCGCCTCAGCAAGCGCCGATACCAGCCATCCGCGGCCGCAAATCTTGGGGATCTTCAGCGTGCATTTTTACTCCACCGATCTTCCTGCCGCGCGAGAATTTTATTCCAGGATCCTGGATGATCCCGAAATCGTTTGCCATTGGTGCGAGGCCCTGCCATCGGATCGCCTCGCCATCATTCTACCCTCCAAACAGATATTGACGTTCTCACTGCCAACCGGGGTGCCGCCGTCGAACTTGCTGGTAGAGATCGTATTCGCTACAGATAACGCCAAGGCAATGAGGGAATACTTGATGGCAAACAAAATCGCCATCGAGAAACAAGAAGTGGAACCGCCGGGCGCAACAGTTCCGAGCAGCCTTTTCATGGGCTTTACAGTATTCGATCCTGAAAAACACCGGATCGGATTTCTGCAAGTACCAAAGACATGGAAGCCTTCGCCGCCTACGAACGCTCTACGCATAATCCATGCCGGCTTCGTTGTGAACGACCCCGCCGCCGAGAATCGCTTTTACAAAGACCTATTGGGCTTCCATCTTTACTGGCACGGTGGAAGGCAGCCCAACAAGGACGATTGGGTAGCATTGCAAGTGTCCGATGGCACGGACTGGGTCGAATACATGCTCAACATTTCCCCGACCGCGAATCACCATACGCTCGGTGTAGCGAATCACATCGCGCTGGGCGTGGAAGACATTCACGCCACGCAGAAGCTGGTGATCGAGAACGGCTTTCAGCCTGCCGAGGAACCTCAGCTTGGGCTCGACGGCAAATGGCAACTCAACGTTTACGATCCCGATGGCACGCGCACCGAGTTCATGGAGTTTAAGCCCGTCGAAAAACCATGTTGCAGCGAATTCACGGGCGTCCAACCTGGCCCGCAATGACGACGCAAGGCTTTGCCGAATCCACTCCGGGCTTCGAGCAACGCATTTGCGAGCGCCCAGAAGACATTCTTAGGATAAAATCAAAATCATCCGAATCTTGAGGTGCACCGTGCGATTTGTCCGACAACTTGCATTGCTGTGGATCGTTGCGTTACCCCTCTGCACCTTTGCCGCGCCCGATAGGCCGGAAATTACCGGCATCGCGCTAGTTCGGCTGCGCGCCAGCAATATCGACGCTTCGCGCGCCTTTTACACCAAGACGCTGGGCCTGACGCAAGCCACGAAAGGCTGCTTTAGCTCGGCAAAAACCGCCACGTGTTTCATCGTCAATTCTATACAGCAGCTCGAACTGATTCCGGCCGATCCGGGCGAAAACAAGAACGCTGTCGAAGCAATCGGCTATCACGTGCGCGACGCAAAAGCCATGCGCGACTATCTGCTGGCTCGTGGTGTGAAATGCAGCGAAGTAAAACGCAGCGATTCCGGAGACAAATACATCGAGGTCCAGGATCCTGAAGACCACCGCGTCCTGCTTCTTTCTCCCGGCAATGGCACCATGAGTTCGGTGGCGATCTCTCCGCTCAGCAACCAGATCATTCACGCGGGATTCGTGGTTCGAGACCGTGCCGCCGAAGACGCTTTCTACAAAGAGATTCTGGGTTTCCGTTTGTACTGGCATGGTGGAATGAAAGACGACGAGACCAGTTGGGTGGCCATGGAAGTACCGAACGGAACGAACTGGCTCGAATACATGCTCGGGATTTCGCCTACTGCCGACCATCACACGCTCGGCGTAATGAATCACATTTCCCTCGGGGTGATTGATATCAAAGCGGCGGACGCCCGGCTGATCAAGAACGGCTGGAAGCCCACCGAAGAACCCAAGCTGGGGCGCGACGGCAAATGGCAGCTCAATCTCTACGATCCGGACGACACGCGCGTCGAGTACATGGAGTTCAAGCCGGCGCAGAAGCCTTGCTGCAGCGACTTCACCGGCCCCCACCCCGGACCGAAATGATTGCTTGGTTTTTTTGCGGCGGGGAAACTCGTATCTTCATGAGCCGGGCAGGTGTTGATGGTGCTGCAGTTGGCACAGCCAAGAGCGTCTGTGCTACCTGGAGTCTCGTGTTCGTACTTGCCCTGCTTCTTGGCTTTAGCGGCCTCACGCCGCTTCGCGCGCAAGAGCTCGACAAGCCGGTCCAGAACATCGACGAGGACATCACCGCGTTCGGCTATGCGTCCGACGGTCGCATCGCTTACGCCGTCAATCGCCCGTTCAAGACCAAGCAGTACGACCTGGAGCACGATGACATCTGGATCCAGGACGCGAATGGCAAGCGCCGCCGCATCTTCATTGGCGAGAAATTCCAGCGCGGTGCCGCTCCGTTCACCTATAACGTCAATTCGTTTCGCTGGTCGCCCAACGGGCACCTGCTTCTCGCCGAACTTTCTACCGCAACGGTCGATGAGACCGGCAAGACCGTCGATTCCACCATGACTCTCGTTCTCGACGAGAACGGCAAGGAAGTTCGTCTCGGCGGAGAAGATAACGTCATCAAGGACGCAGCCGACGCGTCGTGGCTGGTCGACAATGCAACGATCATTTATCTTTCGGAAGTCGTGAAGCCCAAGGTGCTGTTTTCTTTTCACTACCTCAATCGCGCCGCGGGTCCCGCCGGACACGTGTTTGAGGGCCGCACGTTTTTGGATTTCGTTCCCGTTCCCGGCAACAACATGGCTTATGCCATCGAGCGCGACCGCAATCTCTCGGGTCCGCCGCGCCTTCAGCGCCTGGAGCTTCTCGCTCAGGACGACCACGAAGTGGCGACGCTCGACGGCTACGAAGCCGGGCTGTCCCTCTCTCCCAGCCGCAGCAAAATCGCCTACTATATCGACCGAGAAGTACTCGAAATTCGCGATCTCGCTAATCCAGCCCGCATAGCCCGCGTCCGCGCCGGCTTCGGTGTATTTCACTGGGCACCCGATGAATCACGAGTCCTTCTCAAGCGTTCGATCGAGAAAAAATCCGGCGACCTGGTTTGGATCAATCTGCCGCCGCTCGATGCTCACGCCACCACCGACAAGGACGCACCGCCGATCGCGCAGCCGACCCCGATCCCCGTAATGCACGGCCTCACCTTCCGCGAATTCGCGATTTCGCCCGACGGCCGATTCCTGGCCGTCATCGTCCCAGGCAAACGCAGCCTCGCGGTTTATCCCCTCCCCAGGTAGGCCGCGAAGCGAACATTTTTTGCGGTGGCTAACTTGCTAGGATTTGGCGGCGGCGCTTGTGCTCGATGAGGATGCAGGCGTCCATCACGACGATGAGGCCGGCGGCGCGAGCCTTCGCTGCGGCTCGCGGGTGTTCGATGCCGAGTTGCATCCAGGCGACTTTGGCACCAACGCGGATGGCACCGTCTACCGCTGCGGCAACTTCCGCTGTGCGGCGAAAAATATCCACGATCTCAACCTTCTCAGGCACCTCTTCCAGCCGAGCGTAGCTTTTCTCGCCGAGGACTTCCGTTTCGTTCGGATTCACGGGAATGATCCGGTAGCCTGCCGACTGAATGTATTCGGTGACGCCGAAGCTGGGACGCGATGGATTGGACGACAGCCCAACGACGCCGATCGTGCGGTATCGCTTCAGAATTTCAGCGATGGGATCGGCGCCCAGATTTACGCCGTCGGGAAGAAGAATCTTCATTCAAGAATGATCTCACTTTTTCAAGCAGCGGTTGCACGATCACAGCGCCCTCAATTGCTCCACTTCCTTGCCAGTCAGCTTACGGAATTTTCCTGGTGGAACGTCGAGTGACAACGTGCCGAGCTTGACGCGCTTAATCTTTTCCACGTGGTAGCCCACGCGGTCAAACATGCGCCGGATCTGCCGGTTGCGCCCTTCGATCAAGACGACTTCGTACCAGGGATTGGGTGCGTTTTCCACCAGACGAATCGATGCCGGTGACGTTTTGACGCGCCGGCCATCGTCGAGCTCGATCGTTACCCCCGAGCGCAGCCGAGCGATAGCCTGCTCATCGGGCTTGCCGCTGACTTTGACGAGATACGTTTTGGGAACGTGCGAGCCCGCCTTGGTGAGCTTTTGCGCCAGCGCGCCGTCGTTGGTCATCAAGAGCAAACCTTCGCTCGCGTAATCCAGACGCCCGACGGGGTAGACACGTTCGGGAATGCCGCGCATCAGGTCCATAACCGTGGGGCGGCCCTGCGGATCGCTGACGGTAGTCACGTAGCCTTTCGGCTTGTACAGGGCAAAATAGAGAAACTGCTCGCGGCGCGGGAGCGGCGTTCCATCGATCGAAATTTTGTCGTGGTCAGGGTCGGCTTTGGTGCCGAGTTCGGTGACCACTTCCCCATTCAAGGTGACACGGTGCGCGGCGATCAGTTCTTCGGCTTTACGGCGCGATGCAACGCCTGATGCTGCAATAATTTTCTGCAATCGTTCGAGAGGCATGGATGGAAACGTTGCGTTCGTGGCCGCGTCAGGACGACCGCGCCGGGGCTTTTGCCTTCCGCACCGGGCTCGCGGCTTTCCGCAGCGCCTCAAGCTCCGGCTTTTTCAGCTCGCGATACCGCCCTCGCGGGATCCCTTCGACGCTGAGAGGCCCCAGCCCAATGCGAATCCACTTTTCGACGGGATGTTGGGCCTTGAACAGGACGCGGCGCAGCTCTTCCTTCTTGGTGTCGCGCATGCGCACTTCGTACCAGTAGTTGGCGGCGCGCCCGCGCGTCGAGTCCGGCTGTCGCAGCGTTTGCATCCGCACGCCCGCTTCCTTTCCCAATTGCGCGAGGTCGTGGAGCGTCAGCATTCCTTTCACCTTGACGTGATAGGCCTGCTCGAGGTGTTCCCAGTTTTTCAGCAGCTCGGCGGCGAGATCGCCATCGTTGGTGAGCAGGATGATGCCGGACGCCGCGTATTCGAGATTGCCGACCGGGTAGACGCGCGTGGGAAACCCGCGCAAGGAATTGCGCAACGTCTTGCGGCCTTCTGGGTCGGTCATCGTAGCGACGACCTCGGTTGGTTTGTTGAGCGCGAGGTAAACGAGCTGCTCGGGCACGGTAATCACTTTGCCTGCGGCTTCGACGCGGTCGGTCGCGAGATCGGCTTTCGTGCCTAGTTCGGTGACCACGCGGCCGTTCACGCGCACCTGCCCGCTTGAGATCAGTTGCTCAGCGTGGCGCCGCGAAGCGATTCCCGCCCGCGCGATAATCTTTTGCAATCGTTCCTGCATTTTGTGAGGTTCTCAGTTTGAGGCTTTAAAGTAGAACAGGCACTCATGCCTGTTCCCACTGTGGCCGCATCCAGGTGTTATTCGCCAGCGGCTGCTTTATGCGATTTCTCCTCGAGTGTGTCCGCCAATTCTGTCCGTGGTTCGGGCTCCTGCTCAGCGAGAATCGCAGAGGCCTCCTCGGCCGGCACTTGCGAAGAAGACTCCTCGGCAGACTCCGCGCGCAACGTCGAGCCGTCGGGCACCGCGTTTTCAGTCTCCGCTATTTCAGAGCTCCGCTGCGATTCAGCAGCCGAGGCACTCTGTGGATCGCGCGCTTCCGCCGAGGGCGCTTCGGTCGAACTCCCGCCGACGCTGTGCGGAATCCCATCCAGCACGCTCTCGTCCCCGGCGCCCGGCGTGGCGATTCCCTCGTCGGTCCCGAGGGCCTCGCGCGCCAGCGCCTCGAATTCTTTCAGGCTCGGCAGCTCTTGCAGATCGCTCAAACCGAAACGCATCAGAAATTCTTTCGATGTGCGATACAAAATCGGCCTGCCGATCACTTCCTTGCGTCCCGCGGTGGTGATCAGCCGCTTGTCGAGCAGCGTCTTCAAAACTCCAGAAGTGTTCACACCGCGAATTTCCTGAATTTCGGGGGCGGTGACCGGCTGCTTGTAGGAAATCACCGCCAGTGTTTCCAGCGCTGGCATCGTCAACCGCAACGGCGGGCGCAGGCTCTTGATGAAGCGCCGTACCGCGTCGTGATGCTGCGGCTTGGTGTACATCTTGTAGCCGCCGGCCACCCCGCGGATTTCGATCCCGCGCTCCTCGGAAGCGTAGCTGGCCACCAATTCGTCCAGTGACGACTGCACCGCCAATTTTTCCTCGCCGAGCGCCGTCGCCAACTGTTCAATCGTCGCGGGTTCGTCCGCCGCATAGATGATGGCTTCCAAAGCCGCTTTTCGTTCTTCGTTGGTCATAGAGAAAACCTTGAAGCAAAGGATAGAAAGGAGGTACAGGATGTAAAGGAAACGGCCGCAGGGGCTGGCGTTGAGTTCCGTTCCTCTAGTTCCTTTATCTCATTCACTTCCTGTACTTCCGTAACCTCCACTATTTATATTCTTCATCAATCTGTCGAATGCCGCCGCTTTCGTCGAACACCAGATCGAAGGACTTGCCTTTCTTTACCACAATTTCGCCGAACTGCTTCTCTTGCGCCAGCAGCGCCGCTTGCATCTTCACCATTTCGAGCACAGCGAGAAACGCGACGATCATGGCGTGCCGTGACGGGCAAGCCTCGAAGAATTGAATCAGGCTCACCGAGTTGTCGTCGCTCGCCAGGATTTGCGCGCGCAACTGCGCCATCATCTGCGCCACGGTAAACTGCTCGTGCTGCAGGTCGATGCGCGAAACTTCCTTGCGGCGCTCCAGGACTTGCTGGAAGATTTTTACTAAATCGACCAGCGAGACGACCAGTTCGCCTTCCGTGCCTTCATCGTTGTACAGAGACTTATCCGGCTTCGACCAGACGTTTTCTTCGATCTGCTGTTTCTGATAAAGAAGCTGCGCGGCGTTCTTGAACTTTTCGTGTTCCACCAGCCGCTGCACGAGTTCCGCGCGCGGGTCCGTCGCTTGCTCTTCCGGCGACGCCAGCGGATCGGGCGGCAGGAGCATTTTCGATTTGATGTAGATCAGCGTCGCCGCCATATAAATAAAGTCGGCGGACACGTCCACGTTCAATTCTTCCAGCTTGTGCAGGTAATCCAGATATTGCGACGTAATCTTGGCGATCTGGATGTCATGAATATTCATCTCCTGCTTCTTGATCAGATCAAGCAGCAGGTCCAGAGGCCCCTCATACATCGGGATATTGATTTTGTACGGCGTTGCCATGAATCCTCGTAAACCGTGACCCGTGCCCCGTTCCTCGTGCCCGTGCCCCGTCCGCCACGTGCTCTCATCCTGAAGCGATCCGACCATGCTGTCATCCTGAGGCTATCCGACGAGGATAGCCGAAGGACCTCAGCGTATGCTTCCATCGAGGTGCACCCTAAGTTGAGATCCTTCGCTTCGCTCAGGATGACAACGATGTTGCTGGCGGCACCTCAGGCTCCGAACGGCGGAGCCTGCAAATCTACTTCCCTGCCGCCTCGCCGCCGGAAATCTCCTTGCG
>JBEKWY010000120.1:0-15935 GCA_049512575.1 Candidatus Acidiferrum sp.
GCCAGCCCGCGTCCAAGCTGCCGTTCGAAGGCGCGTTGCCCGGCATCAAGTTCGCCCTCGGCGAAAACCCAAAGCACTCCAACTTTGGTGGTCGCGGTGCCGAGGCGCGCTATCCCGCCACGCGCATGGGCGTCGAGGAGACCATTCGCGGTGCGTTCGCCGAAGCGCGCGACTACAAGGCGGCCTGGGATGCCTACGACAAACGCACCGCTGCGGGCGAAAAGAATCTCATCTCGCCGCGCCGCGACCTGCGTCTCGACCCGCTCGTCGAAGTTCTCGAAGGCAAGCGTTACGTGCACGCCCATTGCTATCGTGAAGACGAAATCCTGATGCTGCTGCGCGTGGCGAAAGAGTTTGGCTTCAAAGTCCGTACCCTGCAGCACGTCCTTGAAGGTTACAAGGTAGCCGACGAACTCGCTGCCGCGGGCGTTGGCGCCTCGACGTTTTCCGATTGGTGGTCCTACAAAGCCGAAGCCTTCGACGCCGTACCGTATAACGCCGCGCTGATGACGCGCCGCGGCGTGATCGTCTCCGTCAATTCCGACGACGCTGAGGAAGCCACGCACCTCAATCAGGAAGCCGCCAAGAGCATGAAGTTCGGCGGCCTTTCGCACGACGAAGCCCTCAAGCTCGTCACCATCAATCCCGCAATACAGCTTGGCATCGACAAGCGCGTCGGCTCGATCGACGCCGGAAAAGACGCCGACCTGGTCATCTACAACCGTGATCCGCTCAGCGCGTATGCAGTGGTCCAGAAAACGTTGATTGATGGACGCGTCTATTTCGATCGCCAGCGCGACATCGCAGATCGTCCCAATAAGGAAAAGGAAAAGAAGACGCTTCTCGACAAGGAAAAGAAGGCGGCCGAGAAAAAGCCGGACGCAGGCGCCTCGAAGCCCGGCGAGAAGAAGCCCGAAGAGAAACCCAAGCCACCGTCCGCCGAAGTTTCCGGGGGTGCGCTGTGAAGAAAGTCACCTTCGCTGCGTTCCCAGTCACGGCCTTCTTCGCAGTGCTTCTCGGCTTTGCAGCATTGGCCAGCGCGCAAGAAGCCCCGTCGGTCTATGCGATAACGCACGCGAAGCTCTTCACGCTCACCGGTCCACCGATCGACGACGGCATCCTCGTCATTCGCGACGGCAAAATCGCCGCCGTCGGCACGAATGTGGACGTTCCCGCCGGAGCGCAAGTAATTGACGGCAAGGGCTTGCAGGTTTATCCCGGTCTGTTCGATCCCGTCACACAGATGGGCTTGAGCGAAATCTCCGCCGTCAGCGCCACGGTCGACACCAGCGAAACCGGCGCGTTTAATCCCGACGCTGTCGCCGCGGAAGCCATTCTGCCTTCCAGCGAGCACATTCCCGTCACGCGGGCCGCAGGCATCACCGAGGTTCTCGCGGTCCCTGCTAGCGGCGGCTTCGACTCGCGCGGCTCGTCCAACATCCTCGGCGGCCAAGCTTCCGCGATCCATCTCGCCGGATGGACCATCAACGACATGCTCATCAAAAAGAGCGTCGCCATGGTCCTCGATTGGCCGAAAATCGAAACGCAAACTTTCGACTTCGCGACCTTCGCTCGAAAAACCAAGCCCTTCGCCGAAGCCAAGCAGGAACGCGATAAGCAAATCGACGAACTTACCGACTGGCTCGACAACGCCCGCCACTATGCGCAAGCCTGGGGCCACGGCGGCCCGGCCGAGTATCAGCGCGATCTGAAACTGGAAGCGCTCGTTCCCGTAGTCCGCGGTGAGTTGCCGGTTCTCGTCTTTGCCGATCGCGCCCGCGACATCCGCGCTGCTGTCGAATTCTGCGACAAGCAAAAGCTAAAAATGATCCTCGCAGGCGGCGCCGAAGCATACAAAGTGAAAGAACTCTTGCGCTCGAAAAGCATCCCGGTCGTCCTGCAACCCACGCTCACCGAACCCCTCGACGAAGACGACCCCTACGACCGCTCGCTGACCCAACCCGCCGAACTCGCCGACGCCCGCGTAAAAATCGCCTTCGGCAGCTTCGACAATTCTTTCGCGCGCCGCCTCGGCCAGCAAGCCGCCAACGCCGTAGCCTACGGCCTGCCCTACGACGAAGCCCTCAAAGCCGTCACACTCTACCCCGCGCAAATCTTCGGCCTCGCCGATCAGATTGGCACCCTCGAAAGCGGCAAAATCGCCAACGTCATCGTCACCAACGGCGACCCGCTCGAACTGACCACTGACGTGCGCTACCTCTTTATCAAAGGCCAGCTCACGTCCACCGGCAACAAGCACAAAGCTCTCTACGAGAAATATCTAAACCGCCCAAAGGCGAAGTAACGAAGCGCTGCGCTGCCGCCGCCAAGCACCGCTGTAATCCCGTCGGCTGCAAGCGCTGCAATGCCGCCACCCGCAGGCACCGCAATCCCCCGAAACAGGAAGCGCTGTCATCCTGAGGGCATCCGATGAGGATGCCCGATCAAGGATTCCGGCCCGGCCGGAAAGGACCTCAACTAAAGCCCAAGCTTTCCTGTCACGTCTGCCTGAAACGTTCCCGGCGCTCGCCCGTCCAAACGGCGGTAGAATTCCATCCCGCGGGAGCCTCCATGGAAACTTTGCTACAAGATCTTCGCTACGCTTTCCGCGTCCTGGCCAAGAGCCCCTCGTTTACCGCAATCGCCATCCTCACCCTGGCCCTCGGCATTGGCGCAAACACCGCGATCTTCAGCGTCGTAAACGCCGTCCTGCTGCACCCGCTCGCTTTTCGCGATGCCTCCCGAATCATGCTCATCGCCGAAAAAAGCAAATTTGCCAACCCCAGCGTCTCCTACCAGAACTACATCGATTGGCGCGATCAGAGCCACTCCTTCGAGTCCGTCGAGGGCATGCGCAGCTCCACGAGTACCCTCACCGGCGCCGGAGAACCCGAGCGCCTCAACGCTCGCTGGGTCACCGCCGGGTTGTTTCCTCTGCTCGGCGTGAACGCCCACCTCGGTCGCACGTTTCGCCCGGACGAAGACCGCGCAGGCGGCGCGCCCTCGGTTGTCATCAGCTACGGTCTTTGGCAGCGGCGTTTTGGCGCCGCTCCCGATGCCCTCGGCAAATCGATCGATCTCGACTCTCGTCCCTATACGCTCATCGGCGTGCTCCCCCGTGGCTTCGAATTCCTACGCCGGGACGACGTTTATCTCCCCTTCACGCCTTGGGCAATCACTCTTCCCGACGATCGCAACTGGCACCCGGGTATTTACGCTGTTGGCCGTCTCAAACCTGGCGTGTCGAGTGAGCAAGCGAATACCGAAATGGTCGCCATCACTAAGCGGCTGGAAGAGCGGTACCCGATCTACAACACCGGCACCAGCGCCGAAGTCATTCCTCTCCAGGAGCAGGTGGTCAAGAACGTTCGTCCCGCGTTGCTCTTGCTGATCGGCGCAGTCAGTTTCGTTCTCTTGATCGCTTGCGCCAACGTCGCCAATCTTCTGCTCGCCCGCGCCGCGTACCGCGGCAGGGAGGTCGCGATTCGCACTTCCATGGGCGCAGGCCGCGCTCGTCTCGTTCGCCAACTGCTCACCGAAAGTGTTCTGCTTTCCCTCGGAGGCGGCATCCTCGGTCTGCTGCTGGCGTGGGCTTCGCTCGGCCCACTTCTCAAGATTTCGGCCGACACCTTGCCATTGGCCTTTACCATTGGGCTCGACCGTTCGGTGCTGGTATTCACGATCCTCGTCTCGGTCGTCACCGGTCTCGTCTTCGGCATTGCGCCGGCACTTCGCTCCACCCGGCTAGATCTCCGCGAGACGCTGAACGAAGGCTCGCGCGGATCGACCGCCGGTCCCGGCCATCAACGCCTCCGCGGCATCCTCATCTCTTCCGAGTTTGCGCTCGCGATGCTGCTCCTCGTCGGCGCCGGCCTGCTTCTGCGCAGCTTCTCGCATCTCCAGGAGGTCAGCACCGGCTTCCAGCCGGACCACCTTCTCGTCGCCGATCTTCCTCTGTCACAGACCGCTTACGCCAAGCCCGAACAACGGTTCGAATTTTTCGACCGGCTTGTCGATCGTGCACGAACTCTCCCCGGCGTGCGTTCCGTCGGCGCAGCGTCAGCACTCCCAGTTAGCGGCGCTGGCAGTCTCATCCATTTCAATATCTACGGTCGTCCGCCAAAGACGCCCAATGACTACATTGCCGCCGGATATCGCACTGTCACCCCGAACTATTTCGAAACGCTCGGCATTCCGCTGCTGCAAGGCCGGTTCATCGCTCCGTCGGATAAAGAGAAAGCTCCCGCTGTCGTCGTGATCAACGCCACCATGGCGAAAGCTTATTTCCCCGGAGAGAATCCCCTTGGCAAACGCATGCAGATCGGCGCCCTGCCGGAATCGGAAGTTCCCTGGATGGAAATCGTCGGCGTTGTCGGCGACGTCACGCAGGGCCTGGGCCTCGACCCTAAAGCCGAAATGTATCTGCCCTATCGCCAGGCTGACCAACTGCTGCCCGTTTTCCAGTTGTCGGTCGTTCTTCGCACCGCCGGCGACCCGCTTCAACAGGCGTCCGCGCTTCGCTCCGCGCTCGCCGAAATCGATCCGAACCAGCCACTCGTGAAAGTGCGCACCATGGAAGACAACATGACTGCCAGCGTGGCACAGCCTCGTTTCCGGACCTGGCTCATTGGCATTTTCGCGGGCCTCGCGCTGATGCTCGCTGCGGTCGGCATCTACGGCGTGATGTCGTATTCCGTGACGCAGCGCACCAGTGAAATCGGTATCCGTATAACACTCGGCGCTCAGCCCAGCGATGTATTTCGTATTGTCCTGGGAGATGGATTGCGCTTCGCGCTGCTCGGCGTCGCCGTCGGCCTCGCATGCGGTCTGGTATTGACGCGCCTGCTCAGCACCTTCCTCTACGGCATCAGCGCCTCGGACCCGCTGACCTTCGCAGGCGTTGCCGTCCTCCTGATCGCCGTCTCTGCAGCCGCCTCGTTCTTCCCGGCCCGCAGAGCCACCCGGGTAGATCCCATCGTAGCCCTACGCTACGAGTAGTTGCCGGTCTTTAGACCGGTCCATCGTCCGCACGCCATCGCACGCGACACTATATTTTCCGCCCCGGGGGAAACTTTTCCCCCGTTTACGCGTTCTTACCCTTGAGCCCATGCGCACCCATCATCTAGCCCCGTTCTTGATCCTCGCCGCTTTATCCACACCAGCCCGCGCCCAAGATGCCGAAAAAATCGTCGATCAATACATCAAGGCCCAGGGCGGCGCAAAGGTTTTGTCGAAAGTGCAGACCCTGACCATCGAAGGCACCATCACCGACCCCGCGGACGGCAAATCCGGTACCTACACGCTCGACACCAAGCTCCCCAATCGCTACTACTCCGAGCTCGTCCTCGGCGACCACAACGTGATCGAAGCTTATAACGGCAAATCCGCTTGGCACCAAACCGCCGCCGGGGAAATCACCACTCTCGTCGGCGTCGAAGGCGCGCAGCTCGAAGCGGCCGGGCAGTACTACAATTCCCGCCTGCTGAACGCCAAGAAAAACAAGCTCGGTGTCGCCTTCATCGGCCACGCTCAAGTTCGTGGCAGGGATGCCCTTCAGCTCGAAATCACCACGCCGGCTGGCCTGAAACGTGAAGTATTCTTCGATCCCCAGACCCACTTGGTACTCGAAGAGTCCGCTCCCATCGGCGGCATCGAAGAACAAATTCTCTACGACGACTACCGTCCGGTGGACGGGCTCAAGCTCCCTTACAAAATCGAGCTGCGCCGCGGCACGGATTCCTACGACATCGCCGTCACCCGTGCTGCCGCCAACGGCACAGTCGGCGAACGCGTCTTCGATTTCCCAAAGAAATCGCAAGTGCAACTCCCGGACCTGCAAGCTTTGTTCAAGGAAATCGACGCCAACCAGAAAGCCATCGACAAGATCAAGGAGAACTACGCCGGCACTCGCAATGAAGAAGAGATCGAGTACGACAAGACCGGAAGAGTCACCAAGCATGAGGTCAAGGAATACTCCTTCTTTTATCTGAACGGCGACGAAATATCCACGCTGACCAAGAAAGACGGCAAGCAGCTGAGTGACGACGAGCTGCGCAAGGAAAACGAGAAGACACAAAAAGAAATTCAGGAAATTCAAAAGAATCAGGACAAAAAGGAAGCCAAGGAAGAGAAGGCTAAGGAAGAAGGGAAGGAAAAGAAGGACGACGATGACGTCGGCATCGAAGTCTTCCTGCGCGCGTGCCAGTTCGTAAATCCTCGACGCGAGCGGTTCCGGGGGCAGGATGTGCTGGTCTTTGACTTTGAGCCGAATCCCGAATTCAAGCCCCACAAACTAGCCGAAAAAGTTGTCCACGAACTCGCTGGCGTCGTTTGGATCGACGAAAAGGCCCGCGACGTCGCGCGGCTCGAGGCCTACTTTGTGGGCGACTTCAAATTCGCCGGTGGCCTGGTCGCGAATTTACAAAAAGGAAGCAGCTTTACGTTCGAGCAAGCCTTCCTCAACAACGAAGTCTGGCTGCCCACCTACGAAGAAGCCCACGTTGGCGTTCGCGTCTTGCTCGTGAAGGGAGTTAAGGTCAACGCCGTCACGCGCTATTCGGACTACAAGAAATTCAACGTGGAAAGCGTCGCTTCTATCGGCAAGCCCAAGGACACAACCGAAGCGCCGGGCGCCGCTCCGGCCGACCCTCCGCCGCCCAAGCCAGAGTAGCGGCCCCTCAATCTCCGTGCCCGCTCACACGTCGTTGGACTGTCATCCTGAGGCTATCCGACAAGGATAGGCGAAGGACCTCAATCTGATCCCATTCCGCGAATCTCCAAGCAAGCTCTTCTGAGTTTTTATTTCAGATAATTCGGCGAGTTCGGATGTGTCGAAAGAAGCAGCGAACGCAAAGATAGCAATACCCGCCTATCAATCAGCGAGCCAGGAGGTAACTAAGTTGCGTTAATTCCGTTGAAAGATACATCATCCATAGCCCCGTCGTGCATCTAAACACCGTATGACCATGGCCAAGCCAAGTCCCAGCATTACTCCCCGCGAGATACTCGGCGCTTGGGGAAAAATCCTCACCGGCAAGTCGCCCATGCTTTCGATCGAAATCACTCGCGAGTGCCCGCTGAGCTGCCCGGGCTGTTACGCCTACGGTGATTCTCACTTGGGAGGCGAGAAAACTCTCAGCCAACTCTCCGATTTCCGCGGCGATGCGCTCGTAGATGGCGTCCTCGACCTCGTCCGCGACCATCAGCCCATGCACGTTTCGCTCGTTGGCGGAGAACCTATGGTGCGTCATCGCGAACTGAGCCGCATCCTGCCGGCCCTCAGCGCCATGAATGTTTTCACGCTGGTGGTCACCAGCGGCGTGATCTCGATTCCGCTCGAATGGATGGATCTTCCACGTCTGCGCGTTGCCGTCTCAATCGACGGCCTCCCCGAGCATCACGACATCCGCCGCAAGCCCGCAACCTACGAGCGCATCCTGAAAAATATTGCCGGGCGCGAAATCAACGTCCACTGGGTCATCACCCGTCCGATGCTCGAACGACCAGGGTATCTGGAAGACTACGTTTCCTTCTGGAATGCGCGCCCCGAGGTTAACCGCATCTGGGTGAGTCTCTACACTCCACAAATCGGTGAGCGAAGCGCCGAAATGCTGTCTCCCGCAGATCGTGATTTTATCGCGCGCGAACTGCCCCTCTTGCACAAGAAATTTCCCAAGCTCCTCATGAATTCCGGCATGGCTCATGCCTTCGTCGATCCCCCGTCCAGTCCAAACGATTGTCTCTTTTCCAAAATGTCCGTCAATTATTCCGCCGACCTCGAAACGCGCGTTGAGCCCTGCGTATTCGGCGGCACGCCGGACTGTTCGCAGTGCGGCTGTGCCGCCAGCAGCGGCCTGCACTGGATCCGCACCGAAAAGGTCGCCGGACCGGTAAAGGTCGGCCATTTCGTTGAAACTTCCGTGGCCATCGGTTCGTTGATCAATCGCCTCAAGCGGCGGGCCATCCATCCCTCTCGTTGGCGCCCCGGCGGTCCTCGAGTGGGAAGCAAGCCCGAACTGGTCCAGATAGTTTCCTGATCGCCGCTCGCCTGTTAGCGCAAAGTTTCATCCCGGTGTTAGCATCGATGCGGAATCCGGGAGGGAACCCCGTGGCGCGCGCTTTCTTCTTAGGTCTTGTTGGCTTTTTCTTGATCGTCATGCCAAGGGCCGGAGCGCAATCATCAGCGCCCGCCGGCAACGCGTCAGCCGCTCCGCTGCGCGTAGCCATGGCTGGCCTCGCGCATGGCCACGCCGACGGGTTCCTCACCCGGACCAAAGAACGCCACGATATCCAAATTGTCGGTATCGCCGAGCCGGACCGCAAAATCTTCGACCGCTACGCCGCCAAGTTTGCCCTCGACACAAATCTGTACCACGCCGATCTCGACGAAATGCTCACTGCCACTCACCCGCAAGCCGTCCTCGTTTACACCAACACCTACGATCATCGCCGCGCTGTAGAAATATGCGCAAAGCACGCCGTTCCGGTGATGATGGAAAAGCCGCTCGCGGTTAGCAACGCAGATGCCCGCGCCATCGAACGAGCCGCGCGCGCAGGCAAAATTGCCGTCCTCGTAAACTACGAGACCACCTGGTACCGCAGCAATCACGCCGTCTACGATCTCGTCCACCAAAACGCCATCGGCGAAATCTGCAAAGTCGTCGTGCACGACGGCCACCAGGGCCCGGCAAAAATCAACGTCCAGCCTGAATTCCTCGCTTGGCTGAACGATCCCAAACTCGGCGGCGACGGCGCGCTCTTCGATTTCGGCTGTTACGGCGCCGATCTGATGACCTGGCTTATGGACGGTCACAGGCCCGACTCCGTCACCGCCGTGACCCAGCATTTTCAACCCAGCGTCTATCCCAGCGTCGATGACGAAGCCACCGTCATCCTCACCTACCCCAAAGCCCAAGCAATTCTTCAAGCCTCCTGGAACTGGCCTTTCGATCGCAAAGACATGGAAGTCTACGGCGAGACCGGCTACGCCATCACCATGAAGCGCGACGATCTCCGTCTCCGCCTGCCCAAAAAAGACGCAGAGGAATTAGTTCCGGCCAAACCCGTCCCCGCACCCCTCGACGATTCCATCTCTTACCTTCGAGCGGTCGTTCTCGACGGCCTGAAACCTGAAGGCCCCTCGTCGCTCGAAACCAACCTCGTCGTAACCGAGATTCTCGATGCTGCGCACCAGTCCGCAACCTCCGGAAAGACCATTCATCTCAAAGCGAAAAAGGAAAACTAGACAAGCAAACGCGAGCTGGAAATTTTACTGTCGAGCGGGAACAACCGCATCTAACACTTCGCGAACTTTTTCGACCAATCCGCTAGGCGTGAACGGTTTCTGCAAGAACGATACTCCCCGCTCCAGCGTCCCGCCCTGCGCGATCACGTTATACGTATAGCCGGACATGTACAGCACGCGCATCGCGGAGTGACGCGCCAAAATCCGCTTCGCCAACTCACGTCCGCTGATTCCCGGCATGATCACGTCCGTCAGCAGCAAATGAATTTTCGCCCCGTTACTCTCGACTAGGCGCTCTGCGTCTTCCGCGTTCCGAGCCTCTATTACGGTATATCCTTTGGCGGCTAGCACGCTTCGTGTCAACTCCCGCAAATCGGGCTCGTCTTCCACCAACAGAATCGCCTCCGACCCGGTTCTCACTCGGTCTCCTGAGGCCGCCTTCGTTGCCGGCAAAGTTTCCACTGCCTCGTCCACGCGGGGCAGGTAAACCTTGAACGTAGTCCCACGGCCCGGTTCACTGTAGACCCAGACATATCCGCCGCTCTGTTTCACAATGCCGTACACGGTAGACAATCCCAATCCTGTTCCGCGTCCGCTCTCCTTCGTCGTATAGAACGGTTCGAAAATGTGCGCCACCGTTTCCGCGCTCATACCTATGCCGGTGTCGCTCACCGCCAGCATGACGTAGCGCCCCGGACGCACAGTCGCATGATCCCGGGCGTACCCAGCGTCGAGCTCCACGTTCGTGGTCTCAACAATAAGCCGCCCGCCATCCGGCATCGCGTCGCGCGCGTTCACCACTAGATTCATGATCACTTGTTCGATCTGCCCAGGATCTGCCTTGATCGCTCCTACCGGTTCGTCGGCCACCGTGAGCATCTCGATGTCCCCGTCCATCAATCGCCGCAGCAACTTGTCCAGTCCCAATACAATCCCGTTAAGGTCCAGCACCTTCGGCTGCAACACCTGCCGCCGGCTAAACGCTAGCAGCTGCCGCACCAGCGCCGAAGCCCGCTCGGAAGCATCCTCGATTCGCTCAATATCCGTCTTCAGCTCCGGCAAAACTTTCGCGCGATTCAATGCCAGTTCCGTGTAGCCCTTGATGATCGTCAGCAAATTGTTGAAGTCGTGCGCAATCCCGCCCGCCAAGCGGCCAACCGCCTCCATCCGCCGCGCTTGCTGCAATTGCCCTTCGAACTGTTTCCGCTCGGTGATATCGACGATGATGCCTTCCATCAACGGGTGCGAATCGCTGCCCGGCACAACCACGGCTGTATCGCTCACCCAAATCACGCGCCCATCCTGGCGAATCACCCGGTACTCCGCCTGGAAGCGCTCTCCACGCTGGCTAGCTTCCTCCGCTGCCTCGACGACCGGGTGATCTTCTGGGTGCACGTGCCGCATCCATTGGCGCGAACTTGCCAGCCACTCGTCCGCCTCAAACCCGAACATCGTTTCCACTTGGGGGCTCACGTACAGCCACTGGCCCTCCACGCCAAGCTCCGCGATGTAGCTGATCGCCGCCACCTGCTCAACCAGCGTGCGGTATTTCGTCTCAGCTTCTTCACGAGAGCGCTCCGCCCGCTGCCGGTCGGAAATATCCCGCCCGATGGTCACGACTCCGCCATCCGGCAGCATCGTGACGCTCATCTCCATCGGTAAAAGCTGGCCGTTGGGGTGGATGGTTACCGGACCGAACCACTTCCCATCCTGCATCAGCCCTTCCCGGATCTCGCTTTCCACTTCCTGCACGTCGGTCGCGACATGCAGGTCCGCCCAAGGTTTGCCGATCATTGCTTGTGGCGAGGCGTGTCCCATCATTCGCGCGTACGCTGCGTTCACGTAGGTGTACAGACCCGCCGGCGCAACGATCGCCATCCCATCCATCGCCGAATCCATCGCCAGCGTGTCGCGCTGCACCAACTCCGCCGTTTTTGCTTCGCGGTATTGGCTCACACCCAGCCGCGCCGCATAGCACGTGATAGATGTCCCCAGCAGTACGAATCCCAATACTCGCCATTGCGCACCAAGTTGTGCCACCACCACCAGCACGATCAAGGGAGCCAGCGCCAGCAGCACATTCTGCAGCGCCAGCCTCCCCAATGTCTTGCTTGGGCGTTGCGTCGTTTCCTCCGTTCGCTCGGCGGGCTCTTCCCATCGCGATGCCCAGACTCCGAAGGCCAGAAACGGCAAGGACCATCCGATGTCGTACCACGTCCCCGTCGGCACGTTGTGCGCGCTCTGCACGTAATCGGCAATCCCCGACGAGATGGCGTTGATCAGCAGCAAGACCGTCAGCCCGCCATAGAGCGACCGCATCCGCTTGGTTCGCTCGCTCAGCGCCACGATTGCGGCCGCCACCGTCAACCCCACATTGATGACTTGATAGATCCAGACCATGAACAAATCGGTGCCCGGCCCGCTGAGCCCGCTCAGCAGTTGCACGTAGTACAGCCCGAAAAACCCCGAGAAGAACACGATCGCGATCTGCAGGGAATCGAGCAGAGTTTCCGCGTCAAAATGGGAGGAGTCTCTCTCTTTGTCCAAAAACAGCGCTATGGCGAAGAACACACCTTGCGAATCAAACAGGATTCGAACGATGGAGAGCGGCGGCGCCGCGACGTGCAGCCAGTTCTCGTAATACATCCATCCCAGGTTGGCCACGCCCCATGTCGCCAACGCCAGCGCGATCAAACGCCAAAACGGGCGGCTTACTCCGCGCCCTCGCCGCGAGGCTGCCAACGCCATACCGGTTCCGATCGCACACGCCACCAGTTGCAGCGAGTTCGCAATCAGCGAGCCAGTGGCTGACGTCCCGAAGGTGAGGACCTCGCAAACGTGCAGACCGATGAGGAAAAGCGCCAGCAGGGGCAGCTTCCGGGACATCCCAAGATGCTCCTTTTGTCTCGTGCCACAAAAAATGTTGAGCTTCAATTTTAGTGCACATCGCGCAGCGGAGACGCACCCACCTTCGCCCGCGTTCCCGCAACCGAACCTGTACCTTCGGCCAGCAATAGAAGGGAAATTGAGACCAGCTAGGGAACGTGAACGGCCACACTGTAGAAGCCCTCTTTTACCCTGATCCTCGAAGGGTCAGGGGGCAGGGTTTACACGCCACATCTACGCCGACTTAATACGTCAAGCCCCCGGGTCTAGACCGCCCACCTGCGCTAGCCGCTCAGGTCGACTGAGAAATCTGCCAGCAAGGGCCGGACCCCGACGTTACTCTTGGTCTACGCGCGCAACCGCACAGCAGTCTTCTGCGGCAAAATAGAACCGTGGCTACCGCGCACAGTTCCGTTCGCCAGAGCGTCTCGCTCCCTGCCCGCATCGCCAAGCGCGTCCTCGCCCTGGCCGAAACCAAGAAGACCAGCGCCAGCCGTGTCTTGGTCGATCTCATCGAAACCGGCCTCCAAGCCAAGGAAGCCCAACACCAGCGTTTCTTCGAACTCACCGACAAGCTAGCCGAAACCACCGACCCCGCCGAACGCAAGCGCCTCCAGGAACAACTAGCCCGCATGACCTTCGCCGAGTAAGTTGTTCCAATGGGTGTTCAATTCCACGCCGCGGATAGGCGGGAATTCGGGCGCTATATGAAGTGGAGATTACAACCGAAACTTAGGTGCACCTTCTGCGTCAGGCCGCGGAAAAAGTATAGGTTTTAGTCGAGAGCTGAATTCTGGATTGACAGACCACCATCTAGCTACCTCCATGTTGCCCGCACGTTCAATACGGATGGAAACCAGCCCGGAGGCGACAGCCTTTTCGAGATATTGGCCCACAAACGTATCGAGAAAGCACGCGGCTGCATATATGTTTTGTCCATTGCACTCCCCGTTGATTAGTAGGAACCGTAGGAGGTCCCGGCTGCTGACGTCCGTGCTCGCGATTTTTTCATGCATGGACCGCTGACGTGCGTCATGAAAGGCCTTCTCGCTATGCTCCTGCGTGGCGATCGCAAAACGCTCTTCCGCTCGAACGTCCAGGCGGATTAGGTTCTGACAAAAGTAATTAAGATCAACGAGTTGTCCTGCCAGACCAAATTCCTTTCCGATCAAGTCGAAAAAAACCTTGCAGCCTTCAGGCTCGTCTAGATTTAAGGCCGTGTGAAGACCGAATGGCGGCGGCAGCAGGCCCTTTCGGGTCTTCCCAACGCAACAGGTCACAATTTGACGCCGTCGATCCCATCCTGCACCGGCTTCAAACCAAACCCACTTTCGGTTTAGAGCCCGGTCTGTTCCGAGAACAGCGATGAGCTTAGCCCGGCCAAGAGCTCCGAGAATCTGTTCGATCCAAGGGTCTCCTACAGGGAGATCTTCAGGATCGGAAGACACAAATACGTCGATCCTATTAAATGCTCGCCCAATGATCTCTTTCAAAAGACGCGCCAGCTCACTATCAATAGCTGCGTGGCTGACAAACAACACCGGAGAATCGGTCAAAATCGTTGGCTACCTTCCCTCGAACGGATACCGGTCCTGCGCCTGCACCGCCGCCGCAACCTTGCGCCGCAGCGCAATCGTATCCACCGCGCCACGCTTTCCGAACCGCTTCAGCACCGCCATCTGCGTCGTCAGCATATCGCCTTCATGCACCGCCGCGATCGCCCGTTTCGCCTCATGCTCCAGACGTTCCGCGGCGTCCGCAATAAACACCCGCGCTGCATCGACCATCACGCTCGCCGCGGCCTCGCCCTTCGCCGCCGCGGCTTTCTGCGCCCGCAGCAGGCACGACTCCATCGCATACACTTCCATCACGATGTTCGACAGCGCCCCAATCAACTCCTGCTCGTCCGCCAGCTTCTCGCGGAATTTCTGTACCGCTCCGCCCGCCGCCTGCAAAAACATCTTTTTCGCGTTCGCCACCACCCGCGATTCCTCGGCCAGCACGCCTTCCGGCGTCTCCTCGAACGACGGTCCCGCCAGAATCTCGTCCGCCAATTTCATCGCCGCTGGAATCAGCGCCAATTGCCCGCCCATCGCCCGCTTCATCAACATCTGGATAATCAGCATCCGGTTGATTTCGTTGGTGCCCTCGAAAATCCGGTTAATGCGCGAATCCCGGTAAGCCCGGCACACGGGATAATCTTCGTGGAATCCGTATCCGCCGAAGATCTGCACCGCCTCGTCCACCACAAAATCCAGCATCTCGCTGCCATACACCTTCGCGATCGAACTCTCGATCGCATACTCTTCCAAGACTTTCATCGTGGTTTGAACTTTATCTCCCCCCGATGCCGAAGCCGCCGCCATCGCCAACTCCATGTTCCCGGCGCTGCGGTACACCATCGATTCCACCGCAAACAGTTGAATCGCCATCTCCGCCAATTTTTCTTTCATCAATCCAAATTCGCCGATCTGTTTTCCAAACGCCTTCCGCTCTTTCGAATATTTCGAAGCCGCCGCCAGCACGTACTTCGACCCGCCGACCGCGGAAGCCCCCAGCGTGAACCGCCCCGCATTCAAAACGTTAAACGCCACGATGTGCCCGCGCCCGATGTCATGCAGCACGTTTTCCTTCGGCACCTTGCAGTTCTCCAGAAACACCGGCGTCGTCGAGCTTCCGTGAATTCCCATCTTGTGTTCTTCATTCCCGGGCTTGCATCCCGGAAAGGCGCGCTCGACGATAAACGCCGTAAACTTCTCTCCGTCCACCTTCGCGAACACCACGTATAGATCGGCGAATCCACCGTTCGTGATCCACATCTTCTGCCCGTTCAAAATGTAGTGGGTACCCTCTTTATTCAACTCCGCGCGCGTCAACGAATTCTGCGCGTCAGAACCCGCTTGCGGTTCCGACAAACAATAGGCCCCGATCATTTCGCCGGAAGCCAGCTTCGGCAGATACTTCTTCTTCTGCTCTTCGGTCCCGAAATAAACGATCGGTAGGGTCCCGATCCCCGCATGCGCCCCGTGAGTCACCGCGAACCCGCCATAAATAGAAAGTTTCTCGGTCAACACCGTGGTCGCAATCTTGTCCAACCCGGCCCCGCCATACTGCTCTGGGATGCCGCCGCTCATGATCCCGAGCTCCGCGCCCTTCCGCACCGTCTCCGCCATCAACCCGGGCTTTTTGTTCTCCAGATCCTTCACCAAGGGCATGACCTCCTTGGTCACAAATTCTTCCGCCGTCTGCCCGATCAATTTCTGATCGTCGGTAAGGTCCGCCGGAGTAAACACGTCCTGCGGCAACGCCGACTCCAGCAGGCTTGGTAATGGTTGCGGTAGCCATCGATATTCTCCTTCGTTTCAGCAGCCAGAAATGGAGGGCCTAACTAACCTGCGGAACACCATCTTACGCCCGGAATCCAATCCCCAGCAATTCCAGCCAGGATTCACGCCGCCGATCCGACACCGGCGCAATAGACGTCTCCGTCTTTTTTCATTACCTCATTACTTCCTTGCTTCTTTACTTCCGCCTTTCTCTTATCCCGCATGTCCCCCGAAAAGGCTATAGATCAAAAGTCCCAACACGAACACGGTCACAAGCACATAGGTCCAATCCCGCTCGTACAAAAATGCAAAAAAAGAAAAGGCCACCCTCGCCACCGGCGTCGCAATTAAAACCAGCAACCCCAGCTGAATCAGTCCTCGCCCCTGGAACGCCAGAGCCTCATGAAAGATCCCCGAAATCGTCCGTAACTCCGCCGGCTCGCCCGCAAACACCCGATAGTTCGTCACCGGTAATCGAT
>JBEKWY010000121.1:0-15401 GCA_049512575.1 Candidatus Acidiferrum sp.
GCTGCATTGCGTGGAAAAGTAGTCGTGCTGGATTTCTGGGCGACGTGGTGCGGGTCGTGCCTCGAGGAGATTCCGCCACTGGAGAGACTACAAGCGGAGGCGGCGCCGGCAAAGATGGTGATCTTTGGCGTATCTGGTGAAGACGCAATGGTGGTGCGCAAATGGCGCGAGGAAAATCAACGGACGTTCCGAACACTGGTGGGGGCGGAGAAAACCGCGAAGGATTTCGGAGTCGGCCCGATTCCGGCGCTGGTGGTGATTGATCCGCAGGGGATCATCGCTAAGTACGTAGTGGGTTTTGACTCCGAACGTCAGTTGCGAGAATGGGTTGCCAGCGTGGCTTCCGACTGACGGAGTCGCTTCTGGCTTCTGTGGCTGCGGGTCGCCGGCGCAACAGTGTGGGGGACTGGCCACACCGCCGACCGCCTACCTTCTTAGTAAAACACTCATTATCAATAACTTACATCGTGGCCACTGTGATGCCCTGTACCTGGGAGAACCATCACGGGAGGCGGCGATGATTCGATGGGTCACGGCGTTGCTAATGCTGGTTGTTGCCGGCGGGGGTCTGGCCGGGTGCTCAAGCAAGGCGGCTTTGCCGACAAAGAAGGGCTCAGAACCGAATCCGGCGCAAGCGGCGCCTAGCCAGCCGCAGCAGCGTGCGGCCAAACCAGCGCCGCGGGAATCCGCGTTATCGACGTATTCGAATCCGGAATATGGCGTGGCGTTCCGGTATCCCCGGAACTTCGCTCTGGAGGAGGCCGGGCCTTCCGAGGAAGGCGCGGCTGGCGACAGTTCTGGAGTGCGGAGTCAGGGGGAATTGGTACGCGAAGAACCAGGCGCGGTGTTGGTAGCGACCCTGGTCGTTCCGGACGACGCCTACCCGAACACCACGTTTGCGGGAGGCTCGGTGCAGTTTGCGGTGAATCGCTACCTTACGGCGGGCAGTTGCCGGCAGAGTTTGCTTTCGCGACTGGGCGATTCGAGCGGGCGTAGCGGCGCCGAAACCATTCAAGGCGTGGAGTTTGCGTGGATTGACAACGACGAAGGAGACGCCAGCACGGAATTTTTCGAGCGGGATTACGCGGGCTTCGCGAACGGAGCGTGCTACGAGTTTTTCCTGCGGGTTGGCGTCGCCGCCGCCGTTGGCCCGGACGGAACGCACCCGCCGGATGAAAAGAAAATTCTTGGACACTTGGAGAAAGTCGTGGCGAGCTTGCAGTTCGAGCAGCAGCCCCTGTCGGTGCTGGAAGGCGCCCCATCCTTGCAAGGCGCTCGCGGCAGACACTAGAGCTGTCGCGGAGGGGCACAGAAGAATACGACGCGCAGCATAAATGTTGCACTTACAGCATTCCGGCTGAGCAAGGACTTGTCGCTTTCGGGCAGGAAAGTTAGTCTGGACTTAGGGTTTTAACGCAGTAAGCAGCCTTCCCCCCTTCCCGTCAAACCCTTCCCTTCGAATGCTTGGGTGAAGGTGTATCTCACCATGTCTGAAAATTCTCAGGTGGCCAACAATTCGGCCGCGGGAGCCGCGGCGCAGGAACGTCGCGAGCACCCGAGGTACCCGTTCAGCGCATCGGCGGAAGCAGTTCACCTGCAGGCCGATACGCGCCTGAACGGCCGGGTCAGCGATTTGGGGCGCGGTGGATGTTACATCGACACGATCAATCCGTTTCCTGTCGGCGCCGACGTAAAGCTCCGCATTGTGAAGGGAAATACCTCCTTTGTGGCGCAAGGACGCGTGTTATATGCGGCGTCAGGAATGGGAATGGGGCTGGCATTCACGAAGATCGAGCCGGAACGTATGCACGTGCTGGAGCAATGGCTCAAGGAGTTGCGCGGTGAATCGTCGCCCGAGGCCACGGCGCTGGAAGAGGACAACATTGGGCAGCTCCAAGCGCATTCGGCAAACGAACCAAAGTACGTGCTGAACGAATTGATCGTCGCGCTGGTACGGAAGCGGGTGTTGACCGAGAAC
Source organism: Candidatus Acidiferrum sp. (assembly GCA_049512575.1). Classification (GTDB taxonomy): domain Bacteria; phylum Acidobacteriota; class Terriglobia; order Acidiferrales; family UBA7541; genus Acidiferrum. The sequence goes on from JBEKWY010000121.1 coordinate 1,979, forward strand.
GAAGGGAATGCGTTGCTGAAGAAATTAATGCAATGAGCTGCGAGGGAGATCAGCGGCTGACGCGGTGGCGGCCGGCGCTCAGCAGTGCGGCGCTCCTACAAGTTCGAGGCGTCGAATGGCTTCGGAAACAGGTCGCGCATTTGCAGGACTTCGGTTTTGCCTTTCAAGTTAGAGAGGATCACGGGAATGTCACCGCAAAATTCCCAGATCAGCTGGCGGCAAGCGCCGCAAGGTGGGGTCAGCGTGTCGGTGTCGGTGACTACGGAAATGGCATCGAAGCCGCGCTCGCCTTCGCTGATGGCTTTGAAGATGGCGGTTCGTTCGGCGCAAATCGTGAGGCCGTAGGTCGCGTTTTCCACGTTGCAGCCGCCGAAGATACGCCCGGACGTGGCACGCAGCGCGGCGCCGACGCGGAAATTAGAGTAGGGCGCGTGGGCGTTTTCGCGCGTTTGTTTGGCGATGGCGATCAGGTGGTCGAAGTCGGACAAGAGAATGAACCTCCGGAACGGTATTCAGTTTACGACAAGGCGACTGAGACGGATTCGCCGGGCTGAAGCCCGGCACCAACATAAAACCCTCGGACTCGCGACTACAACACTTGCGCCATGCGAGGGATCACGGCTCGCAGCAGTGCGATGAAATCGTTTTTCACGCGGGCGCCGGTTTCGAAGACTTCCTCGGCGGTCAGTGCAGCCCCTGTGACGCCCGCAGCCATGTTGGTTACGCAGGAGATACCGAGGACGCGAATGTTGCTGTGCCGTGCGGTGATAACCTCCGGGACCGTGGACATGCCCACGAGATCGGCGCCCAGCGTGCGGAACGCGTGGATTTCCGCGGGCGTCTCGTAGTTGGGCCCGGCCAGCGCGAGATAGACGCCTTCGTGGAGATTGAGTTTTCGTTTTTTTCCCTCTTCGGCGACGAAGCGGCGAAATTCGGGATCGTAAGCGCGAGTCATGTCGGGAAATCGCGGGCCGAAGCGGTCGTCGTTGGGCCCAATCAGCGGATTGGCGCCTTGGCAGTTGATGTGGTCGCGGAGCGCGACCAACGCGCCCTCGGAATAGTTGAGATTAATACCGCCGGCGGCGTTCGTCAGGATTACGGCTTTGATGCCCAGGCGTGCAAACACGCGGATGGGAAACGACACTTCCTTTGCGGAATAGCCTTCGTAAAGATGGACTCGCCCCTGCATCGCGGCGACCGCGACGTCCCCAACGTTTCCAATCACGAGCTGCCCCACGTGGCCGATGGCGGTGGATTGCGGGAAGTTCGGAATTTTCTTGTAGGGTATTCTTGTTGGCGTTTCCAATTCGTCGGCGAAGGCGCCGAGGCCCGAGCCTAGCACCAGCGCGATACGAGGGCGGAGTCTGGTTTTGCCCAGGATGGATTTGGCAGCGCTCGTGGCGCGGGAAAATTCAGAGGCCGTGATTCTCGTGGGCATGTGGGAGTAATTTACCGCAAGAAGCAGCAAGCACAAAGGCGTCGCTGGCACACTCGCGATTTCTTGCAGGCCGCAGGACTCCTGCGCCCATCTCGGCGCGATGTTAACGACTCACGTAAAAATCCCGACGATGGAGGCGGAAATCAGGTTGGCCATCGTCCCAGCTAACATCGCGCGAATGCCGAATTTAGCCAGCTGACTGCGTTGCTCGGGAGCAAGGGCGCCGATGCCGCCAATTTGGATGCCGATCGAGCTGAAGTTGGCGAAGCCGCACAGCGCGAAGGTCGCGATGGTAAAGCTGCGCGGGTCCAGCGAGCCCTTTATGGTGCCGAGTTGCGCGAACGCCACAAACTCGTTCAGGACCATGCGCGTGCCGAGCAAATTGCCGATGGCGCGCGCATCGTGCCACGGAATGCCAATCAGCCAGGCCACCGGCGAGAACATCCACCCGAGAACTTCCTGCAAGTTGTAGGGAAACCATCCGATGTACAGATGCACCCAGCCCATCATGGCGTTGATCAGTGCGAGCAGCGCGAGAAAAACGATCAGCATCGCGCCGACGTTGAGAGCGAGGTGCAGGCCGTCGACCGTGCCGCGAGCGATGGCCCCCAGAACGTTGGACTCTTTTTCCGTGGCCGGCATTTGCACGTGCCCGGCGGTGAGCGGCTGCTCGGTCTCGGGGACCAGCATCTTGGCCATCAGCAGCGTGCCCGGAGCCGTCATGATCACCGCGGTGAGCAGACTCTTGGCATCCGCCCCGCCCACGCGAATGTAAGCCGCCATCATGCCTCCGGAAATGTGCGCCATGCCGCTGGTCATGACCGTCATCAGCTCCGATTTCGTGAGCTTCGGAAGAAACGGCCGGATAGTAAGTGGCGCTTCGGTCTGGCCCATGAAAATGCTGGCGGCGACGTTCAGCGATTCGGCCCCGCTGGCGCCCATGATGACGGTCATCACCCACGCTGCGGCACGAATGACGATCTGCATGACACCGATGTGATAGAGCACCGCGAAAAACGCGGCGATGAAAATAATCGTGGGTAGCACCTGGAAAGCGAAAATCAGTCCCAACGAAGAGTCGGACTTGCCGAGTTCGCCGAAGACAAAAGTCGAGCCGACGTAGGAAAAATCCAGCAGGTGCTTCGCAGCGGCGCCGAGGGCCCCGAACAGGGCCTGACCCGAGCGCACCCGAAGAACGAAAAGGCCGAGAGCGAACTGCAGGCCCAGGCCCCACGCAACGGTCTTCAGCTTAATCGCGCGACGGTCGGTGGAGAAAAGATAGGCCCCACCGAGAATTGCGGCAATGCCGAGTACGCCGGTTAAACGTCCCATGCGTTTTGCCTCTTTCCATTCCACAGGCGGTAGCCTGTGCCATCTAAAGACGATCCATCATCGGCACTTATGCGCCGAGAATACGGCGGATGAGCGGCCTTTTCTCGTGCGGCGACTCAGCCGCAACGAAATAGCTTGCCGCCACCATCGCTTTTGCCTCGCCGAGCTTGGCATCGGCATTGTAGTGAATGGTGGCCAACGATTCCCCTTTTTCTACTGGGTCGCCGATGCGCTTGTGGAATTCGAGCGCGACGCCGGGATCGATGGCATCTTCTTTCTTCGAGCGCCCGCCGCCGAGCATGGCCAGTGCCGTGCCGAAATGTTCGCAGTTTGTCCCGGCAATATAGCCATCGCTTTCGCTAGGAATGTCAACGCGACAGCGCGCCTTGGGTAAACGCTGGGGTTCGTCGATGACGCGCTCGTCGCCGCCTTGCAGCTTGATTCCCTGCTTGAATTTTTCGCGAGCCTGGCCGCTGGCGATCATGGATTCCGCCAGTTGGCGGCCCTCGTCCAAGGATTTGGTGCGTTCCCCTAAATAAAACATCCACGCCGACAGTTCGATACTGAGATCGCGAAGATCGGCGGGGCCGCGACCATTCAGCACCTCGATGCACTCGATGATCTCCGACGAATGCCCGGCTGCCCGGCCCAGCGGCTGGTCCATGTCGGTGATCAGCGCGACAACCTTTTTACCCATACGCTTCCCGGTATCCACCATGATTTCCGCCAGGCGAATCGCGTCTTCTTCGCGCTTCATAAACGCGCCGGAGCCGGTCTTGACGTCCAGAACGAGCGCGTCGATGCCTTCGGCAAGTTTCTTGCTCATGATCGACGCGCAGATCAGGCCGATGCTTTCGACCGTGCTGGTAGCATCGCGCAGCGCATAGATTTTCTTGTCGGCGGGAGCGATCTCGGCAGTCTGCCCGATCAGCCCCATGCCGCATTCGCGCAACACACTGCGAAACTGGCCGAGTGAAAGATTCACATTAAAACCCGGGATGGATTCGAGCTTGTCCAGCGTGCCGCCGGTGTGCCCCAGTCCACGGCCGCTGATCATCGGAACGGTCAGGCCTCCGGCCGCGACGATGGGCGCAAGAATCAACGAAGTCTTGTCGCCGACGCCGCCCGTGGAATGCTTGTCTACTTTTTTGCCCGGGAGGTCGGAAAGATCCAGCACTTCGCCGGAATGCAACATGGCTTCGGTGAGGAAGGCGGTCTCCGGAAGAGACAATCCGCGTAACCAGGTGGCCATAAGCCACGTCGCCATCTGATAGTCAGGGATCTCACCCCGTGTGTAGCCGGAGACCAGAAATTCGATCTCCTCGCGGGAGTGTTCACCACAGTCGCGTTTCTTTCGGATCAGGTCAACGGCGCGCATGCGTGTTCGCAAAACGTGAGGCGGGAGCGTAGCATTTCTGACCGCTACAGGCTAGTGGCGCCGACTCTGGACGAATCAGAGCGGCTGCTGCGCGCCTGGAGGCAGCAGCGTTATTTGGCCGGCGACCACCCGCCAGCCTCTGGGTGTATTGATGTAAATGTGGATCACCCGCATCTGGCTGGTAAATCTCTGCTCTTTGTACGTACCGCGCGCGGACCACAAGGAGGAAGCAACCGCGGCATCTCTGTAGAGACGCACGCTGATGTCCGAGGCATTGAACGCGTCATACTTGACTTCGGATGTTTGCACCGCATTGATGAACGTGGTCTTGTTTACGGGCTGCCCGTGGGACAGCGTTCCGCTGAAATCATCGCTGTAAACGCGCCGGAAAAAGGTACCGGTGTTGGTTTGGATCGCCCGCGCAGCCTCGGTCTCCAGGTTGACTATCTCCTGGCGCTGCATTTCCGGGTTCGGGGGCGCGTCGTCGTCATCTTGCCAGCCTGAATTTAGCGCCAGCCCGAGGATGAGCAGCGCTGCGAGCTTGTACATCGGATGCCTCCTTACGGCATCACGTCATCAGATTCACCTGTGCTCAGTATTGGTGACTCTACGAGTTTCGTATGGCAGCTACCCGAAGTGGGAGATTCTTTGACCTCGGTGACGAGTCAGACAGGGGGGAAGCCGGTCCTCCTGGTCTCGCGCACTAGAACCGGGACCTACCCGCGCAAAAAAAAACGAACGGGCGCCCCACCCGCCGACCGCGGGTGTGACGCCGCCCGTTGGAAACAAGCTCGCTGTTACAGCGAACGCAAGAAGTTCAACAGATCTTGCTTTTGTTGCGGAGAAAGCTGGTGGAAGTTGTGAATCACGCCGTTCGCCTCTGAGCCCTGACTGGCGTGTTCTCGGATGGCGTCCACCAGGTCTGTCGTGCGGCCGTCGTGCAGCAAGAAAATGCGCTGCCCGAGCCCCCATAATGGCGCCGAACGGAACTCGTCCGGCCCCGCGGATCCTTGCGAGACGCCATCGGCTAGATTGGTTCCCATGTGGTGCACCAGCAGATCGGAGAACAGGTTTGCGTTCACGCTGTTCAAGTCTGCGGTGAACGAAGATTGTGAAGTTGGCAGCGACGGTGTGTGGCAGAGCGCACATCCGATCGCCCCAAAGACCTGGCCGCCATTGCTGATGGAAGCTGTGCCTCCAGGAAGCGTGGTCGATGGTGTCGGCGGTTTCAAGAAGCGCATGAACATCGCAAAATTCACGACGTCGCTGGGCACTGCGGAGTCCGGCGACACCGTAAAGTTGGTGGTGTCCTCCGGGGTCGGGTTGATTCTGCAGTTTGCCGGCAACCCGCCTTGCAGCGCTTCGTCCGGGCTCGCGCGCTCGTTTTGGAAAATTTCGTTGGTTACGCCCATTTCCACGTTGTAGGCTTCGGCAGCAAACATCTCCAGCGACTTATTCTGAGCCTTCCAGCCGAAGCGGGTAATCATGCCGTCGTTTCCGTCACGGTTCACGTGCCCCGAAATGCCGAGCGAATTCTTCGCCCAGCTGTTGGAAGTCATGTTGGCTTGGATCGTTTCCTCAGCAATGTTTTCGATCAACCCGGCGCCGAACACCGGCGTAGGAATGCGGAAGATGACGTTATTGAGCGCTAAATTGTGATTGAAATCCGGCTGCTTGATCGAGCAACTACCCGCGTCAGCCCGTCCGCTGATGACGTACAGATCGTGCACTCCGCCATCCGGCGTGTTGCTCAGCGAGCCGTTCGGATTCAAAAAGAACTTGAACCGTGCTTCGCGGGCTGGCCCGTCCGGAGTGAGGAACGAGGGAATCGTGTTCTGACCGGTCTGGCCATTGAGGTTTGCGACCAAGGTTTCGGGGTTTTGCCCGACGTTCGGAAAAATGGACGCGCTCGGGCTGCTTCCGCCAATCGCGGGTTGCGAGTGGCAGCTTGCGCACTGGTTGCTGTTATAGCGCGGGCCGAGGCCAATGTTGGGCCCACCCTGAACGGTTTCCACTTCCTCGAAGCGGTTTTGGCCATCGGTGAAAAAGTCCGATGCGCCTGGTGTGGTTGCGATCGAATTGAGCGGCTGGCCCGAGTCGATCGAGCCGGCGCGCACCCCGGGATCGGTGGCAACAGATTGAGCGATCATCACGCCTGCCGACGACAACGCCAACAGAGCGCCAACTGATAAAACTGCCTTGTACTTACCGACAACGTGCCATTGCCTCGCAAAGCGACTTCTGAATCGCATGAATCGCAGTGACATCGGTCTTACTCCTCTCCACAAAAAGGAGCGCGGTGGTCCCCAGAGCAAGGCTCTGGGCTGGCGGTAGACACACTTCGGGCTTCCGACCTACTCGGGACATTCCCACGCTGGGTTTCTTGCTTACTAATCGGCGACGCTGCTTGCTGGAAATCCGAGCGTCGCGTGGCTGGCTTACTGGAGCGAGATGGTAAATACCCGTTTAGCGTCAGTCACCTGACCCGAGGTCCAGTTTTGGGACAGTGACCTGTCCGAGTCAAAAGGTGCCATTTACTATTCGTAGCAAATTATCACTGATGAGATATAGAAGCCGATATGCGTATCTAACTCGCTTCTACGCAAGACAAGCCTACCGTCAGGACACGGCTTTCGCCGCGCCGAAACGAACGCAATCCAACAGGCTTTAGCCGCCGAGGGCCATGTCTCACAACTGTCACAAAGACTCTTTAGCCCTCTGCTAGAATAGCGCCGCGCCAAAATCACCGGCGAAACGGCGACCAACCCTCAACGCGCTCACATCATCGGAGGAACAAAATCATGATCGACTCAGTCTCTGGTTTTTCGCGGCGCTCGTTCATTGCGCGCGGCTCGTGCTTCGGAGCGTTCTACGGCATCGCCAAGCTGATTCGTCTGCCGGAGTTGTCGGAAGCGGCCGCGTTGGACTCGCGCGTTTCGCAAACTCCCATCGTGGACAAAGGCTTCGCATCCGTGCGCAAGGTAGGCGACGGGCTATATGCCACCATTTCCGATCCTTCGAAGGGATACACCACGCTGTGCAATGGCGGCTTCCTGGTCGGCAAAGACGCCGCGCTGCTGATCGAAGGCTTCGCCGGGCCCGCGGGCGCGGCGTTTCAGATGGATGCGTTGCGATCCGTGAGCCAGGTGCCCGTGAAAGCCGCGCTCGACACTCACTACCACTTCGATCACTCGATGGGAAACTCATTCTACGGCGCGCAGGGTGTGCCGCTCTGGGCGCACGCCGCCGTCGCGAAGCACATCGTCGACAGCTACACACCACTGCAGGGAGCGGACAAGGCGGTCATCCTCGGGCCTTATGAGAAACGACTCGCCGTCGCGAAGTCCGACACAGAACGCCAGCACGCCCAGTCCGATCTGAACGCCGTGACCGGTGTCTATCAGATCGCCAATTCCAACGTGCTGGCGCTCCCAAATCATCCGCTCGATCCCGCGAAACTCCCCATGACCATCGATCTCGGCGGGCTATCCGCGGTGCTGGAATCACATCCCGGCCACTCCGGCACCGATATCCTTGTGCGCGTGCCGCAACAAAATGTGGTGTATACCGGCGACTTGCTCTTCAGTGGCTGGTATCCCGTCTGCGTCGACGCCAACGCCACCGTTTCCGGCTGGCGCGCCACCCTCAAAAAATTCGCCGCGTACGACAAAGATACCGTTTTCGTTCCCGGCCACGGTCAGATCTGCGGTCAGGAAGGTATCGCCTCCATCCGCGAAGTGTTCGACGATATCGCCGCCCAAGCCGAAAAAATGTTTAAGGCCGGCGTCCCCGTCCAGGAAGCCACCGAGCGCTACATAGTCCCCGACAAATTCAAGAATTTCCCGATCTTCGCCTGGGGCTTCACCATCGGCCCCACCATCACCAAGCTCTACGACGAATGGCGCCCCGCCTAGGTGCCCTCTAGGTACCTTCGACAGCTCGCCAAACTTCGCTCGGCGCTAAATTTCCCTTGACAACTGTTAACGAAAATGGTATAGTTATGTCAGGCTATCTTGCGTGCTGGCTTTCCAATTCTCAACGACCTGCTAAGTACTAAAATTTTCAGCGTGTTACGAACCCCACGATAGACTCATCATCTCGCCGGGCGTAACCCTTTAAGAATCATATCGATGCGCCACACTTCAACCGATGGCCTTTACTTTCAGAACGATACGCGCCCCCAAAGGGGTTACCGATACTGCCGTTTCTATTTTCCTGCACCGCGACGACGCTCGGGCGCTCTCTTGAAGAAAGGACGGACGCGTCCGTCCTTCCTTCAACCGAACACCGCGTAGGCATACAAGCTGCACATTCCCAAAACGGGAATTCCGGCTACTCGTCTCTCGAGTACCAGAACTAGCTCGGAAAAATCTCGTCGAACGTGTGGATCGTCTCACTAGCAGCCTGCGGCCCGGACGCCGGTGCGCTGCGATCGCAGAGCACCGAATACATCCCTGCCGTTCGCGCCACCATCACTTCTCTTGGCGCATCGGAGACAAACAAGAACTCGCGCGGGGCCCGGCCGCGGGATTCGGCAATCCTCGCGTAGCTTTCAGGAGCTGCCTTGGTCCCCGTTTGCGTATCGAAGAATCCGGCAATGTGCGGAGTCAGGTCCCCCGAAGCGACGGTGCGAAACAGAAGCTGTTGCGCCAGCACGCTTCCGGAAGAGTAGATACAAATTTCTCGCTGCTGTCCGCGCCAGCGCGCAAACGCCGGTGGCACATCCGGATACACCTCGCCGTGTAATTCTCCGCTCGCAAATCCGCGCTGCCAGATTTTTCCTTGCAGCGATTTCAGCGGTGTGCACTTGCTGTCTCTTGCGATCAGCCACTGCACGTATGCAGCGGTGGAACCGATGCCGGCCTCGCCGGAATCGCTCGGCCAAATCGGAGGCTGAAGTCCCTCGGCATTGTCTTGCTCGTTCTGCGCCTTCAGCTCTTCGACGAGATTTCTAATCTCGGCGTCTGCGAAATGTTCGCGCAGGAAAGACCCAACATTGCGGCTGGCATACGGAAATAACGTTTTGTAGACGAAATCGATCGGAGTGGTCGTGCCTTCGATGTCCAGCAGGAGAACGCGGGCCTGGTTCCACTCGACGCGAGACACGCCAGCGCTACTTCACGGCTGCTTGCGGTGGAATGTATCGCGGTCCCCAGCAGACCGGCTCGTACTTTCGGTCCACGCCGCTGCTCGTATAGTGCGGAGTCCAGCCGGAGATATCCTGGAACAATCGGATCGCGCGAATGCGCCGGTCGCCGCACAGATCGAACCAGTGCAGCGTGCCGCGCGGTACGCGAATCAAGTCTCCGGCCTCGACCTCCAGCGCTACAACCGGGCTGTCCGGCGGATGAATGTGGAATAGCCCGCGCCCGGCAACGATATAGCGCACCTCATCCTCATCGTGCCGGTGCTCGATATTGAACTTTGAAAGCATCGCGTCGAGTCCTGGCGTGTCGGAATTCACGTCGATCACGTCAGCGGTCACATAGCCGCCGCGCCGCTTCAACTCCTCAATTTGCGGAGCGTACGCGTCCAAGATTTGTTCCGCTGAAACGTCGGACACGACGCCATCAGCGATTGGCCAGCGCTCGTATTCAATCCCGATCCCGGCCAGATAGTCGCGGATTTCGTTGTGCTCGTATAGTGAGCGCTGTTCGTCGGGAATACGAAGGACAGCCATGACGTTGCTCTCCTGGTTCGATGGGCAGCCCGTGCGCTAAATCGTTCGAGACCCGGCGCCGGATCGAACCAACACTTCCATCAGGAACTCCAAAATTTCAACATGTCGCTTCGCTTCTTGCAAGCTCGAACCCCAGGTGTACAGGCCATGCTCTCGCAGAAGAAACCCGTGGATGCCGGGATTCTCGCGCAGCACTTCCTCGACGCGTTGCGCCAATTCCACCATGTCCTGCGAATTCTCCAGGATCGGCAGCCACTCGCGATGCTGGTGCGTGCGCACGCCCTCCAGCCCCTTCAGCATTTCGTACCCTTCGAGCGCCACTCCACCCTTCGACGCGCAGGCGCCAGACAGTACCGTGCTCCACACCGAGTGCGTGTGCAGCACCGCGCCTGCCTTCAACTCACGCGCGATCGCAACGTGCAGCAGCGCTTCCGCCGACGGCCGCCCGTCGCCCCGCACGACGTTGGCGGCATCATCCATCTCCAGAAAATGTGCAGGAGCCAGGTTGCCTTTATCCAGGCCTGTGGCAGTGATGGCAAGCCGCAAGGGTTGATGCGAGAGAACCGCGCTGAAGTTCCCGCTCGTGCCCAGTACCCAGCCGCGCGCGTAGAACCCACGCCCGAGCTCCGCCAACTCCGTCGCAAGCGCCGAAAAATTTCTATGGGCGCCTTTCGCAGCCTGCGCCCCTCGCCGCCTCGCGATTCCCCGTTTGGATTTCTCGCGCTTCTTCATCCGCCATTCGCTCATGCCGCCGAGTTCATCTCGATCGGCTCCCGCAAGAGAATAGCAGCATCTATGCAGCGCGGTCACACTCAGCGTCCGGACTCCAACGCGAAGGCGCTGCGCTCGCGGGTAAATTCGCGGGCTTCCGCGTGCGTCAATCCGGTTTTCGTATTGACGGCATCCAGCCGCGCGCTCTCCTCAGGCTTTCGCCGACTGCTCGCGAAATTCGCCGGCGTACTCTTTCAGGAATGCATCCATCCGCACCGCGGGACGTCCCAGCAATTTTTCGAGCAGCCCGTCGACAGTTCCGCCCTGCCCACCGCGATAATATTCCTGCAGATCCAGCAGCGCGGTGACTTGCCACTCCGGCATTCCTCGATCCGACATCGCCTTGCGCAGCGCCTCGATGGGAATATCCACGTACTGCGCTGCAACTCCTGCGTTCCTCGCTATTTTCTCTGCGATCTCCGGATATGTCACCGCTTCGGGTCCGTTCAGTTCGTAGACTTGTCCGTCATGCTCACCGCCTCGCAAAGCCTTCGCCGCTACGACGGCGATGTCGCGCACGTCCAGGTAGCTCATACGCGCATTCCCCATCGATGCGTAAAATACGCCCTGCTCGCGAATGCTGGGCGCGTAGTACATCAAGATGTTTTGCATGAAACTGTTCGGCCGCAGAATGCAATACGCCATCTTCGTCGAGCGGAGCCTGTCTTCCACTTTGCGGTGCCAGCTAGGAAACGACTTGCCGTAATCTCCCGCACCCAACGCTGAGTTGAGCACGATCCGCCGCACGCCGGCCGCTTCGCTCGCCTCAATCGCGTTGGTCTCCAGTTGCACCAGGTCCGGAATGGGCGAACAAACCAGGTACACGCTCTCCACGCCGCGCAATGCTTCAGCAAGACTCGCCTTGTCGGCAAAATCCGCGATCACCGTTTCGGTTCCCGCGGGAGCCTTGGCCGCCTCTGCCTGGGAACGACACATCGCGCAATGTTTGTCGCCACGTCGAGCTACTTCCGCCAATACTTTGCCGCCCACACCGCCACTCGCACCAGTAACTAGGATCATGATGTCTGTCTCCGAGGAACGCGCGCCACGAACCAGACAACTCTTGGGGCCTCGCGTGATTTTCTTATTTCGTGCTGTTATTCTGCACTTCATCGGAATCGTATAACCGTGGTGCAGTCGTGGGAAGTACGCACAATTTTGTAAGCCTGCGTGTTAGCCGGAGGTCCCTTGAAGAGCCATTACGGCTGCCCGGTATCGGGAACGATCAATTGCGTCAGCGGCAAATGGAAGGTGCTCGCCATCTGGCATCTGGGCTTTGGCCCGAAGCGCTTCGCTCAATTACGAGATCTGCTGGCGGGCGTCAGCGAAAAAGTGCTCACGGCCCAGCTCCGCCAGCTGGAAACCGACGGCATCATTCATCGCAAAGTGAAGCACGCGTCACCCCCGCAGGTGACCTACTCGCTTACCCGAGCAGGCAAAGAACTCATCGAGCCTATGAGCGCACTGTGCGCATGGGGTACGCGCTACCTCGGCATCCCGCCGACTCTGCCACGTCACCCAAAGGCGTAACCAATGAAGGCAACCGACTTTGAATATCGGCACCAGGCTCCGATTCACCTGCTGCTCGTCGGTGTTGCGTTTCTGACCTACCTGATCGATCGCGACGATATCGTGTGGGCGTTGGTGCGCGCACAATCCCACCCAAGACTTCTGGAACGTTTGCTCTTCGCCATCGCGACCGTTTTCATCGGCGCTGCGACCGTGATTCGTACCTGGGCGGGAGCTTACCCTGACCATTCCAAATCTGAGTTGGGGTCGGCAACCCGCCGTGATGGGCCGCATCGTTATCTGCGCCACCCCCGGCAGCTTGGCACTCTCTTGTACTCAATCGGACTCGGATTCCTCGCCCCGCTACCGGGATTTCTTTTCCTGGTAGCTGCTGAGGCGATGGTGGCTGTGCGGTTGATACGCCGCGAAGAAGCTTCGCACTGCACGGAGGTTGCGCGCCCTGCCAGCGCCAACGAAACGCAGTCACTGGCGCCGCGGCAGCCAGTACTCGGGCGAACGTGGAAGGAGTCGCTTCGCCAGGAGTCCGCAAAGTGGGGCCTTTTCCTCACTATGATCGTCTTTACGCTGTTACTGCAAGACCGGGTCGCGGAGGTTCTCGCTGGTGTCAGCTTCCTGGTTTGGGTGGTGCTGAATTGCCGCTCTTTTCAGCTGACGTGGTCTCGTTGAAACCACTTTGGAATCGTTGCGCTGCTGGAGTTGCTGTGCGAACGAAATCACTGAAGTGTGCTCTCGACGATCACTTCTCGCGGAAATCCAGCACGTCAGAGAACGGGTCGGAAACTTCCTTCATAAGAGGGCGACTTGCGAAGCACTCCACTGCGTTCATCAACGACGGGATGTCCGCCTTGCTCACAACGGCATCCGCTCCCGCCCGTCGCGCGGCGAGGTCGACTTCGGAAGCCGATTGCCCGGTGAAGATCAGGATCTTGATTGCCGGCGCGATCCGGCGGATCTCCCGCGCGGCCTCAATGCCGTTCATCACCGGCATGCTGAGGTCGAGAACGATCAGATCGGGCCTGAGTTGCCGGACTTTTTCGATGGCTTCTACGCCGTTTGCCGCTTCACCGCACACTTGCCATCTTGAATTTTGAGAAAGGAGCACGCAGACACTCTCGCGCACGACCGCGTGGTCATCTGCGACTAGGATTCGGCAACTGCGGAGGGCAGGATGCTGGTTCGTTGCAATCGGCGTCATACCTCGCTCGCGAAAGGTTAGGGCGATACGCAAACAGTGGCTATGACGGCAATCACATCCGCATGTGACGTAGATCACATTGCCAGGACGCCAGCTAGG
>JBEKWY010000122.1:0-15066 GCA_049512575.1 Candidatus Acidiferrum sp.
CAAGGAAGTCCAGAAGGCCTACGGTGACGAGCGCCGCACGCAGATTGTCGACAAGGTCGATGAGATCAAGCTCGAAGACCTGATCGCCGACACCGAGATGCTGATCACCGTCAGCCATGCCGGCTACATCAAGCGCACCGCGGCGGAAACGTATCGCCACCAATCGCGCGGCGGCAAGGGCCGCATCGGCGCGCGCACCAAAGAAGAGGACTTCGTCGAGCACATGTTCATCGCCTCGGCGCACAGCTATATTTTGCTGTTCACGTCGAAGGGTCGCGTCTATTGGCTCAAGGTGTACGAATTGCCGGAAGCCGCGGCAGCCACTCGCGGCAAGGCCATCTCGAGCCTGGTGAAATTTCAGGAAGACGAAAAGCTGACCGCGCTGGTCGCCTCGCGCAACCTCGAAGAAGAAGGTCGCTTCGTCTTCATGGCCACCAAGAGCGGCACGGTAAAAAAATCGACGCTGATGGAATTCTCGAACCCCCGCTCGACGGGCATCATCGCCATCAACCTGGACGGCAAGGACGAGCTGATCGGCGCTAAGCTCACCGACGGCAAGCAGATGATTTTCCTCGCCAGCCACGAAGGCCAGGCCATTTTGTTCCGCGAGACTGAAGTGCGCCCAATGGGACGCAACGCCGGCGGCGTGAACGGCATGGACCTCGACAAGGACGACTACGTCGTCAGCATGGACGCGGTGCAGCCGGACTTCGACATCATCGTGAAGGAACACAAGCAGGAATCGCGAAACCTGGAAGAGCTCGAGAACGAGCACATCAAGGATTCGTTGACCACGTTGATGCTCACCGTGGCGGAAAAGGGCTACGGCAAGCGCACCCCGCTCGCGGAATATCGCATCACGTCACGCGGCGGCAAGGGCGTCGTCAACATGAAGACGACCGACCGAAACGGCTACGTCGTGGCCACTCTCCAAGTGACCGAAGAGTCCGACGTGATGATCATCACCCACAACGGCAAAGTGATTCGCGTTCACGCGAACGAAATCCGCGAGGCGGGGCGCTCCACGCAGGGCGTGCGGTTGTTGCGGCTCGACGATGACGACTCCGTAGCCGCAGCCGCCGTGCTCCAGGAAGAAAACGAAGAGGACAAGAAGTAGCTCCGCGCCAAATCGGCAACCTCACCTTGGTTAGCGAATCGGGTCAGGAAGTGTTTCCTGGCCCGATTCTTGTTTTTAGACCCGCTCGCATGTCTGCGCGCGACACGCATGGTGTTACAATCCTCGGGCCATGAAAATTTCACGACGTGTATTTGGCCTTTCGCTCCTTCTCGCTGCTGCCGCATTTTTCTTTTCGCCGCCAGCTTGGGCGCAAAAAAACAGTTCGCCTTATTTAGTTTACGTCGGCACGTACACTACGAAGCAGACCAGCAAGGGCATCTACGCTTACCGATTTGATTCCACGACGGGGCAGCTCACTTCGATCGGGTTGGCGGCCGAATCGACCGATCCATCGTTCGTTGCGGTGCACCCGAACGGAAAATATTTGTACGCAGTGAACGAGGTTGGCGATTTCAACGGGATGAAAAGCGGCGCGGTGAGTTCGTTTGCGATCGATCGCAAGAGCGGCACGTTGAAACAGCTCAATCAGGTATCGACGCATGGAGCGGGCCCATGTTTCGTTTCGCTGGACAAGACCGGAAGATTTGTTCTGGTGGCGAACTACGATGGCGGCAGCGTCGCCACGTTTGCGATCCAGGACGACGGAAGTCTGAGCCTCGTCAAAGGGTTCGTGCAGCATTCGGGATCGGGCGTGGACAAAGAGCGGCAAGAGGGGCCACACGCCCATTGGATCGGAGTCTCGCCAGACAATCGTTTCGCGCTGGTGGCGGACCTAGGCCTCGACGATGTGATGGTCTACAAATTCGATGAGGTTCACGGTGGGCTGACACCGAACACTCCGCCTTACGCGGAAGTAAAACCCGGGACCGGGCCGCGGCATCTCGCGTTTCATCCCAACGGGAAGTTTGTGTATTTGCTTACTGAAATGGGTTCGTCGGTAACCACATTCGCGTATTCGGCGCAAAAAGGTTCACTGTCCGCGCTGCAAACCGTCCCCGCACTGCCCAAGGATTACTCGGGCGTCAGGGAAGCGGCGGAGATCGTGCTGCATCCTTCGGGCAAGTTTGTCTACGCATCGAATCGCGGAACGGCCAACAGCATTGCCGCCTACAAGGTCGATGCGAGCAAAGGGACGCTGACGCCGGCGGGAATATTTTCCACAAAGGGCCAGATTCCTCGAAATTTCACCATCGATCCCACCGGCCAGTTTCTGCTCGCTGCGAATGAAGATTCCGGCAACATCGTCGTATTCAAGATTGATGCCGCGACCGGAGCGCTGACCCCAACTGGGCAGGTGGAAGAAGTCCCCTCGCCGGTGTGTATAACATTCGTGCCCGCGGAATAGCGTGCCGCGCTAGAATGCGCCTCCGGGGGTGACCTATGGTGCGATTCGTTCTGGCCGTTGGGGCGTCGGGAGTGGCGACGTCATTTACAGACTGGCTCTTCATGGGGAAGCTGTTTCACCGAAAATATTTCGAGACGCCGGAAATCTGGCGCATCAAACCCGGACAGAGCGATACGCGGAGCATCGTGGCCTCCTCATTACTCGGGGTGTTGAGCTGCGCGGCTTTCATTTGGCTGGCCAGGTGGACCGACGCCATGACGGTACGCAGCGAACTGCACATGGCGGAGCTCGTCTGGGTTGCGGGGCCGCTGCCGGTCATTTTCAGCAACATTGTGTGGATCAAGATGAATCCGCTTCTCGGCATCTCGCATTCGCTTGGCTGGTTCGCGCGCTTTGCGATCAGCGGGTTGATCGGCGGCTGGCTTCTGAAATAGCGCAAGCATGCGCGCGTGCACACGTGGGCCTGCTACAATCACGCGTTCACGTTCAACAAATCACTAGGAGAAACGAATGATTCACGGCGGCAGGGTCTGGATGCGTGCGGTCTGCGGATGGATCGTGGTTTTCGTTTTGGCTACGGCGGTTGGCGTGGCCCGGGCGGGAGATGGGGAAACAGCGCCGGCGCGCGATCCCAAGCAGCCCGTGGATGAGGCGTATACCGCGAAGATGAAGAAGTACACGACGGCGCCCTACTTCACTTCGCCGCTGGTGGACTATTTGCCGGCTTCGAAGAACGTGCCGACGCCGGAAGTGGTCCTGGGCGATGTGTCGGGCGCGCCGGGAATTTTGCCGTACGCGGAGGACGTCTACAAATACATGCGGCTGCTCGAGAAGGCCACGCCGCGCGTGAAGGTGTATTCGATCGGCACGACCGAAGAAGGTCGCGAGATGATCGCGGTGGCCGTGTCGTCGGAAGAAAACCTGAAACATTTGGAGGAAAACAGGACGCGGCTGGCAAAGCTTGCCGACCCGCGCACGATCCAGCTGAATGACGCCGAGGCCGACAAGATCGTGGCGCAGGCCACTCCGATTTATTACATCACCGGGACGATTCACTCGCCGGAAACGGGCGCGCCGACGGCGCTGATGGAATTGGCCTACCGGCTGGCGGTGGACGACAGCCCGTACGTGCGCGAAATTCGAGAAGGCACAATCACGCTGATCACGCCGGTTGTTGAAGTCGATGGGCGCGACCGGATGGTCGACATCTACAAATGGCATTTGTCGCACCCCAAGGATTTTTATCCGCCGCTGATGTATTGGGGCAAGTACGTGGCCCACGACAATAATCGCGACGCGATGGGCGTGACCCTGAAGCTGACCGAAAACGTGTTGAAGACCTATACCGGATGGAAGGCCCAGGTGCTGCACGACCTGCACGAGTCGGTGCCGTATTTGTACGACAACACCGTGGGCGACGGGCCGTACAACGCGTGGATCGATCCGATCCTCGCGGACGAATGGCAGATGATCGGCGCGCGCAACGTGGCGGACATGACCAAGTTCGGAATGCCGGGCGTATTCACGCACGGAGATTTCGATACGTGGTCGCCGGGCTATCTGATGTTTATTGCGGCGATGCACAACGGAATCAGCCGGCTGTACGAGACATTCGGAAACGGCGGAGCGGACACCAAGGAACGCACTCTCGACCCGGAGGAATACGCGCGCACGTGGTACAGGCAGAATCCGCCGCTGCCGAAGGCGCTGTGGTCGCAGCGCGACAATAACAATTACGAAGAGACCGGCCTTTTGACTTCGCTGCACTATTTCAACGAAAACAAACGAATGTTTCTGAAGAATTTTTATTTGAAGGCGAAGCGATCGGTGCTGAAGCCGGGCGCGGAAGGGCCGGCGGCTTACGTTTTGTCCGCGGACGATCCGCGCGCGGAACTGCAGGCGGAGTTGATTCAGGTGCTGCAGAAGCAGGAGGTGGAGATTTCTCGGGCGACGGCGTCATTTACCGTGACTCTGCCGGCGAAGAAGGCCAAGAAGCCCTCGAAGGGCGATGCGTCGAAGGACAAGGACACGGATAAAGACAAAGAGAAAGATGCCGATACCGAGCCGACGACACGCGAGTTTCCCGCCGGCAGCTACATCGTGCGCATGGATCAGCCCTATTCGCGCATCGCCGACGCGCTGCTCGATTATCAATATTGGAGTCCGGACGATCCGCAGAAAACTCCGTACGACGATACCGGGTGGACGTTTGGGGAATTATTCGGCGTGCAAGTAACGCGCGTCACCGATGCGAAAGTACTGAGTGCGGCGATGGAGCGCGTCAAGGACGTACGCGCGCCGGGCGGCGTGAAAGGCGATGGTTCTGTTTTTGCGATCAACAACTCGGCCGAGCCGACGCTGGCGACGCTGCGCTACAAATTGAAGGGTGCGGCGATGGACGCGGCCGAGGAACCCTTTGACTCGGGCGGAACGAAGTTCAATCGTGGCTCAATCATCATTCACGGAGTGAGCCGCGCCGATCTCGACAAGGCCGCAGGCGAAGTGGGACTGCAGGCCGTCGCGTTGGAAGCCGCGCCGAGCGTGAAGACACATCCGGTGCGAGCGGCGCGCGTGGCATTCGTGCACACGTGGCTGAGCACTCAGATGGAGGGCTGGTGGCGGCTGGCGCTGGACGATCTGAAAATTCCCTACGATTACATCAGCACCCAGACGGTGACGAAGATCGGTGACCTCAACGCGAAGTACGACGTGATCTTGTTCCCGCCGGTCGGGTACAACGCGCCCACGGCGGCGATCGTCAACGGCTTGCCGACTTCCTGGGGAAATCCGCTGCCGTGGAAAAACACGCCGGAAACGCCGAACCTGGTGGGGAAGAACGATGCGACGGACGATATGCGCCCGGGGCTCGGCTGGGAAGGAGTCGCGCACCTGCAATCGTTCGTGGCTAAAGGCGGAGTGCTGTTGACCGCGACCGATACCTCGAACTTCGCCCTCTCCATTGGACTCGGCGATGGCGTCAGTGTTGCCCCTTCGCAAAAGATGAATATCGTCGGGTCGGTGCTGGGCGCGCGGCTGGTGGATTCGACCAGTCCGATTGCTTACGGTTATAGCGAGAAGGTCTCGGTGTATTGCGACAACGGGCCGATCTTTTCGCTCAGCAGCATCGCGGGAGAGCGGCGCCGGCGGAGATTGGGAAATCAGTCGAAATCCCGGCCGACGGGACGCGGCACGTTGGACGATCCCGATTTCGCCGTGGGCCGCGCTGGCGTGGAAGCTCCCGAAGAGCCAACGGCTGAACTTTGGGAAAGTCCGGAAGTTACCGACGAGCAGAAGATGAACAACATCCGCGTGATTCCGCCGGCGGATCGGCCGCGCGTGATTTTGCGCTATGCGGACAACAAGGACCTGCTTATCTCTGGATTGTTGGAAGGTGGCGACGAAATCGCCCAGCATCCTGCGGTTGTGGATGTGCCTTCGGGGAATGGCCACGTGATCTTGTTTTCGATTAATCCCGTCTATCGAGGCGAGACGCGTGGGACGTATTCGCTGGTCCTGAATACGATTCTGAATTTCGACAGCCTGAACGCGGGGCGAAAAGTGGACGAGAAATAGCGCCGCGCCTCTCACTGCGAGAACTCCTGTAGCCGCCGCTCCTTAGAGGGCCGGGGTTTAGACGCTACTCAGTCTCCGCCATAGCCCCGAAGTTCAGCGCAGACACCGGCGCCCACATTCTCATCGCTGGCGTTTTGCGCTTGTTGGAGTACAATCCCGGCCACAATGGCGAAACGCGCAAGGAAGAAATCAGGAGTCAAACGCAAGCTCACCAAGGCGCGTTCGCGCAAACGTAGCGCGTCGAAAGACGGCAAGCTAGCGAAAGACGCTATTACGCTGATCGTTCTGCTGAAGGCACGGGAGGCGCAGGAACCCTTGCTGGAGGCGGAGCTGCGGGCGCTGGTCGGCCCCACGCGGCGCGAGGATGGATGCATCACCTACGATTTGCACCGCGGCAGCGACGTCCCCGGAGCATTTCTGCTACATGAAGTTTGGGCTAGCCGCGAGCATCATCGGCTTCATACGCTGACTCCACATTTTATTCGATGGAATGCTCGCAAGGACGCGCTCCTGGCGTCTCGCGACGTTACGTATTGGACGCAGGTGGTGTGACTTCGCCGGACAGAGCCTGCCGGGCAAGGGCTCAGCAGTGCCTGCCCATCGCAGCCGGGCAGCTCCCCTGCAAGTTAGGCTGAGCTCGCCCGCACTTCGCTCGGACATACGACACAGCTCAGCTTTCTGGCGCGCCGATGTAATAGCCCGGGCGAGAGCGAACCTGCCACTTTTTCGATCCTTTTTTGTCGATCGCGATCTTGATCTCGTGATAGCCGGAATCGTTGGTGCCGGTGGGGGCGTAGGTCACCGAATATTGTGAGTGGAGTTCGCCGCCGATTTCGTCGATGGCTTTTTCGATGGAAAGGTCTTTGTAGGTGGCCAGGTGTTCGCCGCCGGTGCCCGCGGTGGCCACCTCGAGCGGGCTGCCTTTGACCTTGTCCTTGACGTGCTGCACGGCCCAGATGACGGCTTGCATCAAATCGCCACTACCAAGGCGCGCGGCTTGGGTGTCGGGCGTCTGTACCGTGCCGGGCATGGGCGGAGTGCCGAACGTGCCGGGCGGCGTCGGCTGCGGAGTGTTGTCTCTTGCCGCGGCCCGGAGTTCGGCCTTCGTGGTGGAAAGGCCGACGCTGTAGATGGTTACGTTGGCGAGCTGTGCCTGGCGCAGAACCGCGCCAAATTGCGTGTCGCTGCCGACGTCGGCGGCCTCGGACAAAATGAGCATGACACGGCGCCGTCCCGGTTTGTCAGCGGTGGGCTGCGGTTGGCCGCTGAGCATTTCGATGCCGACCGCCATGGCGTCGTAGAGCTTCGATCCGGATGTGCCCGCCTGTAGATGATCAAACGTGTTTTCGATTTTGTCCGCGTTCGAGGTGAAATCCTGCAGTTTGTCGACGGAATCATTGAAGCCGATGACGGCGGCTTCTCCGCTGGCGCCCATGACCGTTTGCGTAACCACGATGCCGGCCTTGCGAATCTGAGGCAGCATGATTTCGACGCGGGAGCTGGTTTCCACGAGAACGACGATGGAGAGAGGGTCGCCACCCATATCGAAGTGCAGGATGCGTTGGGGGACGCCGTTGTCGGTGACGCGAAAGTCTTTGGCGTCCAGCGTGTTGACCATTTGACCTTTGGAGTCGCGCACGGTGATGGGAGTGTTGACGAGCGAGACGCTGACGCCGATTTTTGCCGGGCCTGGAGCTTGCTGGACCGCGGCACCAGGCTGCGGCGTCATAGGCCCTGAGGGAGATTGCGCGGCCAGGGAGAGTGCCAACGCCGCTACGCCGAACAACGCAAGAGAGAGAAACCTGGTCAGCGAGAAAATCCGGAAAGAAACCTGGCGGTTCATGCGCAGCCCTCCAAACCCAGTGTATCGAATTCGACGCAATTGCGGCGACAAGCGTTGCCGCGGAACGCTGCAATTCCTAGAATGGAAGGGACACTTTGGAGAGCGCCAGATGGCTGTACGACAACTGAAACTGAAACCCATGCACGCACCGCTGGCGCCGCACAAAGACCCGGCCTTCCTGGAGAGTACGGCGGCCCGGCCGATTCGCATCCTGGCGGAATACCTGCAGCCGCTGGTGCAACTGAAGAAGGAAGGGATTGCGGACACCATCGTGATCTTCGGATCGGCGCGCATCGAATCGCGCGAGAGTGCCCTGGCGCGGTTCGGCAAACTGAAGAACAAAGCGGCGCTGGCGCGGGTGAAGGCGCAACGAGTCCAGCATCGGGAAACGCTGCGTGATGCGAAAAGCGCGCTGGAGATGTCTCGCTATTACGAAGAAGCGCGCGAATTGTCGCGGAGGATTACGACCTGGGCGATGACCCTGGGAACGCGGCCGAGACGCTTCGTGATTTGCTCTGGAGGCGGACCGGGCATCATGGAAGCGGCAAATCGCGGGGCCATGGAAGCCGGAGGAAAATCCATCGGGCTTTCGATCGAGCTGCCGCACGAGCAGTTCGCCAACCCCTATATCAGCCCCGAGCTGAGCCTGAACTTTCACTACTTCTTCATGCGCAAATTGTGGTTCGCGCAAATCGCCAAGGCGCTGGTGGTTTTTCCGGGCGGGTTCGGCACCATGGACGAGCTGTGGGAAATGATGACGCTGTTGCAAACCGGAAAGCTGCCGAAGAATAACTTGATTATTATTTACGGCCGGAAATATTGGGACGAGGTGCTGAATTTTCGGGCGATGGTGCGCTGGGGAATGATCAGTCAGAGCGAATACAACATGCTGCAGTTTGCGGACACGGTGGACGAGGCCTTCGAGCGGATTCAGAGCGGGCTGGAGAAGTATCACCTGGAGATTGAGTCCGACCTTTAGGTTCGGCGATGTGCGCGGCGCGGTGCGTATAAAGACCGTGCGGAGCCCAGCAAACTACTGATTCGGTTTGGCTTAAGGTTGGGTTCACTACAGGATTTTCCCCATCGAACTCCTATGCTCTCCGTATGGCGAGACTCGCGTGCGAAATTTATAGTGATCCCCGACTAGCCGTCAAAGGCCTGGCTATCCATGTTGATAGGAGAAGCGTATGCAGAATGAACGGCGTTTGGGGATCGTGGAGTATGCGAAGCTGTCCGTAGTGCTCGCGGCGCTTGCTGGTTTTATGCTCTTCACCGGCGTGCCTCGCGTGAGTGCGAGCGAGGCCGAATGCCAGCACCGCACCGAAAAAGCGGACCACAATTTGCACGAAGCGGTGAAAAACCACGGGTGGGACAGCAAGCAAGCAGAACACGCACGTGCCGAACTGAGCGCAGCGCGCGAGTATTGCTGGAACCAGGACCACAAGTGGTGGGACGTGGACGCGCACGAGTGGCGCGTGGAACACAACTGGGACGACAATCACGGACATCCGTGAGACTGACAAAAACGAATTCAACGATTTCAGGCGCGGCGGATAAATCCGCCGCGCTTTTTTTTTGTGTTCAGGAATGCGGAGACATACTTAGCAACGCCATTAAAAAAAGGGCGCACTGGGATGCGCCCTTTTGGGGTTATAGCTGCGGGGAAAATTAATGCGTTGTTACGGGCAGTTCGTCAGAGAATACCGCCTCGAAGCGCCGCGTCTCGTCCTGATCGTGCAGCATTACGACAGGCACAACGCGCAGTGACTGGCCGCACGAGCGGCACTGCGTTACTTCGCCCTGCAAATCCTGCAAGAAACCATCTGTGAAATGATACTGCGTCCGCTCGCGCCGGGCATTCTTCTGGCCCCGCGTACCGCAGTGCGGACAGACAAATTCGATCCTGTCCTCCTGCGGATCGCGGTCCAGAGCGGCCCAGCCGGTGCGGCGCACGCCTACAATTTCAATATTGCGCCGGTCCATTTGGTTCGCCTCCTTCAGATCCACGTCCACAATGGATAAGATGCGCTAGGGTGACATTTTGATACAGATTTATAAGTTTCTTATTTTCCGTGAAATACGGACCCTCCAAAAGATCTGACCGTACAAGAACATTTTGACGAATGACCAAGCCCTTCGACGGAATCTCAGCGAACTAGGCGGTTGATCTGGGGAACTTGTCCGTCGGGGCGGTGTCCAACGTTGGGAGGACGCGCGCAACCCTCACATCCCTGCGAGCGCGGCGCCGGGTCCCTGTAGAAAACGACAGGACTCCGGCGCCGCAAGTTATCCCCGTGGATCGCAGCATTCTTGTGTGGAGGTGTGTGATGTCTCAGGAATCCGGCCAGGTTGCTGGCAGCGAGTTGGGTGTATTGAAAGGGTGCCTGGTAGAGGGAGATACCGAGCAGCAAATGCGTCAACGCAAACTGAGGCGGCGGGCGCTGGTTTTTTCGGTGGCGCTGCAGAGTCTTGGACTCGCCGTCATTGTGCTGGTTCCGCTGCTCGGCAAACCGGCGCGGATTGCGCTGGCGAATGTTACGCCGGTGCCGCCGTACTACTCGCGCCCTGCAGCAAGACCGATAACCGTGGAGCCGCAGCCGCGCCGGCCAGAGAACACATGCAGATTTTGTCCAGGGCGCACGATTCCACCGAACATCGTGCTCCATGACGCGCCGCGGCCCGACGATGGCCAGGGCGAGCCGCGTTTCGATGGCATCGAGATTCCGGGCGCAATGGCGCCACCAACCGACTCCAGGAGCACGACAGTACCACCGCCGCCGCGGACGGAGGTGGAGAGGCCACGCGTCGTACACGTGACGCACATCGATCCGGCGATGCTGGTGCATCGGGTTGAGCCGGCGTATCCCACACTGGCGAAGCAGATTGGGCGTTCCGGGAAGGTGGAGCTGCGCGCGATTATTGCGACCGACGGGACGATCCAGTCTCTGGAGGCTGTGGGAGGAGACCCGATCTTCTTTCCATCGGCACTGGAGGCGGTACGGCAGTGGAGGTATACGCCGACGCTGCTGAATGGGCAGCAGGTGCAGGTGGATACGTATATTACGGTAATTTACAACTTGCAGCGGTGAGCGATGGTGTGAGCCACCCTGCGGCGGTAACGGCGGGTGAGACTTTAGCAAGACGCAGCGGCCCGGGCGGAGCCCTTCGGGGCTCAGAATGAACGAGCCCCACCCCTACGGGGGTCTGTCCAGATTGCAATTTGTCAGGCGGAAGGGATGGTTCTGTTAACTGTCAAGTTACCCCACCCCCCTGGGTTTTCTTGCAAGTGTTCATTCTAAAACTAGTTAAAGCCCTTTGTTTTGATACACTTTTGCAAGTGTTCATTCTAAAGGCCTTAGGCGGAAGTTGCGGAAGGCCGCTCAAGTCCCGATTCCCACCTCAGTTTCTAGCGAAAAAATCGCGCGGAATAGGGTCGTTGCGGGACGGCCGTACGCGGTACCGAACGGTTACAGTATTGCTTAGATTAACACGAATGTCAAGGAGAATTTTGGTCTGGGCGCGTCAGAGGATGGGTTCGCCGGCGTGGCGGCCTATGGCTTCGCGGGTTTGGTCGCGCAGGCGGATCAGGTCGTGCCAGCCGGGAGACTCGGCGGAGGCAGGCGCGGCGGCGGCGACTTTGGGGTAAATCGGTGGGGAGAGCGTGATGGTGACGCTGGTTGGGCGAGGAAGGATGGTGCCCTCGCGCAGGAATTGGCGGGTTCCGGACAGGGAAACGGGGACGATAGGGACACCTACTTCGACCGCAGCTTTGAAGGCTCCCAATTGGAACGGTCGGACGCCGTCATCGGAGGTGAAGGTGCCTTCGGGAAAGACGAAGACGGACTCGCCGCGACGAAGAATTTCTTCCATTTGCTCGGCTTGGCGAAGGCGCGAATTGGCGTCGGTGCGATCGAACCAGACGTGATCCATCTGCTTGAGGAAGGTGCCGATAAAAGGCATGTGGCGGACTTCCATCTTGGCGACGAAGCGATAGGGCACGCCGAGGCCCAGCATTAGAGGGAGAACGTCGAAATAACTGGTGTGATTGGCAGCGTAAATTTTCGCGCCCGGAGTATCCATGTACTCCTTGCCGACGACCCGGACGCGCAAGCCGGCCAGCGGAAACAACACTTTCAGCGCGGAGGAAGTGAAACGTCCCGCGGCGCGATGATCGGGAATGAAGCTCACGATGGCGCAGGTGGGCACGATCCACAGGAAAAAGACCACGCCGAAGTAGAGGCCGTAAAGCATTTCGAGCCCGCGGTGGAAGGCCGATCCAATGGTGCGGCCGGAGCTTCGCAACGCGGCGGCGGCGCCCAAGCGGGCGATCTGCAGCCATGCCGGAGCTCTGCCGGCAGACAACGAGCCTTTCAGGAAGAGTTGCCGGGTTTCCTCGCGGCGGAGTTTGCCACTCGACGTCTTCGGAATGCTTCCAGGAGGAAGCAACTCGACGCGGTCCGGCGGGAGGCCGAGGCCGCGCGAGATTTGTTCGGTAACCGCGGCGGAAATGGCGGCACGTTTGCGCGTGTCGCGTTCGCGGACCTCCGCCACGACGATGAGTTTTTCCGTTCCGGAACCTTCATCCTTTAGTCCGAAGGCCACGATGCAGCCTTTGCGAATGCCTTCGACGCGAGCGGTCAGTTCTTCGATTTCGTGCGGATAGAGATTGCGGCCGCCCTTGATGATGATGTCTTTGACGCGGCCGGTAACATAGATTTCGCCACCGGCACGGTACGCGCGATCGCCGGAATCGATCCAGGCAAATTCTCCTGGGTTCGCGGGCTGCCCGAGGGGAAGCAATTTCTGGGTAGCAGCAGGATTGTGATAGTAGCCGCTGGTTGCCGAGGGGCCGCGAAACCAGAGAAAGCCTTCCGAGCGATCGGGAACTTCGTGTCCGTTGGCGTCCATGATGCACACTTCGTGTTCCGGCAACGCAGCGCCCGAGGAAACGAAGGAGATGGAAGTCGTGTCTTGCGACGCGGAAGGCACGGCGCGGCCTTGGGTGGTGAATGTTTCACGGTCTACGCGATCGATCAGCGGCCCGCGATTGAGAGGTGGAACGGTGACGGCGAGGGAAGATTCGGCGAGGCCGTAGACCGGAAGATGGGATTCGTTGCGAAAGCCGTAGCGCGCGAAACGCGCGGTAAATCGCTCCATGGTTTCCGGATTGACGGGCTCCGCGCCGTTCATGGCTACACGCCAGGAACTCAAGTCAAGGCCTTCGATGTCCTTGTCGGCAATTTTCCGCACGCACAGCTCGTAGGCGAAGTTTGGCGCGGCGGCGATGGTGCCGTGGTGCTTGTGAAAAGCCCAGAGCCAGCGCTCTGGCCGAGTGAGGAAGGCGAGGGGAGACATTACCGCGAGGGGGATACCGAAGTGCACCAGGGTGAGCCACGCGCCGATGAGGCCCATGTCGTGGTAGAGGGGCAGCCAACTTACGCCAACGTCGCCGGGGCCCATTTGCACAGCTGTGCCGATAGCGCGCATGTTCGCCAATAGATTTGCATGGGTGAGGACAACGCCCTTGGGATCGCCGGTCGAGCCGGAGGTGTATTGCAGGAGAGCGATGTCGCTGGAGCGGCGCGCGCGACTGCCTCTCAGATGTGCGGGAAGCGCGCCGGGCGCGGGTGGAGGCGCTTTGTCGGCGGCGTCGAGAAGTTTTTCGGCATCGACGACGGCAGCCAGGGAACGGACGCGAGGCTGTAAGAGGTGAGCGACGGCTTCGGCGCGGCGGAAAGTCAGGAGCAGGCAGACTTCCGCATTGTTGAGAATGGCCGCCTGACGTGCGGCGTATTCTTCGATACGATCCGCGCGGAAGGGCGGATAGATGGGCACGGGAATTGCGCCGGCGAGAAGAATCCCCGCATACGAGACGAAGAACGCGCGAGATGTAGGAAGCATTAACGAAACGCGGCCGCCCGCGGGGACGCCGCGGCGCGCGAGTTCCGCGGCACAACGTTCCGCGGCGGCGTACAGCTCGCCGAAGGTGAGCGTGATGCTGCGTTCTTCGCCACCGGTGTCTTCTTCGGTGATGAGCAAATGGGCGCGTTCGGCATCGTGCTTAGCGCGAAAGCGCAACACATCGAGAAGAGTTTCCGCAGAAAAAACGCCGGCGTTGGATTCATGCCGCAGCTTTTGGGCGGTGACGGAAGCGCGCAAGGCGGATGGCCCCTCTTCCGCTTGGGTATCCGCACCTGGCGCGTTAGCGATCGCGCGCGCTAAATCGTCGGGCGTGTTGGCCTCTGCCGCGACGCTGTCCGGCAGCCGAACACCAAATTCGGACTCGAGACGTGCTAGCAACTCCACGCGTTCCAGACTGCCAAGTCCGAGATCGCGGTCCAGAAGCGACCCGGGGTTGAGCATCGGCAAGGCGCCCTGGCTGCCCAGTTCGGTGAGCAACCGACGAACAACCTCGAGTACACGTTCGCGTGTGCTGGAGCTGTCGAGTTGGGTGGTGGTCGTTGCCACTGGATTTTCAGGAGGGGACCGCTAGCTCTTCGGCGAGAGGCTATCACGCACCGTACACAATTCCTAGATTACATCGCCAAGATGTGCGCAGAAATCAACTTTTGTGAATCCCGCGTGAACGCTCAGGCCGACTTTTGTTTCGATTGCGGCGGGGCATATCCTTTCGGGAGGAGCGTGGTGGAGAGGTCGACGCCGGAAAGATCGGCGCCCTGCAAGTCGGTCTCGCGCAGGATGGCGACGCCCATGTCCGCGCCGCTGAATTTCGCGCCGTTTACATTGGCGAGACGCAGGTTGACGTTGCGGAGTTGCGCGCGCTGGAAATTGACGTTGGAGAGGTCGCAGCGGAAGAATTCGATTCCGCTGGCCTGGGCTTCGCTTAGGTCAGCGCCGGGAAGAATCGCTTCGGTGAAGTCGGCGCTGCGGAGATCGGCCTTGTGCAGGTTGGCGCCGGAAAGGTCAGCGCCGGGCATCTTGGTTTTACGAAGGTCGCTGCCGGCGAGATTCGCGTTGCGCAAGATAGCGCCACTGAAGTTTGCGCCGCTGAGATCGGCGCGAGATAAGTCGGCGCCGGTTAAATCGGCGCGTATGCCGCCATCACGTCCGCGGAAGAACCGTTCGTGCGCTTCGAGAATGTCGGTCAATTGCTTTCCGTTGTGCTTGATGCTCTTCGGTTTGCGCAAGCCCATGCGTTGTCTGCCCTCTCGTCTGGCTCATCTGGCATCTATTCTACTGGATGCGTGGCAAGCCTGGAAGTCATCG
>JBEKWY010000123.1:0-14768 GCA_049512575.1 Candidatus Acidiferrum sp.
ACTTCTCGCGTTTGGGGCTCTTCGCGGTTATCGTCGTCTGTATCTTCTGTCTTCTCGGCGCTCGCCATCCAGCAGCCGATGCCGCGCAACGCAGTTCGGTGGGCCCCGGCTTGGTTCAAGAATTCCCCGCGACACTCGTCGAGGTCAAGCAGGCTTTGGACGAGCTGCTAGACGACGACACCATCCATGGAACCTACATCTACGAGAAGGAGCGCACGTTGACGGGTGCCAAGGCCGTTCCGAGCACACCGCTTTTCGAACAATGGAAGGGCGAAGGCAGCGTCTACTACAAGGTCCGAACGGACGCGATCGCCCCGCGTCACTTCCTGGAAACTGGCGATCAGGGGACCATCGCGGTGCGATACGTCGTCACCAGCGTGAATGAAAACCGTACGCGCCTCAGAATCGACGCCGTTTTCGTCGAAAATGCCCGTCGTACCGTCCATCCATCCGACGGCACGGTCGAAGCCAGTGAATTTAAAGTCTTTCAGGAGCGTCTACAAGCGATTCAATTGGATGAACAAGAAGCCCTCGACGCAAAGCGCCGCCGCGATAGCATCGATTTGGCCAGACATACTCTGACGCTTCAACATGAAGACGAGAGCACCCGCTTGGCGGCTGCGGAGTCCTCAAATCAGGAACTCGAGCAACGCGTTCACTCTCTTCGACAAGAACTCGAGCGCCGGGTCAAGGCGCCCGGTGCTGAATTGAAAGCTGCGCCTTTCCGCTCCGCGGCCAACGTAACCAGCCTCTCCGCCTACACCGACGTGGTCATCGTAATCGTCACGCCACGTTGGTACGGAATTGAAACTCCCGACGGCCAGCGCGGCTGGCTTCCCATGGACCAGTTGGAAACCCTTCCGTGAGCAAACTTGCCTCCTGTTTCCGGCCAGCTGTGATCCTCTTCCAACTCCTGCTTTTCATGGTCAGCGGTTTAGGTTCGTGGCAAGCATTTGCACAGTCGGTGCCCTATGCCCGCGAGTTCCATAAGTCGAAGGAAGACGTCGACAAAGCGCTAAAAGAGCTCGGTGCTTACAGCGGACAAAAGCTTCCGATTGTTGACGGCTTTGTAGCCACTGGTGATCGTTCTCTTGACCACTTTGAGCGCGCCTTCTATCAATTTTCGGTCGATGTGCTGCCGGGATCTTCGGGCGGCACGGTAGTGCGTTTGAGCGCAAAAATAACGGCCTGGTACGCAGATCGCGAACCATGGAAATCGGGATATCAGTCGCTGCCATCCAATGGCCGCCTCGAACTCGATTTTCTCGATCGCCTCAGCGAAAAATTCGGCGAAAAACCGGTCGCTTCCGTTCTAAAGTCCCAAGTTCAGGCTCCGGCTCCTAAGCTCGATTTATCCACTGGGCTACCCAGGAGATCGCTGCCGCCTACTAAAGCCCCTGGCGAGACTTCCTCCACTCCCGCGCCTACAACGAGTGCGATTGCGGCATCGAGCGAAGAGTTGAACTCATTGCGCAAGAAGCGTGAAGCGGAAGAGAACCGCATGAGCCAGTTGGCCGCGGAGCTGCGAAATTTGCAGGACATCCAACACAATCAGGCTCGCCCTCCCAACCTGGTCGTTGTTCGAAAAAATGGCACACCAGTCTTGGCGCGACCTGCCGAAGATTCTCCGACTCTTTTCGCGGCTTCTGCGGACGACGAATTCGAATTCCTCGACGTCAAAGGGGAGTGGGTACACGTTCAGATCTCAGGTGCCTCCCGCGGATTTATTCGCAGGGGTGGTCTTGAATTGCCGGAACTTGTCGCCGAACGCTTCAATTCGCCCAATACGGCACCCGAAGTTTTTCGCATAGAGCGAGAAGAGACGAGCGTCTTTCCCGGCGATTGGGAATCGTTGCGCGGCAAATCCGTCAAAATCGTCACGGTTCAACCAATATCGCAAGATCCGAAGGAAACCGGCCCGAGCGCGAAGTTGCTCTTCGCATCCTCTTTGTTCAAGGACTTTCCAGCGAAACTCGCCGGCGTCACTCCCCCGGTCGGCGGCGTCGTGATCATCTTCGATTCAGCCGACGGCGGCATGATTAGCAGCACACTCCTCGACGTGCAGCAATTCTCCGGCGGCGCCCTTTCGAACGACGATTTCTGGAAGCGCTGCTATCTGGATCCACCCGAAGCTTTCAAAGTCCCCAGCAAATCTCCAAAGTGACAAGATGTCGCGTTTGTGATTTTAACGGCGTTGAACAATTGCGAGATTTTTTAGGAAGAATGGTGGGACCGGGGAGATTCGAACTCCCGACCTGATGCTTCGGAGGCATCCGCTCTATCCATCTGAGCTACGATCCCGTGAATCTGACTGCGTCGAAGAGCCTTGCAGACATTGTAATTCTATCGTTGATTGAAGCCGGGCGCTAGCTTACCGCAAATAAGCCAGTCCTCAGCTACCTTTCGCATGTTCCTTAATCTGCCTCGCCAGTTTCTCGATCTCTTCGGCCTTCTTCACCATCCCGAGCGACAAAACCGTCGTCGCATCGGTTTTTTCTACTTCCGTCTTCAGTTGCGTCGCCAGATCGTAAAGCTTCTCGATATCTTTTTTGATGTCTTTCTGGTGCTGCTCAAGCACCGCCTTGGTACTGGCGGCGCTGGGAAGTGAGCCGTGCGATGGATCTTCGGGACTATTCTCACGCCGCGGATTTGGCGGAGCCGGCATTTCCTGTCCCGCGCTGATCTTCCATGACAAGAGAAAGGCTGCAACGGCAGACCCTCCTGTGATAAGTAAGCGACGTCTGGCTTGATACATGGCTGCTCCGTGGCTACGGCGCGGTGTGCGAAACCTTTGCGCCACAGTCAATGTTATACTTTCTCTCCCTACGAATATGATGTCTAGCCCGTTCACCCATTGGCTCACCTTGTCAATCCCTGCCGCGCTCCATCTCTTGGTGATCCTGGTCCTCGCTCTGCTCCTAAACTACTTCCTTCGAGCATGGACGAATTCCCTGATCGCGCCGGCCGCCTCGCAATCCCGCACCGCTCAAGCGCGAGAGCAGCAGACTCGCTCCCTCGCTTCCGCGTTACACAGCGCGGGCAGCAAAGTGGTTTGGGGCGTCGCAATCCTGATGGCACTTCCGGAATTCGGCATCAACGTGTTTCCGGCAGTTGTCGTCATTGGTTTGACGATGCTCGCCCTGGGGCTCGGAGCGCGTAACTTGTTCCGCGATCTCATCGCCGGCTTTCAGATCGTCTTCGAGGACCAGTATAGTGTCGGCGATACGATCCAGACGCTTCATACTTCGGGCAAAGTCGAACATCTCACTCTGCGCCGCACGGTTGTGCGCGACTCGCGCGGTGCTCTGGTTACGCTTGCCAATGGCGACCTTCGCATGGTGGGAAATCTCAGCCGCGACTGGTCTCAAGCTTTCGTCGACATTGCAGTCTCAGTCGAACAACCGTTGGAGAAAACGCTGCAGGCCCTCGAAATGGCTTCGGCTACGCTGCGTAGCGATCCATCCTGGTCGCAAGCGATCGTCGATGGCCCGCGCGTCTTAGGAGTGCAGGCCTATGGTCCCTTGGGTCCGACATTTCGCATCCAGGTCCGCACCGCTCCAACGCGTCAGGACGAAGTCTCGCGCGAGCTGCGCCGCCGCATCCAGATTGAGTTCCAGCGACAAAGCATTCCGATAGCAAGGGCCCAGGACCTGGAACGATCTTCCGCCTTCCACGAACCGGAAGAAAAAAACCAAGTGTAAGTCCCGCGCAAGTCAGGAAGAGAGGAACAAGCGATGCCTCAATTGAGCTATGACGAAGTCAATTTAATGCTTCGACTGTATGACATGAGGCGTGAACCGCGGCTGCGACAAGCGCGCGCCTGGTTCATTGAGCATTTCCACCCGCTGTCCCCCGAAGAGATGATGCAGAAATTCCCTCAAGGCGGCGAGGAAAACACATACATCCGGATGGTGATCAGTTATTGGGATATGGTGGCCAGTATCGTCAATCGTGGACTGATTGACGATGAGCTGTTCTTCGAAAGCAACGGCGAAATCTGGGTCGTGTGGGATCGCATGCGATCCATTGTTCCGACCTGGCGCTCCGCCTTCAAGAATCCTCACTTGTTTTCAAACATCGAGGATACCTGCAAGCGTCTTGAAGCTTGGCGGGAAAAACGAGCTCCTGGGTCAAGTGCCGCGATGCGAAGTCTGCTGGCACAAACGGCTGCGAAACCTAAGACAACGTGAGTCAGCGCAATCGATGAACGGCTTCGCCAGTGTGATCAGGCAGCTCACTCGATGGAAGGTTCGGTTGCGCTATCCGAATGCAATTGCGACCTGCCGCTTTTGCCCCGTACAGGGCCGCGTCTACCTCATATAGCAATTCCTCTACCGGCCGAACTCCCCAATCCTTGCTCAAAAGCAGCCCGAAGCTCATGGTGACTTGTAGCGCTCCGGCCGCCGTCTGGATTGGGCGGCTGCTTACCACTTTCCTGACTTCCTCCGCGCGCGCCGCCGCAAAATCTGGATTGCAGTTATTCAGGACCAGCAGGAATTCTTCGCCCCCATATCGACCGACGAAATCATACGAGCGTATCGACAACAGCAAACGTCGGGCGATCTCTTGCAACACTTCGTCGCCAACCGGGTGGCCGTGCGTATCATTGATCAATTTGAAGTGATCCACATCTCCCAGCAGCACGATCGTGCAGACAGATTCCCGATTCGATCGGGCCAATTCGCGGCCCAACAGATCCATAATCACGCCCCGGTTCCAGATCGACGTAAGCGCGTCGTGCGTGGCTTTGAAGCGCATCATTTCCCGTGCTTCCACGAGCCTGCCCTCCAGGAGCAAGATGCGCTCCCCTGTCCGCAACCGCGCTTTCAATTCATCAACATTGAATGGTTTCGTTAGATAGTCGTCCGCCCCCGATTCCAAACCCGTCACGATATCTTCCTTCGACTCCTTCGACGTAAGCAGAACCATGTACACATACGTCTGCTCTTGCTGATCTTGTTTGCTTCGCACGGCTCGGCAAACTCCGGGGCCATCCAGTTCCGGCATTACCCAGTCCAGCAAAGCCAGCCGCGGTCCGTCTGGCCGGCTCAATTGCTCGACTGCCAATCGCCCATTCTCAACCGCCACCACCTCGTATCCTGCGCGCTCCAGGGTTTTTTCCAGCAGGCGCCGCGACAGCGCTTCATCGTCCGCGATCAATATTTTCAACGACGCACCTCCGCCATGTGCGTCTCCATCTCCGGCAATAATCCTTGCACTTCCAATTCGAACGCGGTGAAAGCCTCCTGAAGCGATGCTTTGGCTCCGCCGCACGCCAATTGCTCCAACTGCGCCGCAGCAGTCGCGGCCCCGGTTACCGCCAGGTTCGACAACATCCCTTTCAAGGTATGGCTCACGATCTTTGTTTGCTTCATATCCTCGCTGGCGACGGCGTCACGTAGCGCCTGCAGGTGTCGAGGAAACTCTTCTTTGAAGATTGTTAGAAGGTCGTGCAACAATTCGCGATCGTTATCCACCCGAGCCAGCAGTTCCGGCAGGTCGACACGCGAACGCTGAGAGCAATTCTGTACTTTTTCCATCACTCCACCTTTCCGCTTGTCTTCTGCGCGGTTATCGAGCCACCAGAAGGCTCTGGATTGTTCAGCACCCGGCGCGCCAGTACCAACAACCTGGAACTGACTCGCAAGTGCGCTTCGTTTGCGGGGGCGAGGTTCACGTCGAACTGCAAAGTCCCGTTTTGGAATGAGAAGCTCAGCATTCCTCCGGCGCTCAAAAAATCCGTCGTTTCCCCAACCGTCAAAATGCCCCGCCCCTGAACGACCTGCAGGATCCCGGCGTACCTCTTTGCCTCCGATTCACCGACGAACACGATCTGGCAGTTTCGCGCTTCCTGATCGTGGCGCACCCACCGCACGTCCACGCGCCGTCCGTGGGGCGATGCGCTCCTTGCACTTTCCGCGAGGGCCGTCCCAAATCGGAAATCCCCCAATACGCAAACCAGGAACGGAGTTTGGGGCGACAAGAACGCGCTCTCCGGCCAATCAATGAAGCTGGGAAACGTCGTCAGAAAGCTCGCCTTGGCACGATACTCAGCGGGTACGGAAGCTTGCGCGCTCACAGAACCCGGCGCAAAAAGTAGAATCAGGATCAGTCGTAGGCGTTGCACACTACCTCGATGCCGCCTCAAGCTCGCGTGACGTGCTCGCGGCAGGCCCACGTCAGTTACCCGTCGTCGGTTGACCAGGAATACAACGCGCAACAAACTCCCCTGCGACTTTGGGCAAGCGCCCTGCCAATCGCCAGCACACCCGCACGATCAAACCTCTGAGTACATGAGGGTTATGTTCGGGGCAGGCAGGAGGTCCTACGTGGAACATTCCCGGATAGGTTCACAACCAACTCCTCGGTTCAGTCTGAAACAAGTTCGCTCCAGTCCCGTCTGCCAGCGGCCCGCTGCCTCCTCACTGCCTAAGGCCGTGAAAGATCAGAATTCATTAACGAACTCGTTTCTCCAAACCGTTTCAAACGGCTGTAATTACTCTTTCTTTACGTCATTACCTCTTTGCAATAGTCGGCCCAGGCCGATACACAATCCTCGTCACCTAACTACATAGACCGCTGTATTGTTCCACTTCGCTCCTGGCTCTATAACCTTTCCATCGCAGAAAGCTCACAAGTTCTGCAAAGGAGCGTTTCCGAAATGGACGTCCTAGCGAATTTTCCGGAACGTCAGTTGGTCGCCAGAGCCCAGGCGGGGAACGAGGAAGCCTTCACCGAACTCGTTCGCAGGCACTCGGGCCAGGTCTACGGCCTTTCCCTCAACATGCTTCGAAATCGCGAGGACGCAGAAGATAATCTGCAGAACGTGCTCGTCAAAGCGTTCCATCATATCGACCGCTTCGAAGGTAACTCGCAGTTCTCCACCTGGTTGGTCCGCATCACCATCAACGAAGCGCTAATGAAATTGCGGAAGCGCAACTCGGAACGCATCTCCGACTACCACGACACGAGCAACTCCGAGGACGAGCCGCGCCCCTTTCCCGAAATCGAAGACAGCCGTCAGGATCCAGAACGCCAGTACATGAGTAAGGAGCTCGCCAGAAAGGCATTCAGCGGGCTCAATCCGTCGCTGCAAGACACCTTCATCCTGCAGAAGGCGGAAGGTTGGACCAACCGCGAGCTCGCACAAGCACTCGGAATCACCGTTTCCACCGTTAAGTCCCGGGTCTTTCGCGCCCGTGTAAGACTCCGCCAGCAACTCTTGTCGCTCACGCAGTCGGGCCCCGTGGCTCTGCAGAATTAGCAAGCCAGGCGAACAAACAAACTAGTCCCTTTCAATAGATAGCCCTTTCGGCGTGTCCGCCTCTGAAGCACATTTACCTTCAACTTTTCTCCCTTGTCGAGTGCGATCCAAGCTCCGACGTGACGCTTGTCAACCCGCTGCTCCTCCAAGGTGCACCAATCACAAAAAAAACCAGTCTGGCGCCCAAATGAGCGCCAAACTGGCTGATCCCGAGCGCCGCTCAAGCTCGACTAGCTGGTCGAGCTCGCCTTCTGCCCCTTAACTTCCAATTCATTCACCACTTGCTTGACGTTCGGCACTGTCGATGCCAGTTTCTCCACTTGCGCGCGCCGCGATTGCGAACGCACATCACCAGTCAAAGTCACCACGCCATTTTTGACGTCATATTTCACATCTCTTTTCATCTTGTTCTTGACCAGAACGGCGTCCAGGTTCTTCTCAATGGCCTTGTCCATATCGGAATCCACCGTCTTGGCATCGCTCTCATCGCCTGGAGGTCGCACGGCGACTTGGTCCGCCACCACCTGCGAACCAGCGCCAGACTTCGCGATCGACTCCGCCTGAGCTTTGTCACTGTCCGTCGGCACTGTGCCCGTTAGCGTTACGACTCCTTTGTCTCGATCTTGGCTGACGCTCACGTCCTTATATCCAGCCTGATCCAGCGATTTGCGAATATTGTCCGCAACATCCGGCGATTTGTTGGTATCCGAACATCCTGCCAGTGCTCCGGCCATAAGGACCGGCAGCACTGCAAGGAATAATTTTCGCGCTCTCATGTCTCTCCTTTGCTTGCCCGCGGCGGATTTACTTCCACCAACTATCGGGCGGGCCGGAGCCACGGAAAACCTTGGACCCGGCGTTAAGTCAATTTGCCGTTCAAAGCAACATCTCTCAATCAGGGAGTGGCCCTAGAAAGACTCGAAAGGTTACCTAAATCGCGGAAGGCGTTCCGGTAGTCGAAGATACGAGGAAAGCTTTCGACAATAACCACAAGCTAGCGCTCGAAGTCTTCGCCAGGGAAAAATCAGAAGAAGGATCCTAAATACTGCGTGGAATGATGGTCGGGATGCCGCGCGGAATTCGAACAAGCAATTCGGAACGAACTACTCGAGCTTTGCAGCCACAGATTCCAGCACGTTCTTACTGGTCCGCAATGCGCGGCTCATTGAGTGTTCCCCTCGATCGAGTAAATCCTGCGCTTCGAAAACCAGCCGCCGCCCTCGTCGCCGAACTTGCCTGTACGTATCTTCGGCGCTGGCGCTGAGCCACTCGCGAGTTTCATCTCCGGATTGCGGCGCGAACAAAATCGCTAATCCTATCCCCACGCCGAATCCCACCAGCAAACTCGCAAGTTCGCTTCCTCGGTTCGACACAGGCTCCTCCGTTCGCGTGCAGCCATCCGGCTGATCGTAGGGTTCGTTGAGCAGCTCGGTGCTTTGATGTCGATTTTGCATGGTAGATTCCAATCCGAAACGGGCGAAGCCGCACCAACCTAGTTCATCTGCTGCCGGCGCATTTCCTCAACGACCCTGTGCGCCACGTTTTCATCAATCGCCGGACTTACGTACGTCCCATCGCCCAAAACCACGTTCAAAGCCCGCACCAGTTCCTGCTCTGCATCCGACTTCAATACGTACCCTCTCGCGCCCGCGCGAAACGCGCTACGCACCAACTCTGTCGAGGAATGCAGCGTCAACAACAACACTTTTGTCTCGGGGTGTGCGTCTCGAATGATGCGCGTAGCTTCCAGACCGTTCAGCACCGGCATTGATACGTCCATGATGATCACTTCGGGTCTCAACGTCTCGGCGAGTCGCACAGCTTCCTGGCCATTATCTGCTTCACCGCACAGTTCCCACTCTGGGAACGAATGCAGGATGCCCTGCACCCCTCGCCGGATTGCGGCGTGATCATCGACAATCATTACTCGCGGCACGTTCCCTCCGAACTCGTTCGATGGGGATGGAGGACCTTACGCCGCCGTGCGCCCGGTGCAAGCTAAGCATCATCGAACCTTACGAAAAAACTCTACGCTTCTATGATTTGATTCCGCACTGCATACCGCACTAATTCACTTACCGAATGCAGCTCCAGTTTCCTCATGATGTTCGCTCGATGGGTCTCCGCCGTCTTCACGCTGATCCCCAAGGCCACCGCGACTTCTTTGCTGCTCTTCCCTTCGGCAAGCAACTGCACGATTTCGCGCTCGCGCGATGTGAGCCTGCTGCGCAGCAATGTCTGCGGATCGGGCGCCGCGTGTTGCCGGCTGAATCCGTCCAGCAACATATCTGCCGCGCGAGCCGTGAAAAAAGACCGGTGGTTCGAGAGTGCTTCGACCGCGGTCACCAAATCCTTGTCCGCGTCGGATTTCATTATATAAGCCCGCACTCCCGCTTCCACAATCTCTCGCACCAGTTGATCCGAGAAGTGTAGCGTTAAGATCAATATTTCGGTCCGGGGAAGCACCTTCTTGATGCGGCGGGCTGCCTCCAAACCGTTCAGATCCGGCATGCTGATATCCATCACCACGATGTCCGGTTTCATCTGTTCGGTGATCGCGACCGCTTCTCGGCCCGTCTTGGCTTCCGCGCACACCTCCCAGCCATGATGCGCGGTCAGCAGTTGCTTGAGCCCGCGGCGAATGATGTCGTGATCGTCAGCAACTAGAATGCGCAGCGCCATTTTTTATGTTTAGCGGAAAATTCCCGATCCTCTCCGTAGGTGGGCCCTCTCAAGGCGTCTCAAAATGACCCATCAAATCTGCTTTATTTTGGTCACCCGT
Source organism: Candidatus Acidiferrum sp. (assembly GCA_049512575.1). Lineage (GTDB taxonomy): Bacteria > Acidobacteriota > Terriglobia > Acidiferrales > UBA7541 > Acidiferrum. The sequence goes on from JBEKWY010000123.1 coordinate 10,047, forward strand.
ACCTTAGAATGACATACCTTTTTCCCTGTATTTTGTCCGCGGCGGCACAGAATGCCGTGTAGGAGTAATCTTATTCTATCGGCCAAACCAGCGGTTTTCCGCGCTTTTTTCCGGTTTCTAATCTCTCTTTCCAAAAATACGGGCGCGCACCAATCCGGCTACACGAATGCACCGATTGTCCCCCAGTGTCATTCGCAGTGTAATGCGCGGGCGGAGGTTGAAAGCTCCACGACCTGCTCGGTCAGCCAAAACAAGCGAGCAATCGGGAGCGACACCAATCATGCTCACTATACTCGTCGTGATTCTGCTCTTGATTGCACTCGGGGCTTTGCCGACTTGGCCTTATAGCCGTGGTTGGGGATATTACCCCAGCAGCGGTCTGGGCCTCGTCGTCCTCGTCCTGGTTATTCTCCTGCTCATGGGGCGCATATAGTCCCGCTCGTTTGACCTCATGTTGCACCAGCGCAGGCCGGATCGTTGAAAACTCAACGATCCGCTTCGCTCCTCGGCCGATCATCCGTTTCGCTGTCGCTTGCTCGCGTTATCTCAGCTGTAATTCGCTCGTGTTGTCTGAATCGGAGTCTCGTGCTGCAAAACCACCCGTGCCACTGTCATCCCGAGCGGAGCGAGGGATCTGTTTTTCTCTCCAAGCGCAAAGGACCACCCTTTATCTCCAGGCCAATCCATGCCGGATAACTCGCAGCCCGAGACCCAGCCGCGGCCACTCGTCAGAGTGATCGCGCTCCTTTGGGTCGTGGTCATTGCCATAATCGTGGCCTTTGGCTTCTTTGCCAGTTCCCTTTGCATCACCTTTCTTCTCGCCGGGTTCCTCGCAATTTTGCTCGACCCCATCCCTTCTTATTTCCAACGCCTCCACGTCCCGCGACTACTTTCCACCGCCGTTCTCGTAGTTTCCGGAATGCTCTTGGTCACTCTTTTGATCTACGTCAGCTACAACCGCGCCACCACGATGCTCGACGACATGCCGGAGTACGCCGAAAGAATTCGCGATGCCGTCAAGCCCCTGACCCAAAGTATCGAGAAAGTGCAGAAGAGCGCTGGCAGCATCACGGCGGCTGCTTCCTCCAAACGGGTCCAGGAAGTGCGCGTCAGCGAGTCACCCGCATGGCCTTCCTATCTTATTCGGGGCGTTGGCTCCGCCTGGGGAGCCGTCATCGTCGGCGGCCTGGTTCCCTTCCTGATGTTTTTCATGCTGGTTCGAAAGTCCCATCTGTACGACTGGCTGGCCAACGCCTTCGGCGAAAAGATGGACGTCCCGCAGTTCACATCGCGCCTGACCAAAATGGTTCGCGGCTTCGCCCTCGGCAATCTGATCATCGGCGCGGCCATGGCGGCGATCACCGTGGCCGTATTTTACGAATTAAGACTACAAGGCGCGGTCCCACTCGGAATCGCCAGTGGCTTCCTCAACCTCGTGCCGTTCATCGGCGCAATTCTAGCTGCGGCCTTGCCGCTCCTTGCCGCCACCCTTCAATACGACACCGCCGGCCCATACTTGATTATTCTGCTCACCGTATTTGCTCTTCACTTGGTTTCCTCGAATTTCCTGGTTCCGAAATTTATCGGCTCGCGCGTCAACATCGGACCCGTCGCGGCGACCATGGGCATCCTGTTCTGGGGTTGGATGTGGGGCGTCATGGGAATTCTCTTAGCCGTGCCGCTCACCGCCTTCGTCAAACTCGTCTCTGACTGCCATCCGTCCCTCATTCACATTTCCAATCTTCTCGCGGAAACTCCCCGTCCAGTTCCAAACTGGGCGCAAACCAGCCAAGCCAAAGTAACTCAGGCCATCCCCTTCCTCCGCAAGCGGGTGCGCGCAGACGGCAAAGACTAAATCGAGTTCCGCTTCTTATTTCTGTTCTAACTTCAATCATTTCTAATCTTTAATTTTCGTTTTCCCTTCACCCGTAACAATTTCGCCGGACCTGTACTCACGATTACACAAGTATTACAGAGCCCCTCTTGCGCGCGTGCTATGTTCGTAACCGTACGGAGCGCGACATCGTTACGCGAAATCATCTACCAAGGATTCTTCGATGAGCCTAGCCGAAAAAGATCGCACTTTTAAGCAACCGCTGAACTGGACCACCACTTCCTTCATGCTGTTATTCCACGTCGGCGCCATCGCCGCTCTCTTCCTGTTTTCGTGGAAAGCACTTGCCGTAGCGGTTGTCCTCTATTGCGTTGCCGGGTGCCTGGGCATCGGCATGGGCTACCATCGCCTGCTTACCCATCGCGGGTACAAGACCCCGGTTTGGATGGAATACTTTTTGACGGTGTGCGGCACGCTCGCTCTCGAAGGCGGTCCCATCGCCTGGGTCGCCACCCATCGCATCCATCATCAGAACACCGACAAAGAGGGCGATCCCCACTCCCCGCAAGACGGCGGTCTCTGGGCGCACATGGGCTGGATCATTACCGGCCAAGCCATGCACCAGAACACGGCGGAACTCTTGCCCTATGTTCCCGACCTCCGGAAACACAAATTTCATATGTGGATCAGCAAGTACCACTGGGTGCCCATCACCGTTCTTGCCGTCATCACACTTCCGTTCGGCCTCTCCGTCATGATGTGGGCGGTCTTTCTTCGCACCGTCCTGGGCTTGCACTCCACCTGGCTCGTCAACTCCGCCACGCACATGTGGGGTTCACGCCGCTTCATCACCAGCGACACCTCCACCAACAGTTTCTGGGTCGCCATCCTCACTTTCGGCGAAGGCTGGCACAACAATCACCACGCCGCACCGCAGGCCGCGCGTCATGGTCTCGCATGGTACGAAGTGGACATGAACTGGTACGGCATTTGCGCGCTGCGCGCCCTCGGCCTGGCATGGGACATCAAACTGCCGAAACTAACCCTGACTCCTCAGGAAATTGAGGCGCCTGCTACAAGCGTCGTCGTTTTCCCCCCAACGACCGCAGTCGAGCCCGAACCGGCCGTCGTCTCCGGCGACTAAGCCAATCCCAAGCAAAAATCTCGCGAGAGCCGCGCCTAAAAATCGCGGCTCTTTATGTTTGCTTCCGCTTCTCGATCTTGTTCCTTCTTTCCTCAGTGCCTCTGTGGCTAATCTCTTTCCCGCCTTTCCTTCGTGTTCTCCGTGCCCGCCTGCGGCAGGCAGGCCTCCGTGGCTAATCCGCTGTTTCCATCCCGAACGTGCAACAAGTGCATCCTCCCCCCGTATGCACTAAAATAACCAGCAATGCGCATCACCAGCCGCGGCAAAGCCATCGCCTTCTTCATCACTCTAGGCGCCTGCCTGGTGGCCCTCGCGATTTTTCTCAACGTTAGCTGGATCGTCTACCACTGGCGGAGCGTCGTCCCGCTCGTCCTCGGCATCGTTTTTTTCAGCGTCATCATCGCCGGCCTCGTCGTCAACACGATTTTCATCGTCCGCGAAATCCGCCGCAACGAGCGCCAGGACACCTTCCTCAACGCCGTCACCCACGAGCTGAAAACTCCCATCGCCTCGATTCGCCTTTATCTCGAAACCCTCCAGACGCGTCCTCTCGAGGAAGCCCAGCGCCGCGATTTCTACCGCATCATGCTCGAAGACACCGAACGCCTTCTCGGCACCGTCGAGCAAGTCCTGAAAGCCGGCGAGGCCCGTCACCTCACCCACAAACGCAACTGGCAGGAAATCAATTTCGCCACGGTCGTAGGCGAAACACTTGAACTCGCCCGCCTCCGTCATCATTTACCGCCCGAAGTGCTCCGCTTTGCTGCTCCGCCGCCCGACGACCTGATCGTCATGGGCAATCCGGAAGAGCTTCGCACCGCGATCTTCAACCTCTTCGACAACGCCATCAAATATTCCGGCGAAAACAAAGACGTCGTCGTGGACGTCCGCACCCCCAACATCGACACCATTTCTCTCAGCGTCTGCGATCGGGGCATAGGCATATCTCGTCCCGAACTGAAACGCATTTTCAACCGTTTCTACCGCGTGAAAAGCCCCGCTACCGGCCAGGTAAAAGGCACTGGCTTGGGCCTGTTCATCGTGCGTGCCGTCGCTCGCCGCTACGGCGGCGACGCTTTCGCCGAAAGCGAAGGCGAAGGCCGCGGCAGCACTTTCACCCTGAAACTCCCCAGGGTTTATCGCGCATGAGCCGTATCCTCATCGTCGAAGACGAAGCCCACCTCGCCGAAGGTCTCCGCTTCAATCTCGAAGCCGAAGGCCATTCCGTCCAAATCACCGGCAAAGGCGAGGAAGCGCTTGCCCTTCTCCAGAAAAAAAATGACTTCGAAGCCCTGGTCCTCGACGTCATGCTTCCCGGCAAAGACGGGTTCACGGTGGCTCGCGAACTCCGCGAATCCCAAAACTACATCCCGCTGCTCATGCTCACCGCCCGCGGCCGCTCCGAAGACGTCCTGAAAGGTTTTGAATCCGGCGCCGACGACTACTTGGCCAAGCCCTTCAACCTGGCCATCCTTTTAGCCCGCCTGGAAAGCCTGCTCCGCCGCAAAAACTGGCAGCAAAGCTCAAAACCCCCAGCATCCGAGCGCGAACGTAACGGCGGGTCTTTAGACCCGTCAACTCCAGAGCCCTTCAAATTCAACGACAAGGTCTTCGATTTCCAAACCCTGCAACTCCACTGCGGCAAGCAAACCTTCCAGCTCACCCTGATGGAGGCGGAACTTCTCCGCTATCTCATCCGCAACACCGGCCGGCCTGTCTCCCGCAAAGCCATCCTCCAAGACGT
>JBEKWY010000124.1:0-14749 GCA_049512575.1 Candidatus Acidiferrum sp.
CCGAAAATGAAGGAAGGACGGAAGCGTCCGTCCTTCCTTCACGCCGCATGCAGTGCAACCGAGCCTCGCAAAGCGACTCCGTCAGCTCGATGGGGTAATATCGCTATCCATTTGCTCCGGGAGGTCTAGGGAGCGGGAGGTCAAGGGAGGAAGTAGCCCGTGGGAAGCGAAGCCGCCTGCAAGGCCCATTTTGGGAAAACGAAGCTGACCGGCAAAGCCTTGTTGGAAACCGCGGAACTCATCTTCCGCCCCGCCGACGGCAGCCCGAGCCGAAAACTCCCATTCTCAACAATCAAGTCCGCTCAAGCCATCGACGGCCAACTCCATGTGCAAACCCCAAACGGTCCGGCAATCTTCGAGCTAGGCCTCACAGCCGAAAAGTGGTGCCACAAAATCCTCCACCCAAAAACCCGCGCCGAAAAACTAGGCGTGAAGCCCGGCATCCATGTCTCGCTGCTAGGCGACTTCGATCCAGACTTTTTCCGCGAGCTGCGCGCAGCAACAAAGAACGTCTATGAAGGCAAATTTGATGCGACCAGTGACCTGATTTTTCTATCCGTGAACTCCGCCAAGAACCTGGCCCCCGCGCTCAACAAAGCCACGAAATCAATAAAGGGCGCCACCGCCCTCTGGATCGTTTACCCAAAAGGCCAAAAGGAAATCACCGAAATCGACGTCCTCTCCAGCGGCCGCAAAGCCGGCTTGAAAGACGTGAAAATCGTAGGTTTTTCGCCGACCCATACCGCGCTGAAGTTTGTCGTGCCCCTCGACAAACGTTAGGCGCAAACGTTTCGCTTGGACACGCCCTAACCGTTTCGCCTTCCCCAATTCCACGATTCGGCTCTACTCTTGGACGACACATGGCGGATTTGCTTCAAGTGCGCGGATTGAAAGTTGAGTTGCCGACCCCGTCAGGCTGGGTGCGGCCGGTGAACGAAGTATCGCTGCGCATCGCCGCCGGCGAGTCCCTGGGCCTTGTCGGCGAATCCGGCAGTGGCAAGACCATGATGGCGTTGGCGTTAATGGGATTGCTGCCGGTCGGCGCGCGCGTGAGCGGCGAGGCGGTTTTGACCGGCGACGCAAGAATGAGTAGCGGCGCTTCCGCAGCGGGCGGAGCAAGCCCCGCCTCGACAAGTGCAGCGGGCGCGAATCGAAATTCGGCGGGCACCAATCTCACTGGCTTGAACGAGCGCGGCTGGCGCGATGTCCGCGGGCGCGAGATCGCCATGGTCTTTCAGGAGCCGATGACCGCGCTGAATCCCGTGATGCGCATCGGGGCGCAGGTTGAGGAAGCAATTCGCGCGCACGATTCGCGCTTGGAATCGAGCGAAGTGCGTCGCCGCATGTTGGAAGCGTTGCGCCGAGCCGCGGTCCCGGAACCAGAAACGCGCGCCGAACAGTTTCCGCATCAATTGTCGGGCGGATTGCGGCAGCGCGCGATGATTGCGATGGCACTCGCAGGCGGCCCGCGCCTGCTGATCGCCGACGAGCCAACCACCGCCCTCGACGTCACCGTACAAAAACAAATCCTGGATTTGCTCGACCGCCTGCGCCGCGAACTGCAACTCGGCCTGCTGTTCATCACCCACGACCTCGGTGTGGTAGCGCAAGTCGCCGACCGCGTCGCGGTCATGTACGCGGGACGCATCGTGGAAGAAGGCCCGGCGCGCGAAGTCCTCCAATCACCGCGTCATCCGTATACGCAAGGTCTGCTGGCAGCTTCCCCGACGTTAGAGCGCGGCAAACTCATGCCGATTCCAGGAACGGTGCCGCAGCTCACGGCCTTGCCTCCCGGCTGCGCCTTCGAGCCGCGCTGCTCGCTCCGTGTTGCCGAGTGCGTGCGCGCCGTCCCCGATTTGCGCATCACGTCGCCCGCATCGCAAGATCACGCCGCCCGCTGCATCCTGGCGTGATTGCCTTAGGCCTACAGCGTTAGAATTTACTCGCTGATTTGTGGCGCCTCGCCGAATTTTTTGGCCAGCGATCGCAGATACTTCTCGATCTCTGACGTATAGCCCAGCAGAAAGCGCGACACGACCCGGAACACCGGATTCGTGACGAAACCATTCTCCGTAATCCTGAGCGTCGCGCCGTCTGCCACAGGTTGGATCTCAAATGTCCATGTGCCTCCAAACGGTAGACTGGAATCTGCGATTCGATTCACCAGCTTGCGCGGCGGCGTCATTTCCACTGTTTCCATCGGCAGTTGTCCCGAACTCGAATATTCGATGTGCGCCGGGAGTCCGTTGCGATCCGGCAAACGCTTCACGCTCTTCAGCCCTTCTCGCCAAGAAGGCGTGTCGTCCACGTCGGTAATCGCCGCCCAAATTTTCTCCGGTGGCTGATGATACCGGCCGATGCGCGTAGCGACGTGATCTCGAGGCAGCAGCCATCCGATCACCAGGACGATGATCACAACGGCCGCCAACGCGGCAAATATCCACAACATCCATCTCATCGGTCACCTCGTCAGTTGCGCTTGCCAGCTTGTAATCTTGTCGACTTCAATTCCCGTTAGCTCGATTCGCAAATTCGCAACATCGATCGCCGACCAAAAACGCGAAACCTTTATGAAGAACGCTAGTCCCAACCGCGAAATCCGTGAGGCGATCGCCAGATTTACATATTTCATTGCGGCAAGCGGCCGCGCCTCGCTTTTGCGCTTTGTTCCTGCACCTGCTCGTTCGCCGCTCGTGCCAGGATCCGCAGCCCTCGCACGCCCGCCTCTCGCTCCTCCGTAGAAAGCCGCGACAACATCGCGCGCACGCGAACGGGATCGAGCACCGAGTTGGCCTCGCGTATGCGGGTACCCGAAGCGGAAATCCGCAGCCGCAAACGACGCGCATCGTGCGAGTCGCGCTCCCGCAACACGTAGCCTCGCCGCACCAGTCTCTCGACGTGCAGCGACATCGTCGAAGCCGTGACGCCCATATGCCGCGCCAGGTCCAGCAACATTACCGGCTCGCGCTCGTCCAGGTGATCCAGGATGCTGGCCTGGTGCGCGCTCAAAATCCGGCGCGTCCGGGGATCGCGGACATGCCGCGTGTGGCAGGCAAAGAAGATCCGCGGATACAACTCCAACAGTTGCCGTGCCGAATCGTCGACCATGAATGCTTCCAAGCTTAGCCATAATAGTTTGATTCGTCAAATCAAATTATTTATGGAACCCAACTCCCCGAAAAAAGCCAGGCGATTTCTTGCATCTGCCAATCCCTATCGCGCTTCGCGCAAATCCTCACGTTGTCCTTCGCGTCGCTTCTCTACGAAACACATCGCAATCGAACTACTTCGCGGCCATTCCGCCGATAGTAAAATGTCAGGTTCCATGGCCACCGCTACAACTACCACGCGCGTCGATTGGAGGGTCATCTGGGCGCAGCGTGGCTTCCGCTTTTTCTCGGTCGCCATGTTCGTCTCGCTGTTCGGCAGCGGCCTCAACTTCACCGCCGTCAGTTGGTACATCCTTTCCACCACGCACTCGACCATCGCCGTCAGCATGCAGGTGATCGTGGTCACGCTGCCTGGCCTGTTCGTTCCCTTCGTCGGCGGAGTGCTCATCGATCGGTTAGATCGCCGCTACCTTGGCGTCCTGCTCGATCTCAGCCGGGGAGTCGCCGTTCTCTCCATCGCGTACATCGCGTGGAGCGGGCATCTCGGTCTCTGGCATCTCTACGTCATGACGCTGATCACCGGCACGGGTTCGGCGATGTATTGGGCTACGGTGAACGCGCTGGTGCAGGAAGTGATTCCCCCGAATCAGTTCACCGGCGCGAACGCCGCCGTGCTGATCGGCGTGCAAAGTGGAATGCTGATGGCCGGCGCATTCGTGGGCTTCATCTACGATTGGGCGGGCATCGCCGGCATCCTGGCGATCGACGGCGCCACCTATTTTGTGTCGGCGTTCTGCTTGTACCAGATGCGGCGCGGTTACGTTTCTCCGCGCCACCACCAGCGCTATTCGCGCGAATATTCCGACGCGACGGAGGCTACCGCGCTGGCGCTGGAGTCCGGCGAAAATCCCGAAGTCGCGGAAGCGGGATTGTCCCTCGCGGTTTATGCCGACCTGAAAGAAGGCTTTGCGTACCTGAAGAAACAGCCGCGAGTGCTAGCGCTCGGCATCACGCACGCCACCATGATGGCGGGAGTGGTCAGCGCCAACGTAATTCTGGTTGCGCTCGCCAACGACGTGCTGCACGCCGGTGCGCGCGGCCTCGGCTTCCTTGAGCTTGGCTGGGCCATCGGCGCCATCACCGGAGGACTGCTTGCCAGCCAGCTTTCGGACTCGTTGCGTATGACCTTTTATGTAGGCTGCATCGGCACGCTCTGTGCCGGACACATTCTCGTGCCATTTGTTTCCTTCGTCATCGGCGCGGTGACCATCCAGGCCGTTTTTGGTTTCTGCCGGGCCGTTTCCGGAATTGTCGCGCAATCCTCGATCATGGGCATCGTGCCCCGGCATTTCATGGGACGCACCCAATCCGCCATGGCCATCGTCACCACCGTGTTGCAACTGATCATGAGCTTCTCGCTGGGCTGGGTCGCGCAGCGCGTCAGTCTGTTGGCAGGCTTCAGCCTGCTCGGCTTGATGTATGCCGGCGCCGGCATCTTCGCCACGCGCGCCCGCCGGCTGCTAACCGAAGGCTCCTGACGCTCCGTTGCACGATCGCTTGATTCGTTGCCGAGATGGGGCGCAGCAGTGCTGCGCCCCTACAAGGGAATGCAGCGCGATCCTAGAAGGCGCCTAGCGGAGCACTTGAAAAAGGTTGCTGTAGCCGTCGGTCCACAGGACCGGCTTCCTCGTCAGCACCAGGGCGGTGCTCTTCTCCGCGAGCCCTGGCAAACGAAGCATCTCCGGGTCCGCGGACAGCAAAATCCACGTGCTCCCCAAATTGCGTACCTGACACGCCGCCAAATGATGAGAGCCGGCCAGCGCGGCGAGGACCGGAGCAAGATCCAAATGCCAGTTGGTGACGTGGAAAGCCAAAACGCCTTCGGCGTTCCGCAGGTGCGCCAGGTAGAGATCGATGGCCTCGTTCGTCAGCAGGTGCACGGGAATTGCGTCGCTGCTGAAGGCGTCCACGGCAAGCACATCGAACTGTTGCCGCTCGCCAAGCCCGGCCTCTTTCTCCAGGGAAAGGCGCGCATCTCCGAGCACGGCGTCGATTTTCGCGACGGAATCATGTGCAAAATAAAAATAAGGGGATGGCCCCGCGGAAAGCTCCACGGTCGCCGGATCAATCTCATAGAAACGGTAATAGTCGCCGCGCCGTCCGTACGCCGCCAAGGTGCCGGCGCCCATTCCAATGACCCCGACCCTGAGATTTCCGGAATTTCCGCGCGGATAGTTGTTGAGCAGCAACCCGATTCCGCTTTCGGTGCGGTAATAAGAAAGCGGAGTGTTCCTGACTGCAGGATTTTTGAATTGTCTTCCGTGCAGCGTGCTTCCGCTGAGCAGCGCCACCGTTTCTGGTTCGTTGATCACGCTTTTGATTCCGTAGAAGTTTCTCTCGCGATATAAAATCTGCGTCGCGCGAACCTGCACGTAGCCATAGACGAGAATCCCAAACACGGCGGTGAGCAACACACCCGCCACTGGCTGCCAGGGGAACTTCGCATTTGCAGGAACACCGGCCACAGATCCGTTTTTCTTGCGCAACAACCAGTACATTGCGAACGCGGCGCCCGCGAACAAGCCCACGAACTCCGGCCGCGCCAGCAGCGGAAATTTCTCGAGCTTGGGCACGAAATTAGGAAGGTTGGTGATCAGAAAGGTCGTCTCAATCAGGAGCACCGCGACCCATAGCTCTGCATTTGCCCTGCCGCTAGGATCGCCGAGCACAAACGCCGCGAACAGCAGCAGTCCGCAACCCACCAATCCCACTTGAAGTTCCCAAAATCCGAGAAATAACCGCGGTGCCATCATCACCACGAAAATTCCGCCCAACACGCCGCCGCCGGCCACCATCAAGTAAAACGAAGTTAAGTGCCGGGTCGCGGGTTTCGACGACGCGAGTTCGCCGTGGCAAACCATGCAGACGACGAACAAGGCTGCGCACAGCATGACGATCTGCGAAGGGGTTTGGAGGTGAAAGCCAAACAAATTGGTTTTCATCTCCACGCCGAGGGCCACAAAATACAGCGGCCAGAAAACGTTCCGCTTGTACCAGCGATGACTGTTGAACGAAAGAATGAACGACAAGAGATAAATACAAAGTGGCACGACCCACAGCAGAGGGATGACCGCCAGATCCTGGCAGATCAGATTGGTGGAGGCGAGCAGCATCGTCGTGGAACACGCGCTCAATCCGATCCATAACAGATAGCGGCTGAGTCCGGGCGTCTCTTCCGCGGCGGTGGTTTCCAGTCTCGCGGGTGAAGGTAAAGGAGAGTTCGCCGAAGGGCTGGGCGAAAATCGCCACGCAATCGCTGCGCAGATCGCGGCAAAAATCAGGTAGCCCGAGGCCCACACCCAAGCCTGATGTTTGATGGTGAACATCCACTCGATCAGGAAGGGATAACTCAGCAAGCCCAGCAACGACCCCGCGTTTGAAAGTGCGTACAACTTGTACGGCGAGGCGCTGGTCGCGCCCCGGCTGTACCAGCTCTGCAGCAAGGGTCCGGTGGTCGATAAAACAAAAAACGGCAGGGCCACGGTCGCGAACAGCAATTGCAGAATCTTCCAGACCGGATTGTCTTCCGGCGCGGGCCGCCAGGCCGCACCCGGGGTCAACGGCGAACCCCATTTCACCCACAAGATCGCCACGATCAGTGCGGAAAAAATCAGCAAAGCGCCGTGTATCTTTCCCTGCCTGCGCGCATTGGACGTGCGACCCAGCAAGTGCGCGTATGCATATCCGAGCAGCAGCAAAAACTGGAAGCACAACATGCAGGTGTTCCAGACCGCCGGAGTGCCTCCGAACAGGGGAAGAATGTATTTCCCGACAATCAACTGAACCTGGAAGAGCAGAAAAGCGCTCAGGAACACGGTGACCCAATATCTGGCGAGAACCTGTTGGCGAGGCCGGAACGACGAAGACGGCTGAAAATCCGGGGCAGCCGGCAGGGGCGGCTCAATCGTTAAGATAGATTCGGGCACAATGCCATCTTTGCAAGACCCCTGTGGAGAGGCAAACCCTTCGTCGTTCCACTGTGGCTCAACGGCCAATAAACTCTCGACGGCCTGTCATGCGGCTTGCTAACCGGGGAATCCTGAGCATCGTCCGGGTAGTTTTTACAGTGGGACCTTTCCGCCATCCTGGTCGTCAGCTCAACAGGATTCCGCGGATAATGAGTAACGTCGCAAAAGGAAACGCAAATCCGAGAGTCCATGAAATCGGCGACTGAACCCCGTCCTCACGCGCAAGCCAGGAAGTTCGCAGCGAGGCAAATAGCAGGACGAAATTGCCGAGAACAAACAGCAAGGTCAGGAACGCCAAGGGCAGCAATCCTGCGGTCATAGCTGCGGCCTGCGGGCTGGGGCGTTGAAAGAGACCGAGAAAGAGCACCGGCGCGGTCACAAATCCGGCGGCGCTTACCGCCAAACTGCAGGCGCAGGCCAAACCCAGCCCGAAACGCTCCGGCTGGCGACGCGTGTGCCATGCCACGAGTCCATAGTGAAGCGAAGCAAAGAGAAACCCGGGGAGCAAACGGCCATAGACGTCGAATTGCGTCGGCGGAGAAGCAGACGCAGGAGGTTTCGACAGAATGAGCAGGATCAGCGCGCCCAGGCAAGCAATGGCAGACCAGAATACGATGCGGTTAGCGAACAGCACAGGCCTCTCGACAGGTGGAGCAGCCACCCACGAATGATTCACAACTTGGCCCGGCATTGGGAAAGGCCCAAGCGGCAGAGGCGCGTTGACCGCAGGCGCGGTTTCGCCGGAAATTGAAAAGTCGCCGTAACCGCCGAGAAGCAAAGCTGCCGCGCAACCCGTGTCCAGGCAGAGCTTCAGGATCATGCGCCGGGCAAAAAATAAAAATGTCGCCAGACCCGCGGGAAATCCATGCGCTTCGGTGGTCGCGGGCCACTGCATTCGAACAGCAGCAGAAAGATGTGCTGCCTGAACGAGAAAATCAACCGGTATAAAAAGAACCATCGCGTACAAAGCCCAAGTCTGGCGGCGGCGAAGGCCGTAGGCTTCACTAAGGCATAAAAGCCCGACCACGATTTGTACGGAGAAAAACGTAAACGGCTTGTAGCTCGGCGTCAGGATGGGATCCGACCCCATATACGGTAACAACCCGGTTAAGGCGGCCGGCGTCGGCAACAAACCGACGACGTTCCAAAGCGTTTGGGCGAACGCCAGAGGCACCAGGTAGAAATGTGCGAGCAAGTGCAAGAAGTCATTCACGAAAGAGAACAGCAACAGAACGCCCGAGCCGAGTGAGCCGATGATCAGGACATGGATGAGCCAGGAGCGTTTCATAGGGCAAGAGGGTAGCTAACTCGATGCTAACCAGCGAAATATGAGAATTCCATTGCGGCGGACGGCTGTGCGCCGTAAGTGCCAAGAGAGCCCCTCACGAGGATAAGGCCGTGTTCTTCGCGTGCAGCGTGGGTATACTTTCCGCATGCTCAAACAACTGATTGTGCTGCTCGTCTGTTGTGGATTCTTCGGCTGCGGACACAGCGGCGAAAAATCGAGCGCGCCGCCGCCCGCGGACGCGCAGGTTCGCGCGCTCGCCGATACCTATCTGGCCGCGTGGTTCGAGCGCTTTCCCGAGCAGATCACCGAATACGGCGTCCCCGGCCACCGGCAAGACAAGCTGACCGACAATTCGCTGGAAGCGTGGAAAGCATGGCATGATCGCGAAGATGCGTGGCTCGCCGAAGCGAAACAGATCGACCCTGCGACGATCGGCGCGCCGCCTTTGCGCGCCACGTACGCCATTGTGCGCGAAGCGCTCGAGGGACCCATCGCCTTGCGCGCGTGCCGCAACGAACTATGGACGGTCAGCCAGTTCGTGAATGCCTGGCAGGTGGAGGACGGTTATCTCGTCACCATCCAGCCGGTCGGAACGGACGAGGCGCGGCAGGATGCGCTGGCGCGATGGGGTTCGCTGCCGAAATATATCGACACGGAAATCGCCAACCTGCGCGAAGGCATCAAGCTGGGCTACACCGCGCCCAAAGGCAACGTGCGCATCACCATCGATCAAATGAACACGCTGCTTGCCGGGCCGGTTTCCGCTTCGCCGTTCGATTCGCCTTCGGTGCGCGATGAAACTCCGGAATTCAAGAAATCGTTCGATGCGCTGGTCAAAGACCAGATCAATCCTGCGTTCAAGAGGTACCGCGATTTTCTGCAGCACGAATATTTGCCTGCCGCGCGCGAAAGCATCGCGGTGTCCGCGATTCCCAATGGCGCCGCTTGTTACGACGCCTCGGTGCGCTTCCATAGCTCGCTGCCGATTCCCGCGAAGGAGGTGCACGAGACCGGCCTGCGGTTGGTGGACCAAATCGCCGAGCAGATGAAGGAAATTGCCCAACAATCCTTCCAGACCAGCGATGTGTCAGCCGTGCTGCAGAAGCTACGCACCGACAAGAAGTACACCTTCAAGAATCGCGAGGAATTGATTGCCTTTTCGCAGGCGGCACTGGATCGCGCGAAGACTGGCGCGCGCGCGGACTTCGGCTTGTGGCCCAAGGCTGACGTGATTATTCAGCCGTATCCCGCGTTCCGCGAGAAAAACGCGCCGAACGAATATAATTCGCCGGCCGAAGACGGCAGCCGCCCCGGCGTCTTCCTGATCAACGCGTACCAGCCGGAAAAACACAGCCGCGCCGAAGACGAGTCCACCACGTTTCACGAAACCATTCCGGGGCATCACCTGCAAGGGGCGATTGCGCTGGAGCGAAAGGACATTCATCCCATCGGGCGATACATTTCGAACAGTGGATATGCGGAGGGGTGGGCGTTGTACACCGAGCGCCTGGCGGATGAGCTGAAATTGTTTTCGTCCGACGTCGAGCGCCTGGGCATGCTCTCGGATCAACAACTGCGTGCCGTCCGGTTGGTGGTGGACTCGGGAATTCACACGATGGGTTGGACTCGCCAGCAAGCTATCGATTACATGCTGGCGCATACGGCGGAAGGCGAGCGCGACGCCGCGTCGGAGGTGGATCGCTACATTATTTATCCGGGACAGGCTGCGTCGTACATGCTGGGCATGATCGAGATCCGCAAAGCGCGCGACGCCGCGGAAAAATCGATGGGCTCGCGTTTCGACATCAAGGCTTTTCACGATCGCGTGCTCGAAGACGGGGGCGTGCCGCTGACATTTTTGAAGGAGAAAATCGAGCGCTGGTCGAGCGGGAAATAATGCGGTTCCGGACGCTTATTTCGATGCAGCATTGGAGGCATGCCAGTTTCGCCGCGTATCTGCTGGCTTTTTCTGTTCTGGTTTCGCAAGCCGCGCCAGGGCCAACCTGTTGGATTGGTTCGTGGGCCACATCCCAGCAATTGCCTGAGCCGCAGAATTCGCTGCCGGTGGAGGATTTGCGCGACGCCACGCTCCGGCAGGTCGTGCATTTGTCGATCGGAGGACAGCAACTGCGCGTGCATTTGTCTAATCGATTTGGCACCGCGCCATTGCACTTTGCGGGCGTCCATATCGCTCGTCCAACGCTTCCAGTGTCGGGCAGCATCATTGTCCGCACCGACACGGCCCTTACGTTTTCCGGCAAGACCGATGTCACGGTGCCCGCCGGCGCCGATTACGTTTCCGATCCTCTCGCATTCCCGGTTGCTCCCTTGTCCGACCTGGCGATTTCTCTTTACACCGAGGAGCCGCCTGCGAATCAAACCGGACATCCGGGCTCGCGGGCGACGTCGTACATCGTTCATGGAAACAGGCTTTCCGCCGCCGACCTCGCCGAAGCGAAGAAAGTCGAGCACTGGTATTTCCTCGCTGGCGTGGATGTGAGTGCACCGCCCCAAGCAGCCGCAATCGTAACGCTCGGCGATTCCATCACCGACGGTCATGGCGCGACGACCGATGGAAACGACCGCTGGCCCGATTTGCTGGCCAAACGGCTGCAATCCGATCGTGGAAAGAAAGAGTTCGCCGTCCTGAATCAAGGTATCGGCGGAAATCGACTACTTCTCGACGGAGCCGGACCAAACGCACTGGCGCGATTCGATCACGACGTGCTGGCGCGGCCGGGCGTGAGGTACATCATCGTCCTCGAGGGCGTGAACGACATCGGAATGCTGGCGCGAACGAGCGAAGTGCCCGCGGCAGAGCACGAGTCCATGGTGAAAAATATTATCGCGGCATACGAACAGATCGTGTCGCGCGCGCACACCCACGGCATTCAAGTCATCGGCGCGACGATTCTGCCGCTCGCGGATTCCGCTTTTTACCATCCATCGCCCGCGACCGAAGCGGACCGTCAAGCCATCAATGCCTGGATTCGCGGCGCAGGCCACTTCGACGCGTTCGTGGATTTCGACGAAGTCACTCGCGATCCGCAACATCCCGATCATTTGCTTCCGGGATTCGATTCCGGCGACCACCTGCATCCATCGCCCGCGGGATTCGCGGCCATGGCGAATGCCGTGCCGCTCTCTCTCTTCGATAATGCTGGGCAAGCGGGCTCTCCGCTGAAGATCGCCTTCACCTTCGACGACCTTCCCGCGCACGGGTCGCTGCCGCAGGGAACCACGCGCGAGGAGATTGCCAGGAAAATTCTAGCCGCGCTGCACGATGCCGGAGCGCCTCCGGTCTACGGTTTCGTCAACGGCGAAGCGCTCGAACGGGAGCCCGGAAGCGACGCTGTATTTCGAGCCTGGCGAGCGGCCGGTCAGCCGCTGGGAAATCACACCTGGTCGCACATGAACCTGACGCAACACCCGCTTGCGGAATTTGAAGCGGACGCGACTCGCATGGAGCCGGTACTGCGTCAGCAGATGAAAGACGAAGACTGGCACTGGTTCCGCTTTCCCTACCTCAGCGAAGGCGACACGCCCGAAAAGAAAAATGGCGTTCGCGCATTCCTGGCCCAGCACGGATATCGCATCGCCGCCGTGACCGTGAGCTTTGGTGACTATCAATGGACCGAGCCTTACGCGCGGTGCAAGGCGAAAGGCGATACGCGCGCAATCGAGGCGCTGAAGAGCAGTTATTTGGCGGCAGCAGACGAGACCATCGGTTATTCGCGTGGACTCTCGCAGAAATTGTATGGCCGCGACATTCCTTACGTTTTGCTGATGCACATCGGCGGGCTCGACGCGGAAGCGCTTCCGCAGTTGCTACAACTGTATCGCTCGCGAGGATTTCAATTCGTAACGCTGGCGGAGGCGGAGAGCGATCCGTTCTATCGCGAGAGCCTCGACCCTCGCTTGCCGGCTGCACCCGACACCCTGGAAGAAAAAATGGCGGAGCGCGGATTTCCGCTGCCCGCCCGAGCGGCGCTCGGCGCGTTGCTGGACGTCGTTTGCCGATGAATTCACGCGAACGCTCGCCAAAGCACGCGCAAGTTTCGCGCCGCGATTTTCTCAAAACTTCCGCGTCAACCGCTGCCCTCGCTTCCATTCCTGCTGGTCTTCGCCGGGCTGTGCCGATGGGTCCCGACGATGAGGCTTCGCTGCGCGCACGCCTCGCCGCCGATCCGCTGCGCCCTCAATTCCATCTGCTGCCGGCGAAAAACTGGATGAATGATCCCAATGGCCCGATCTACTGGAAGGGCCGCTATCACATGTTTTTCCAGTACAACCCCAACGCCGCCGTATGGGGCGACATGCACTGGGCCCACGCGGTGAGCGACGACATGATTCACTGGCGACACTTGCCGATCGCCCTCGCGCCGACTCCCGGTTGGGACGACGCCGACGGCTGCTTCACCGGCAGCGCGGTCGACGATCGCGGCACAGCCACGATTCTTTATACCGGAGTAAAGACGACCTCGCCCGATCGCGCCACGCTACGCGATGGCGTTCACAATTTTCGCGAGGTGGTGTGCCTCGCGACGTCCGGCGATCCGCAATTGCGCACCTGGAACAAATGGAAAGAGCCGGTGCTGCAACCGCCCGCTGATCCACGGCTGACCGGCTTTCGTGATCCGTTCCTGTGGCGTGGATCAGATGTTGCCGAGATGGGGCGCAGCAATGCTGCGCCCCTACAAGATCGCGGCGGGCGCGATCACGGCGAGATGTGGTATCTCGGGGTAGGCTCTGGTGTACGCAAAGAAGGTGGCCAAGTTTTGCTCTATCGCTCGAAGGACTTGCGCGCGTGGGAATATTTGCATCCTTTGGCATCGGGAAAATGGACCGGTCACGAATCCGTCAATCCTGTCGATTCGGGCGAAATGTGGGAATGCCCGGACTTTTTCCCGCTGGGCAAGAGACATGTGCTGCTTTACTCCACTGCGGGAAAAGTGATTTGGGAAACGGGTGAGCTTGATCCCAAGGAGCTTGTCTTCCACTCCGAGAAACGGGGCATTCTGGACCACGGCGCGTACTACGCGCAGAAAACGCAGCTTGACGCGCACGGCAATCGCATTTTGTGGGGCTGGATTCCCGAGAAGCGACCGGATGATGAGCTGCGCGCGGCGGGTTGGGCGGGGTGCATGGCGCTGCCGCGAGCGTTGTCTTTGACTGCGGATGGCGATCTGGAAATGCAGGTGAGCCCGCAGGTTGAAGCCTTGCGCGTGACGTCGTTCAATATGTACGGATTTTCGACGCCGGAGCGTATTTCGCTGGCGCGCAAATTTGAAATTGAAGATATCGCCGGAGAATTTTTCTGGGGGAGTTCGGCTCCGAGATTTACCCTCAGTCTCGCTGATCAGGCGGGAACCTGGGTCCGCGTTTCCGTCGATGCGGAAGGAACAGTGGCGAAGCTGACTTTAAATGAGACGACCATTGAGCTTCCTCCAACCCAAAATCGCGACCATAAACTTCGCATGTTCCTCGATGGGTCCGTGGCCGAACTGATTTGCAACAACCGGCACGCCATCACGAGTCGCGTTTACCGCAAGCCTGATGGCCCTCTGCGCATCTCGCCAGAATCTTCGTTCCCTCAGATCTACGAGTTGAACGTATGGCAGCTGCGGGCTATCTCCAACAACCGCCTGACGACATAGCGGTCGATCAGGTTTTCGCTGGGACTTCGGCGGCGGTGGTGTGCAAGGTTGCGGGCGGCTTCGCGCCAAGAAGATCGACCAGGATTTGGTTTAGCTTGGCGCGGAGTTCGTAGCGGTCGTGGGCGCTGGTGATGTAGCGGACGGCGATTTCTGTCCCGCCGATCACCGGCTTCACGTTGATGGCTGGGGCGGCGGAGAGGCTGCTCATATCGGCGGATTTGGCTGCGCCGCGCCATTCCTGTTCGGCCTTCTGCCCGGTTTCGGCAGTGGCTTCCACCACTTTTTTCTTCATGGCATCGACGATGGGATACGGATCCTGTCCGGCGGGCAAAACCACCTGGAGTTCGTCCCAGAGCCACTGGCCGGAGGTGGAGAAATTGAAGTAGTGGCCCTCGATCGCGAAGCTGTTGGTGAAGGTGACGCGGCGTCCGGTGGGGTGGCCGGAGTCTGTCCAGTTGCCGGTCTCGAGCAGCACGGTGTGGAACATGCCGAGTTCGACGACTTCGCCGGTGACGCCGTTGATTTCCACCCAATCGCCCATGCGGATTCCGTTTTTTCCCATCAGCACGAACCAGCCGAGAAAGCCGACGATGAAATCTTTCAGTGCGACGGTAAGGCCGGCGCCGGCGAACCCTAGAAATATGCCAAGACTGGGCGGCGGGCCAA
>JBEKWY010000125.1:0-14567 GCA_049512575.1 Candidatus Acidiferrum sp.
TTCGGAGCCGCCGTGGGGCGCACTCGAAAATTCATATTTTGCCGCATGCGAGATCGGCGAAGATTTCGTACACTGGCACCCGCCAAATCGGGCGGCGGTGTTCGGGAATTCATCCTGGGTTAAGAATCGCTGGCAGAGAATCCACTTAAGGGGCAAGCGAGAACATGTTTAAAGCGCTGATCGTCGGCATCATACTCGGGGCAGCTTTGGCTCTGGGGGGGCTCTGGCTCTACTTTTCCTCTGGACGTGCCCCGGTTGCGGTTACTGACCCCCCTTTGCCGTTTGAAAGGAAGCTCGCTCACGCCTCCTTGGATGCGCACCTCGACCGCCAGCAGCATACCGATCCGGCCGTGCCCGCCGACGAAACCAATTTCCTGGCTGGCGCCGAGGTCTACAAGCAGAACTGTGCCGTCTGCCACGGCTTGCCCGGCGCAGCGCCCACCAACATTTCCCAGGGCATGTACCCGAAGCCTCCCGAACTCTTTAAAGGCACCGGCGTAACTGACGATCCCGCCTGGGAAACGTATTGGAAGGCCGCGCACGGCATCCGCCTCACCGGCATGCCCGGCTTCCAAACGCGCCTGACCGAAACCCAGCTATGGCAAGTGGCCCAGCTACTAGCCAACGCTGACAAAATCTCGCCGGCCGTGAAATCCGCCATGACGGCACCACCCGCGATCTCTATGGCGCCCCCGCCTTCCGTTACTGTGGTGCCGACCAAATAACAGCGGAGCGTTCGATTGAATTCCGGGATAGGGGCCGGGCTTGCTCCGCCCGCGCTGCCCGCGCCAAGAATGTTCCGCACGCGCTCGGACGTTGCCCGCAAAGCTGTTCGCACTGTTGCCGGTCAGGGATCTTTCAATCCTGCACCGGCGTCAACTTATCCGCATTCCGCAACTCCGGAAACAGCCACGCCCACCACGCCGTTACCAAAAGCGTCCCAATCCCGCCTAAAACCACGGCCGGCACGGTCCCAAACAAATCCGCGGTCAACCCAGACTCAAATTGGCCCAACTCGTTCGACGCCCCGATAAAAACCATGTCCACCGCGTTCACTCGGCCACGCATCTCGTCCGGCGTGGCAATCTGGATCAAGGTGCCCCGCACGATCACGCTCACCATGTCGGTGGCGCCCACCAATACGAGGGCGATCAGCGAAAGCGTCAGACTCCGCGAAACTCCAAACAAAATTGTGAACACGCCGAAACCCGCCACGCACCACAACATCTTCGCTCCCACCCGGCCGCGAATGGGCTTGTGAGCCAAATAGACCGCCATTGCCGCCGCTCCCACCCCCGGCGCACTGCGCAAAATGCCCAGTCCCCACGGCCCGGTCATCAGGATTTCCCGCGCGTAAACCGGCAGGAGCGCCACCGCTCCGCCGAGAAGCACCGCGAACAGGTCCAGGGAGATCGACCCAAGAATCAATTTTGCCCGCCAGATGTAATGCAAGCCGGCGAGGACATTCTTCACATTGATCGGCTCGCGAGACCGCGCTTTCGACTCCACTTTGATCTGGAACGCGCAGAACGTCGCCACCATCGCCGCACACGCCGCCAGCGCGTAGACTGCCGCCGGTCCGCGAGCTACGGCATAAACGACTCCGCCAATGGACGGACCCAGGATGGTCGCCGCCTGGAACACGCTGGACGCCCAGGCCACCGCGTTGGGAAAGTGCTCTTCGGGAACCAATTGCGGCAGCAGCGCCCGGCTCACCGGCCCGTTGAACGCGCGCACAACTCCGATCAGAATCAAAACCGCATAGATGGGATACACCGAATGCACTTGCCGCAGCGCCGCAAAGAGCAGTAACGCTGAACACCCGCCGAACGCCGCGTAACACCCGACGACCAGACGCCGCCGGTCATACCGATCTGCGACATGCCCGGTAACCAGGAACAACAAAACGCCCGGCAAAAATTGCGCCAGCCCAACCAGTCCCAAATCGAGCGGGCGCTTGGTGATTTCATACACCTGCCAGCCGACCGCCACCGACTGCATCTCGGTCGCCAGCACGATGGAAAATCGCGCTACCTGGTAGAGTCCAAAGCTGGGGTAGGTGAAGGCGACGCGCCCTGCGGCGATAGAGGTCTCAGGAGCAGCCATCGCCCCTACTTTGCCACAAATCTAAAAATCCCACGAATTCCCCGCCGGTTCGCGCAAAATCGCTCTAGAATCACAAACAAAATGAAACGCCAGCCGCCCGCAAAAGTCTTCCCACTTTTCCTGAAACTCGAAAACCGCCCGTGCCTGGTGGTCGGCGCGGGCAACATCGCCGAATCGAAGATCGCGGGCCTCCTCGAAGCCGACGCCAACCTCCGCGTCGTAGCTCCCGAGGCCACGCCGCAGGTGCAAGCCTGGGCGCAAGCAGGAAAACTCGGCTGGAGCAGGCGTCCCTTCCAGCCCGGCGACCTGCAAGGAATGTTCCTGGTCGTCGCGGCGACCTCTTCGACACCAGTGCACGAGCAAATCTTCGCGGAAGCCCAGCGCCTCGGCGTCTTGTGCAACGTCGTGGACGTGCCGCATCTTTGCGACTTCTACTATCCCGCGGTGGTGCGGCGCGGCTCGCTGCAGATCGCGATTTCGACCGCGGGCGAAAGTCCCGCGCTAGCGCAGCGGCTGCGCAAGGAACTGGAGCTCCAGTTCGGTCCGGAATACGAAGCGTGGATCGCTGCCCTTGGCGAAGCCAGGGCAGAAATCGCGACGAAAAACATGAGCCCCGAAGACCGCAAGGAGCTACTGCATAATCTGGCCAGCGAGGAATTCTTCCAGGCATTTCGCGATCGCATCAAGAAGGCGTAGGGCGAGGCAGTTTGAGCGCACCGATCCGATCGCGACGATCAACCTCGACTTCGATCATTCTGAATTGCGATCAGGAAAATGAAGACTAGGCTGGCGCGGCTTTGGCTTGCGCACGTTTAATCTCTTCGCTCAGGATGATGGCCTCGGCCACTTCCCGCATCGACAATCGACGCTGGCGGCTTTGCTTCTGCAGCATCAAATAAGCTTCTTCCTCGGTGATCCGCAAATCGCGTTGCAGAATGCCCTTGCCGCGCTCGATGATCTTTCGCGACTCGAGTTCTTCTGAAAGCTGCGAGTTCGCTTCTTCCAGCCGCGCCATCTCCACTTCGGCGCCGACCAGAAAGCCAATCGTGGAAATCAGCTGGATTTCAGCCTCCGTGTGGGTATGCGGCTGGCGGTGCTGCAAGTTGATGACGCCAACGAGTTTATTGCGGCAAAGGATCGGCACGGAGAGAAATGCCTCGTAGCGGTCTTCGGGCAACTCATTGAATGACTGGAACCGCGAATCCTGGAACGCGTTCGATGCTACCGCCACGGGCTGCCGGTGCTCCGCCACCCATCCGGTGATTCCCTGCCCGACGGGCAACTTCAATCGATCGACTACTTCAGGATGGGGATTTTTCGACGCTCGCAGGACAAGCTGTTTATTGTGAAGCACATACACAAAGCAGGAGTCGCACTTCACCACAGCCGCGACAAAATCCACAATCTTGGCCAGGACTTCGTGCAGGGGATCAGCAGCGGCCATTCTGCTGCCAATCTGATGGAGAAACCCGATCGCCGGATCTTCCACGCGCAAGAGCCCCTCGTCCACAAAGCCAAAGTAACCGCCCTCCCCCAACGGGTCAAACGCAAAGAATCGTTTCGAGCGAACACTTATGGCGATTGCCAATGGCCAAGGCTGAATTGATCTTGGCCCGACCTTCGTTCTTCGTTGGCGTTCACGATCTTCGCAGGGTTAGTAGCGGACGGCCACTGTGCTCAAACTCGGAGACGCGAACGGCGTTGGCAATGATTACGCGGGCGGCGGTATCAGTAGGATAGTCGCAATTCTCGAGGAGCACGATTTTTGGTGGATGGCCCAGTGCGTCGGCGAGGGTTACAAAATCGCGGTCGGCGGTGACGATCGTAAAACCGTTTTGTTTTGCATATTCCCAGATTCCGCGGTCGGGCGTGCCGCTACTGAGTCCAGCGCGTGTGGCATGTACTGAAGCTGGGAAGAGACTCCTGACGGCTTCGACCAGGCGGAAGGAAAGATTTTCATCGAAGAGCAGCTTCATCGAACCTAACGGCCGACGGCGCCATCTTTCAACGTCGAGGCCCACTGGAGAGCCGCGAGGATATCTTCTTCGCTAAGTTCGGGATAGTCGTGGATGATCTGTGCGTGAGAGGCGCCCGTTCCCAGCCACTTGAGAATGTCCCACACGGTGATACGCAGGTCGCGTATGCAGGGCTGTCCAGAACGCAAGCCCGGCGTGATTGTGATCCGCGAGAGTAGGCTGTCCACGGCGTGTTCTCCGGTACTCCTCGTATTATGGCATGAACAAGCGCGCCGGTAGAATTGGACTGGCACCCTACTGGGCAAAAGCTGTCGCTTAACATCCTCTCACCTCGCTCGCCCTTTCTCGCTACTCACTGCCCTACTGACAATCTTCGCGAACGCTTGATTGGCGGGAGACCTTACGGAAACACCTGTACGAATGGGCAGGTATTTGACTTCACACATCGTTAAATTCAGATGTTCCTCGCGGTTCAAACCTCTTCAAAATTAATTCAATTCAGGGGAAGCGTTTCCTTCCTGCAAGAGGTGCGACGATGATCGGGGCCCGCCTGGTTGCGTTAGGCTGTCTAACCCTTACCACTCTGCCGCTAGCGACTTTCGGACAAGCACGCGTGGACAAAAGTGGCGCGGCGCCGGCCGAAAGCCCAGCTCCAACAGTTTCGGTCCACGAGCTGCAGATTCCAGAGAAAGCGCGCGAAGCTTACAACAAAGGAATACAGCGGTTTGCGCAGAAAGACTGGGCCGGCAGCATCGTCGAGTTTCAGCGGGCGACTGCGGCCTATCACGATTTCTACGAGGCATATTACAAAATAGGCCTTGCGAATCTCGAGCTAAGGCTTAGCGAAGGCGCGGAGGCCGCCTTTCGCAAGTCCATGGAACTGAGCGAGGGCCACTTTGCTCCGGCTTTGTTCGGCCTGGGTCTGACGCTTGGAAACGACAGACAGTTCGACGATGCGCTGGCCTTCATACGGACGGGCCTGCGTCTGGATCCCACCAGCGCGCGCGGCAATTTCACGCTGGCTTGGGTGTTGTATACGGCGGACCGCGTGGCGGAGGCCGAGAAGAGCGCTCGCCAGGCGGTGCTCTACAACCCGGATTTCGCGATGGCGCATTTGCTGCTGGCGCAGATCCACCGGCGGCAGAACAATGCGGCCGCCATGGTCGAGGATCTGAATGCGTACTTGAGGCTCGAGCCGGATGGTCCACGAAGTGCCGGAGTGAAAGCTGTCAGGGATGAAGCGACGCGGGCTCTGGATCGGGACCCAGAGAGCGTAGAAACGGTCGCGGCCGCCGGCCAGCAGTGAATTGGGTAGCACAGGCAGGAGCGCCTGTGCTACTTCGGGGGGCTCAGCTTCCACACGATCTGCCGGAACATCCCGAGCCAGAACTTAGCGTCATCCGCAGTGAGGTTATGCCGGCGCATCAGGCGTCGCAGTTTTTCTTCGGTCCGCGGCGCGGAACGCGCCTTGAGGGATCCGCTGGCGTGCAACGCCTCGAGCAGCAGTGCCGCAACGCGGTCGATATCGCCGGCGGTTGCCGGATCGGATTTCTCCTGCGGCGTCGCGATTTTGGAGTTGCGCGCAAGCTCGTACAAGCACACCGCCACGGCCTGACCCAAATTCATGGAACGGTGCTCTTCGCGCGTAGGAATACGCAGCAACCAGTTGCAATGACTGAGGTCCTCGTTCGAGAGCCCGAATTTCTCCGATCCAAATAAAATCGCCACACGGCTGGACGCGAGGCGCTTGCGGATCACCGGCGCGCCATCTTCGAGTCGTTTCACCGGATGGCGCACTTCCCTCCGTCCCACCGCCGTTGTGCCCACGACCAGCGTGCAATCTGCAATCGCCTCCCCGACCGTCTTGAATTCCTGCGCGCGGGCCAGGAGTTCCAGGGCGCCTACGGCAGAACGGGCTTCACGGAAAGATGGCTCATAAGGATTCACGACCGCCAAATTAAAGAAGCCGAAGTTGCTCATGGCGCGAGCAGCCGCGCCGATGTTAAGGGCGTTTCGTGTCGCCACGAGTACAACGCGCAGATGGTCGAATTCGGGTTGCGGTACCAAGGGTTGTCATTCTACAGCAGGCGCGCAGTGGGGTTGTTGGAGGGAAAGATGCGGTCTGGAGGAACGCGACAGCGACACGCTGAAGAGGTATCTATGCTGGCGTTCGCAGGCCGGCATGGCGCAGCCGGTACTTGCGCACGTCCGCTTCAATGTACCCAAGGAGTTGCAAGGTGATCAGCAGCCGGCGAACAGCGGCCCGAGAGAGCGCCGTGTGGCGAGAGATTTCGGCAATCGTGAGACCGTCGGGATGTCCCTCCAGGAATTCGATCACGCGGAGACCCCGAGCCAGCGAAAGCACAAAATCAGGGTTGCCCTCATGTGCCGAAAACTCACTGCCCCAGCGCGTGCGGAAAGGCGAAAGGGCGGCGGTGGTGCTCTCTTCGACGATCGTTTCAGTGGACATGGCTCACTCGCTAGAACTGTTTCGTTGCTGCGCGAGCATACCGCGAGAGTGACGGAGTCTAGGCTGAATCTTTTCGATGGAAAGAATGGAGAAAAGTTGGGGTCGCGGCCGCCAGCTTACCGCCGGGGCGCGCGGGTCACGCGATACCTGCCAGGCCATTCCGGATGGCGTACTTCACCAGATCGGCAGTCTTATGAACTCGAAGAGTTTTCATGATGTTTCCGCGATGAGCTGCCACTGTGTTAATGCTAAGGCCCAGTTGGGCCGCGATTTGTTTGTTTGATTTCCCTTCGGCGATGAGTTGCACAATCTCCAGCTCGCGCGCACTCAAGGTGCGTTCGGGCGGGACTTTGGTTTCGAGCTGTTGCATGATCGCCGCTGGAAAAACGAGGTCGCCGGCGACGACCCGGCGAATCGCGGAGACCAAGTGGATGTCCTCGGCATTTTTCACGATGTATCCTCGAGCTCCAACGCGGAGCGCCTGGGCGATATGACCGTCATCCGCATGCATGCTCACCATGAGGACGGCGGTCCGAGGAGACGAGGCAATCATGCGCTGGGCTGCAAGCAAACCGTTGATTCCAGGGAGTGAGCAGTCCATCAGAGCGACGGTCGGCGCAAGTTCACGAGCCATCTGTATCGCGTGGGTACCGTCGCCGGTTTCGCCGATCACGACCAGGTCGTCTTCGTCTTCGATGATGCGGCGGAAGCCGGCGCGGACTAGTTTGTGATCGTCGACGAGGAGAACGGTGATTTTCTTCAGCACGCGAACGCTCGCGATTCTGGAATTTGCCGGCGCCAGTTGAAGCGCGCGGGCGTTCGAGTTGAGACGCGCCGTGCCAAGCCGCATTCGTCGCTGAGGATTGCTGCACCGGGAGAAGTAATGGGGGCCGTCAAAGCGAATGTTTCCTTAGAATAGATAACCCGCGACCTGCTCAGCGACATTGCGGGTTTTGTCGCGGAGCACACCTCGATCCAACGAATCGGAGTTGGAAGTAATCCGCACGGTGAAAGCGCGTCCCCGCACGCGGCTCACTACCTGCTCGGAAACCTGGTTCTTCTTGCCATCGAATCCACAAGCGACGGCCTCATTGCCTATCGCTTTCAGAGGAGCGGCGTGCGGGCCGCAGCGTGCGAGATACGATGCGAAGGAGTCGGGTGGCCCGGTTATCGTTTCCACTTCAATGCGCAGGGTCATCACCAGCGAACCCTGATGGCGGACAAATTCGCAAGTGGCGTCGTTTTTCTCGGTGTTGGAGTAATTGGCGTCGGTCTTGTCTTTGATCGCGAAAGTGACCGTCGATGTGACGCTCCCGTCCAAAAAGCCGGCAGCGGTCTCCTGGTTCAGCCACGGGCAGGTTTCCTTTGCTTCGGCGGCTGCGGCAAGCCCAAACAGAAGAGACCAGAACGCGAACAGAAGGAGCAGACGCGTCCAGATCGCGGAGATATTGCGTGGCCTTCGGTTGGGTCTGGCAGGTGCAGGCTGCGGACCGAAGGATGAATACCATTTGTGTCTAAACCCCGCCCTCTGAAGGACGTGGCCACAGGTCGCGGAAGTTGGGTTGCGTGACGTGAAAGGCATTACTTTTTCTCACCAGCCTTGGTGTCCTCTGGCTTAGCACTTTGTGACTTACTGGCCGCAGGCTTACCGTCCGCGGCCTTGCCGTTCGACTTACTGGCGACGGGCTTGCCGTTCGCCGGCGTACCGCCTTGCGGCTGACCCGCCGAAAATTCCGGGGACATATCGCTGTGGATGTGCCACGGCACGCTCTCCGTGGAGATTTCGGGATGCTTCAGCAGAAAGTCCAGGGAGTAGGACGGCGCGCCGGGATCGAACTTCTTGGTCGCGAACTGTGCGGATTGCTCGGCTGCTTTTTCCGGCATGCCCAGACGGGCGTAGAGAATTGAAAGGTTGTAGTGCGCGGTGACGTCGTCTGGATCGATGGCCTGCAACGCTTCAAACTGTTGCACGGCTTCTTCCGCCTTGCCTTCGCGATAGTAGGACTTTCCGAGTTCGCGGCGGGCGTCTCGCGACAACGGATATTGCGCGACGACCTTCTGCAAATCGGCGATCTCCGCGTCCGGATGGCCCGAGCGCCGTTCCACCAGCGCCATGTAATAAAGCGCCCGCGCGTTGTCGTTGGCCAGCGACAGCGCCACGTGGAGACTTCCACGAGCGGAGCCGTACTTTTCCCACTCCATTTCGGTGAGACCAATGTTGGTGAAGCCATCCGCATAATCCGGCCGCAGCTCAACCACCTGGTTGAAAGCATCAACTGCCTCGGAATACTGCAGTTGATCGAGGTTGGCGATGCCATAGTTGTTCCAACGCATCCAGTCGGGATTGTCCTGCGGATCGGGTTCCGTCGCCGGGTTGTCCCCAAGGTTGAAAGTGCGCGAGCGCGAAGCGATCTCAATCACGGGATAGGCGGGATGGTCGGTTCCGAAAATGTTATTCAAATAGCTTTGGCGTAAATGCCGGTAGTTGACGCGCGCGGTGACGGTCAGAGGTCCCTTGGCGTTGGGAGGGATCTTGAATTCGTAGCGGACCATGACGGAACGGCCGGCCTGAATGGTGTTGTCGTAGGCGACGGAGTGGATGGTAAACACTTTGTGGTTGTCCACAAAGATGCCATTTTCGTCGACGGGCCGATTGGTAAAGCTGTGCGCGCGGGTGTCCAGCGAACCGTCCGCTTTCAGAAAACCACTGTGGTAAATTTCGGTTCCGTCGTTTTGTTTGACCGTGAACTCCACCCATGGCTCATACAGGTCGCGCACTTCCGGAACCAGCGAGTGGCCGATGTTCTTGTTCTGAATGACGACCATGGTCTGGATCGTGTCGTTCGGCTTCAGGGTAAACGGTTCGGAACCCAACGGGGCGATCATCCCGTCCTGGCCCTGCTTCTTGATGGCGAACAAATCCACGTTCAGGTAGTTGCCGGTTTGCAGGAACTCGACGGTCTTCTTCAGTTGCTCGTCGAAACCGTAGTAGTACGGGACCGCCGTGTTGCCCGCCGCCCAGCGGTGCGATGCGAACGTGCCATTCTTCGCGCCGTACTCCGTCATCGTCGGAGCGGAGCGCTTCATGTGGCAATTCTGGCAGGTGGTGAAATCAGCCGAATAGAAGGTGAGCGGATTGCGCTTCGAGAACTTGGAGTTATGCCACTCGTCGTACACCGTGAATGCGCGAACGAATTTGTAGTCGTTCAAGGGTTCCGGGAGGTTGGCTTTATGGCACGCGGCGCAGAACTCCGGTGTGCGGTAAAAATCCTTCATCACCGCTTTCGAGTGCCGCTCCGGATGACTCATGATCTGCTCGTAAGGAACTTCGCCGGGAATCGGGTTCCCGTTTTCATCGACCATTACCGAGGGAACGCCCAGTATGAAGCCGCCATTTCCCACCGTCGGTTGTAGCTTCTGGACCGCATGGCAGGTCAAGCAGGTGAGCCCGTCCTGGTCGAATCCGCGGTCGACTTTCGAATCCTGAGTGAGTCCGCCGGACACTACCGCAATAGGATTGTGGCAACTTTCGCAGTGGCGGGTGAACTCAATGCCCTTGGTGCGCCGAAGGATGTTGACGCTGGTCCGGTAAAACGGCGTTCGAAACGAGTTGGAGTGCAGCGCCTGGCGCCAGTGGCTGTACGCCTGCGCGTGACACGCGGCGCAATATGTTGCCTTTGGGAAGGCTCCCGGCTGGATAAAGTCATTGCCTTCGATAGCGGCGTTGCCCGGCGTTGAAATATTGTTGGGGCCGAAACGGAAGTCATAGCTTTCGCGAATCTTGTCGGCGTAGGCTTTGCGGTCGCTCTCCTGCTGTGCCTGTGACTGGACCGGGTACTGCGGTTGTAACTGTGCCTTCGACTCTTCTTGCGACTGAGCGAGCGAGGTCCTCAACACGGGGCAGAAGATCCCCAACAAGACGACCGTTGCAACGGCGACGCGCCCAGATTGCAATTTCACAAGCACCTCCCTCGCGGTCCAAGTCGTCGTTCACCTCTAGACGCCCCCCGTCCGCGACTCATGAAGCCTTCACCGGCAGCGTTTGGTTCAATTCGCACCATGGCTGGCGATCTTCTGCTGCGCCGCATTCCGCGCAATTGCGTCGTAAACGCTGGGCACTACACCCTTGCCTTCTTCGATCGCGAAAATCCGGTCGACCGACGGCAGCGACACCTTCTCGACAAATCCGCTCGGCCAGCGAACCTCGACCGCGCTCACGACGGTGGCGTCTCCTAAACCAAAATGAAGGCGTTGGTCGTTCGAGGACTCGTAACTTCCGCCGCTCATGACATCACCGCGCTGTTTAATGCCGCCTGCGGTGAGGTACACGGTCGCGCCGATGGCATCCCGTGGACTCTTTGGCCCGCCGATCAACTGCAACCCGACCCAATGATGCTTGTCCGGATTCACGTTCCGCATCAGCGCCGGCACATGGTCCAGGCAGTTGATGACCACATCGATCTTGCCGTCATTGAATAGATCACCGAAGCCCGCTCCGCGGCCCGGAATGACCGCGGCAAGACCAGTGCCCTCCACCGCGGGAACGACCTCGAACTTGTCCCCTTTTTTCAGGTTGTGAAACAAGAAAGGACGCTGCGCGAAGGAGGTTCCGAAGTTGTGCTGATCCACTTGCGGATAAACGTGTCCATTGACGGCGAAAATATCCTTCCAGCCGTCGTTGTCGTAGTCGATGAATTCGGTGCTCCAGGTGAGAAAAGGGTAAGTGAATTGAGCCATGCCTATTTCCGGGGCAATTTCGGTGTAATAGGCGTTGCCCCCGTTACGGAAAAGCGGCTTGTAGTCGTCCGAGAACGTGCCGGTGTAAAGATCCAGCAAACCGTTGTTGCGATAATCGCCGATGGCCATGCCCATGTTGGCTACTTCCTGGCCGTCCTGATTCAAGGCAAAACCCGAAGAGAAACTGGCGTCCTTAAAGGTGCCGTCTCCCTTGTTGAGGTAAAGATAGTTGGGAGTGGAATCGTTCGAGACCAGCAGGTCTACCTTGCCATCATTGTTGACGTCGACGAAAACGGATGTGAAGCCATAGTAGTGTTTCTTGTCGGATACGCCGGCCTTCTCGCTGACATCGGTGAATGTCCCGTCGCCGTTGTTGTGGAACAGGTGATCGGGCTCACCTTTCAGGCCGCGAGGCCCGCACATGACGCCAATCCCCCGAAATTGACAGAAGTTGACGGCGTGCTCCGCTGAATTGGGTATCGGCGGAAGATTGTCCATGTCCCAGTGAATGTATCCGGGCACGAAAAGGTCCAGCTTGCCGTCGCCGTCGTAGTCACCAAACGTGGCTCCCGTGGACCAATTTCCCAGTTGGACGCCCGCGGCTTCCGCGACGTCGGTAAAGGTACCGTCATGGTTGTTGTGGTAAAGGCGGTTCTTCCCGAAGTTGGAGACGTAAATGTCCGGCCAGCCGTCGTTGTCGTAATCGCCGACTGCGACTCCGAAACCCCACCGATCGTTGGTGACGCCCGCCGCGGCAGCCACATTGGTGAACGTTCCATCGTGGTTGTTGTGAAACAGCGCCGCGTGTGGGGCTTCCGCCTTGCCGTTGAGGGCCTCGACGGTCGAACCGTTGACCATATAAATGTCCAGCCAGCCATCGTTGTCATAGTCCAGGAGCGCGACGCCCGAGCCGATCGTTTCGATGATGTAGTTCTTGGCCGGAGTGCCCATGGTGTGACGCCAGGAGGTCAATCCCGCTTTTTCGGCGATCTCCTGGAATGGGATCGGGCCCTCTTTGACGAAGCCGCCCGCGGTGATCGGGCGTTTCTCGGAGTCCAGAACAGGAGCGAATACACCTGCGGTGGCCGAACCCCCTTGCGGAGCGTCCGGGGATCCTTTCGCGCCATAAACCGCCTGGCCCGCGGCATCCTGAGCTCGAACTTCCAAAACGCCGACCGGCCCCCCGGTCTGCATCAGGCCACACCAGCAAGCAAACAAGAATAAAGTTTTACGCATAATTGAAAACTGCTTCCGCCCTGGGAACCATTCCCCAATTCCTACGCCGTTTTCACTCACGACGTAGACCACTCCGTCGCCGACCGATCCACACTGAGAAGTCACGCAGATCTTAGAGACGGCGGGGGCATTGCACCATAATGGAAAGCCGTTAACCTAAAAGGACTAACGATGGGGGCTGGAGGTCGATGCGACGAGATTTGGGAACGCGCTGACTCTAGCTCGGCGGCGGCGCTGCGCCTTTGGCTGCGGAGAGCAACCCGGCGGCTCGCAGAAGACTGCGGGTCCAATCGGCACGCGCGATGGCCGCGCCCACGAGAGCGCCTAAGGTATTGGTGATGATATCGGTTGTACCGGAAACTCGGCCAGGGATGTAGGCCTGCAGCACTTCGATGACGAAACTGAGAACGCCTCCAATCATAGTTGCGTACAGGATCGCCAGCGAGCGGGGGCGCGTAAACGAAAAATAGACGCAAAGAATGGCGCCCAGCGGAGTAAATCCCACGATGTTCTCGACGACATCCTCGACATACTGGCGACTCGGGTCGAATTCCTTCACGGCGGAAGTCAGCATGGCTTTGTGGGGAACGTTGAAGCTGCCGGGGATTGCGAGCGTTGGGCCGGAAGGCACGGCGCTGTGAACTTCGCGTCCCTCCCGCTCGTTGAATTCGTAGCGCGCGATGGCGCCGTCGAGATCAGGCGGAGCGGAGGTATTTCCCGAGGTCCACTCGACGTAATGGCGCGAGACTTCCGCCGCGCTTAGTGCTCTCGAATAAATCGCCAACCCGCTGATTTCGCCCAGCCACGGCCGGTAATCCACCGGAGAAGTTCCCATCACAATCTGGCCCGATACCTCGCTCGGCGAGATCGCAAACCGGGGAAAAGACTGCGCCTGCGAGGCGTTGCGGTAGACGACGGTGCCGTTCGGACCAAAGATCATCGTTATCAGCAGGAGCTTTCCCGCCTGAAAAGCGTGGTCCACGTCGAATTTGGTCCCTCTGGGCTTGCCGTTTGCATCCACGAATTCGTGGTTAACCAGTAAGCCGTCCGTCCACTGGCGAATAAGGAGCTGCTTCGGATTGTTGGGAACATAAAAAGCCAGAATGGTGTCGGACACTCCGACGCTCGCCGGGCGAAGCAGTAGCTCAAGGCTGCACGATTTTACGCTGGGATTTTCTTGGGCCGGCCGCAAGGGCGCTTCGCTGAGCACCACACCCGACTGCTCGAATCGAAGTCCATTCGCCGCGGCCAGCCAGCTTACTTTATTTGCAGGCCAGGGATTGAACGGCCACAACGTTCCAAAAAGAACGGCCGCGATCGCCACAACGCAAAAAATTCCGATGCGTTTCTTTCCAACGACCGCCTGCGATTCGTCGTTCACAAGTGACCCATGGAAAACGGGACCGGTTTTTCCAGACGATGGCTCATTTCGCGAACGCGTAGCCGATCTACGTGAGGTAAGCGATGGTCTTGCTGGCCAAGCGGTCAAACGCGGAGACCGCCATCTCCAAATGCTCTTCGCGCGTATCCTCAATTTTATTGTGGCTGATGCCGCCGACGGATTGCACGAACATCATCACGGTAGGAATTCCCGCGCGCGAGACTTCCGCGGCGTCGTGCAAAGGACCGGAGGGCATACGGTGCGTGGCCGTGGCGACTTCGCGGATAGCTTGATCGCACAAATCCAGAAGCGCCGGGTGAAACGCGATCGGTTCGATGTTCCAGATGCGCGACCATTCCACGGTGCAGCGCTCTTCCCGTGCGAACCGCTCGCTGGCTTGGCGTGCCTCGCGAAACATCGTCGCAAGCACCACAGGATCGAGGTCGCGCTGATCGAGCGTAGCCTCGCAACGCCCGACCACTGCGGTGACGATCCCCGGAAATGTCTTGACGCTGCCCACCGTGCAAACCGCGTCGGAATGTTGCCCGGCGATGGCGCGAATTTCCAGCGCGAGTTTTGCGGCCGCCGCCAGCGCATCGTGCCGCGCATTCATGGGCGTCGAACCCGAATGCGCTTCCTGCCCGTGAAAAGTGATGGCGTG
>JBEKWY010000126.1:0-14563 GCA_049512575.1 Candidatus Acidiferrum sp.
CTCGATGTGGGCGACCGCGTACCAGAGATCGGATTTTCCGAGCTGATGTGTCTCGGGGCCGGCAGCGTCGTCGATGAACAGCGCGGGCTTTGACGACGCCTGAATCGCGAAGAAGAAATCGGGGCCGCGGCCGACCCAGGCGGTTCCCGCTTTCAGGTCTTTGGCGTCGAAGGTCGTGTTGACGGCGTCCGGGAGGGAAGGACTGTCGGACTTGGCGAGCGCAATGAGCTGAGGCGCGGTGGATTTTTCGGCCGAGCGGACTGGAGTCGAGAAAGGAAGTGACAGAAGAGCCGCGAAGCAGAATTGAATGCCGACCTTGCAAATAAGGGTGCGATGAATTTCTGATTTGACGATGCGCACGGGTTGGCTCCTTTTGGCAGGGTGCATCATAGCGCTAAATGTATTGGAGCCATTGCCTATTAGGCCGGGGCTTAGGTGGCCAGGGCGGCGGTGCGGGCTGTGGCGGCTGCATAGCAATCGGGAATGAGAGATTCGACTGGGCCCAGGCGGGCGGCGGTCGCGGTTAGGGCGGGCCAGTCGGCGCGTTCGTAGGCGAGCAGGATGTCGTAGATGTCGCGAAAGCGGCTGGCGCCGCCGCACAGAGCAGTGCGGACGTCGGGTGATATAGGAAGACCGGTGAGGATTTCCTGGATGGGACGGTCGAGGATGGCGTCGGTGACCGAAAGCAGGCCCAGCAAGAAAAGGTCGGAGCTTTGCGAGGAAATCCCGGCTGGGTGCGCCATCGCTTCGCAGAAAAAACCGCGCGTGAGAGCGGTACGAATCAGCTCCGGCGGCTTATCGCCGGCCATGGCGACGATGGCAAGGATAGAGATCCAGCGGCGGAATTCTTTTTCGCCGAGCAAAGTAATGGCTTCGCGAACGCCATGAACTTCACAGCGCAGGCCGAGCAGCGGGGAGTTCAGATAACGGAGGAGCTTATAGATAAGGGAAGGGTCGCCCTTGAGAAGGTCTTCGATGACTTCGTGGGAGAAGGCCGCCGGGGAGACGGCTTCGAGAAGTCGAAGATAGTGCAGCTTGTTGGCAGGAATTTCGCGGGCGCTGAGCATCGAGGGTTTGCAGAAAAAATAACCCTGGAAAAAAGAATATCCGAGCGAACGGGCTTCGTTGAGCTCGGCTTGCGTTTCGACCTTTTCGGCGAGGAACAGCATGCCGTTACCCTTGTGGCGGCGGACGACGGCGGCGCGGAGGTCACTGTCTGCGGCGCGAAAATCGACCTTCAGATATTTCACCAGAGAGAGCAGCGGCTCCCATCTGGCGTGGCCGATGTAATCATCGAGCGCGAGCACATAGCCGGCGGCGCGGAGATCCTTGCAGAGCTCGACGACCTCTTGAGTGGGAGCGATGGTTTCGAGAATTTCGATGATAACGCGATCAGGCGGCAAGAGGCGCGCGGCGCCGCGTTGCAAAGCGGAGAGATCGAGGTTGATAAAAGCTTTGGCGTTGCCGGTGAGCATCTGGAGGTCGAAGAGCATGATGGAATCAACGATGACGCTGCTGGAGGCTTCCTTTTGGGGGCGAAAACAGTTTTCCGGGCTGGCGCGGAACAGCAGTTCGTAGGCGAAAAGCTTTAGCTTGTCGTCGAAGATCGGCTGGCGGGCGATGAATTTTTCGTACACATCTGCTCCTTCTGCTGCAGACGAATCAAGATGTGATTCATGACAGTTGTGGTACGGCTGAAGTCGCGACTTGACGAAAATCCGAGCCCTCAGCGGCTAAAGCCTTCTTGATTCGCTTCCGTTACGGCACGGCTCAAGCCGTGCCCTGACGAAAACGGGAATACACCCAAGGGGACGGCGTCGTGACGCGTTCGGGAGGAGAACGTGCGGGAGGGGATGCTGAGTTTAACTATACTCGAAAGTAGAGCTCCGAAGTTCCGAGCAAACTTTGCTGTGTGGCGAAAACCGCAGGGCTCCGCGGACTGCGCCCCGCGCTACATTGGCCGCAGGTAGCTCAGGTTGGGGCGGACATCGAGCCCAGAAACTCGGTGTTGGTCTTGTTCTTGGTCAGGCGGCTTATCAGCAGCTCCATGGCTTCGACCGTCGAGAGGGGGCTCAGGACCTTGCGAAGGACCCAGACGCGGCTCAGCTCGTCGGGCGGCAGGAGCAACTCGTCCTTTCGGGTGCCGGAGCGCTGAATGTCGATGGCGGGAAAGACGCGCTTGTCGGAGAGGCGGCGGTCCAGGTTGATTTCCATGTTGCCGGTGCCCTTGAACTCTTCGAAGATGACGTCGTCCATGCGGCTGCCGGTGTCGATGAGCGCAGTGGCGATGATGGTGAGCGATCCGCCTTCTTCGACGTGGCGGGCGGCGGCGAAGAAACGGCGCGGGCGCTGGAGGGCGTTGGCGTCGATACCGCCGGAGAGAACCTTGCCGGACGGCGGGGTGACGGCGTTGTAGGCGCGGGCCAGGCGGGTGACGGAGTCCAGCAGAACGACAACGTCGCGCTTGTGCTCGACCAGGCGCTTGGCCTTTTCGAGGACCATTTCGGCGACTTGGATGTGGCGCTGGGGCGGTTCGTCGAAGGTGGAGCTGATGACTTCGCCCTTTACGGTGCGCTGCATGTCGGTGACTTCTTCGGGGCGCTCGTCGATCAGCAGAACGATGAGCGCGACCTCCGGGTGATTGACGGTGATCGAATTCGCGATCGATTGCAGCATCATCGTCTTACCGGTGCGCGGTGGGGCGACGATCAGACCGCGCTGGCCCTTGCCGACCGGACACAGAAGATCGAGGACGCGACCGGTCATGTTTTCCTTGGTCGTTTCCATCTTCAGCCGGCCCTGGGGATAGAGCGGCGTCAGGTTGTCGAAAAAGATTTTGTTGCGCGCGACTTCGGGATCTTCGAAGTTGACCGCTTCGACCTTGATCAAGGCAAAGTAGCGCTCGCCATCTTTCGGCGGACGGACCTGCCCGGAGACGGTGTCGCCGGTGCGAAGATCGAACTTGCGGATTTGTGAGGGAGAGACGTAAATGTCATCCGGGCCGGGGAGGTAGTTGTATTCAGGGGCGCGGAGAAACCCGAAACCATCGGGGAGACATTCGAGGACGCCTTCGGAGAAGATCAAACCGTTCTTTTCGGTTTGGGCACGGAGGATCTGGAAGATCAGCTCCTGCTTGCGCATGCCGGATGCGCCGGGGATATTCAACTCCTTGGCGATCTTCGCCAAGTCGGTGATGTTTTTTTCCTTCAGCTCGGCAAGGCTGATACTCATCTGATTGTTTCCTTCAACGCTTGTTTCCTTCATATGTCCTTAACTTTGATTGGTGAACTTTACTTGGTGAAATTGACCTGAAACTCCGGATTGCATACGGGGTGGCGCTCCGCCCTGGCGGATGAACGATCATCTGCCAAGAAGGGCGAACCAGACTTTGTGACAACCGGTGGCGCTGCCGGACCGAGCGAACTGTAGGCCGCGTTCCGTGCCGCATGAACCCGACGGGGTCGAGATCAGGCGGGGGGACGAGCCTGGGCCGAACGACGCTGTTAGTTGGTCAAACTCTTGTCTTTCTCGGTGCTACCGACGAAAGGTTCCGCAACGGGCGCAACTGCGGCATGTTCCAGCGGCACGATCAGGCGCTCAAGCGCGATCTGCAGCACTTCATCCATATTTTCTACGAAGTGTACCGTAAGGCTCGCGAGGATTTCCTGCGGGATATCCGCCAGGTCCTTCTCATTATCCTTCGGAAGGAGCACTGTGCGCAAGCCCATTCGATGGGCGGCGAGAAGTTTTTCTTTTACGCCGCCGATGGGCAGGACCTTACCGCGCAGGGTGATCTCGCCGGTCATGGTAACGTCGCGGCGGACCGGAATGCGGGTGAGCGCGCTGACGATGGAGTTGCAAATCGTGATGCCGGCGGAGGGGCCGTCCTTGGGA
This sequence comes from Candidatus Acidiferrum sp., assembly GCA_049512575.1. Classification (GTDB taxonomy): domain Bacteria; phylum Acidobacteriota; class Terriglobia; order Acidiferrales; family UBA7541; genus Acidiferrum. The sequence continues at coordinate 3,895 of JBEKWY010000126.1, forward strand.
ATGGCGCCTTCCGGGACATGCACGTGAATGTCGATGTTGCGGTAGAAATCTTTGGGCAAACCGAAGACGTGGGAACGCGAGCGGATGTAGGCCATGGCAGCTTGCGCACTTTCCTGCATGACGTCGCCCAGTTTACCGGTGAGGTTGAGACGGCCTTTGCCCTCCATGAAGGTGGCTTCAGTCGAGAGTACGGAGCCGCCGACTTCGGTCCAGGCCAGGCCGGTGGTCAGGCCGATTTCATTGTGCTTCTCAAGCCATAGCTCGCGATATTTCAGAATGCCCAGGTAATCGCCGGCATTGGCTGGCGTGATTTCGGCGTTTACGGTGGCGCCCTCGGTGACTACTTTGCGGGCCATCTTACGGCTGACATTTTGGATCTCGCGTTCGAGGCTGCGGACGCCGGCTTCGTGGGTATAGTGCCGGATAATGTGCAGCAGGCCTTCGTCGGTGAAGCCGAGATTCTTGTCGGTCAGACCCGTGGCTTCGCGCTGGCGCTTGACCAGGAAGCGCTTGGCGATCTGCAACTTTTCCTGCTCGGTGTAGCCGGGGATGCGCAGGACTTCCATGCGGTCCTGCAAGGGCTGCGGAATGGTGTGCAGCACGTTGGCGGTGCAGACGAACATTACTTTCGAGAGATCGTATTCGACGTCGAGGTAATGGTCGGTGAAGGCGTGGTTCAGCTCGGGGTCGAGAACTTCCATCAAAGCGGCCGATGGATCGCCGCGGAAATCCATGGACATTTTATCGACTTCATCGAGGACGAAGATCGGATTTACCGTGCCGGCTTTCTTCATCATCTGGATGATCTGGCCGGGCAGGGCGCCGATGTAAGTGCGGCGATGGCCGCGAATTTCGGCTTCATCGCGCACGCCGCCCAGGGAGACGCGGACGAATTTGCGGCCGGTGGCGTGGCCGATGGACATGGCCAGGGAGGTCTTGCCCACGCCTGGAGGACCTACGAAGCACAGAATTGAGCCTTTGGGATTCTTTACCAGCTGGCGGACGGCCAGAAATTCGAGAATGCGGTCTTTGATTTTCTCGAGGCCGTAGTGTTCTTCGTTGAGAATTTTTTCGGCGGCGAGAATGTCGCGGATTTCCTTGGATTTTTTCTTCCAGGGCACGGCGAGGAGCCAGTCGAGATAGTTGCGGCTGACCGTGGATTCCGCGGACATCGGAGGCATCAATTCCAGGCGCTTGAGCTCCTGGACGGCCTTTTCGTGGACTTCTTTGGACATGCCTGCGGCGTCGATTTTCTTCTTGAGCTCGTCGATTTCGTTCTTTTCGCCACGGCCGAGCTCTTTCTGAATGGCCTTGAGCTTCTCGTTGAGGTAGTACTCTTTTTGCGCGCGCTCCATCTGGCGCTTTACGCGGGTGTTGATATTGCGATCGACGTTTAGCTTTTCAAGCTCGATTTCGAGGATGTCGCCGATGCGATTGAGGCGCTCGATAGGATCTACGGTTTCGAGGAGATCCTGCTTTTCGTCGACGGGAAGCTGGAGATTGGCCGCAATGGTGTCGGAAAGACGGGCCGGATCATCGACGCGCGCGGCGGCGATCATGGTGTCGTAGTTCAGAGATTGCGAAAGCTTGATGAACTGCTCGTAGAGGCCGGTAATTTTCTGGACGGTCTGCTCGACGGCCGGGGAGGGCTCGACGCGGGCGTTCAGCAGGCGGACCGTGGCGCGGAAAAAGCCTTCTTCCGTGGCGATGGACAGCGCGCGGGCACGTTCGACGCCTTCAACGAGAACCTTGATGTTGCCGTCCGGAAGCTTGACGCTCTGCACGATATTGGCGAGCGTTCCTACGGCATAAATCTCTTCCGGCTTGGGATCGTCCACCGAGGCATCGTGCTGGGTGGACAGGAAGATCTTTTTGTCCCCGGTGAGAGCCTCTTCGAGAGCGCGGACGCTGGCTTCGCGGCCGACGATGAAGGGGGTCATCTGCTGGGGGAAAATAACCATGTCGCGCACCGGCATCATGGGTACGCGCTTCATTTCCTGTTTTTCTCGATTGAACATTGGGTCCCTGAATTTCACCTCAAGCGGCCAAAAGCAGGCCGGTTTTCGGAAGCGCGAAGCAGCTTAACCAGCTTTTTCGAGCAAGCTCCAGTTGATCTCGCGAGTGCGGACCATGTCTTCGGTGACCACGAAGTCGCGCACTTTGCGCTGCATCGGCAAGTGATACATCACTTCGAGCATGAGGTCTTCGAGGATCATGCGCAAGCCTCGAGCGCCGACTTTGCGCTGAAGAGCTAACTCGGCGACGGTGGCGAGAGCATCATCCGTGAAGCGGAGGCGGACGTTTTCGAATTCGAACAAACGTTGATATTGCTTGAGCAAGGCGTTTTTCGGCTCGGTCAAAATGCGCACCAGCGCGGGCTTGTCGAGATCGTTCATCACGCCCGCGACGGGTAAGCGGCCGACGAATTCCGGGATAAGGCCGTAGCGGATGAGGTCGCCGGGCTGCACTTGCTCCAGAAGTTCGGTGTTGCGCTTCTGCGCTGTCGACGGGGCCGCGTCGGTATGGAAACCAAGGGCGCGGCGACCCACGCGCTTCTCGATGATCTTTTCGAGGCCCACGAAAGCGCCGCCGCAGAGAAACAGGATGTTGGTGGTATCGACCGGAGTAAATTCCTGGTGCGGGTGTTTACGGCCGCCCTGTGGCGGAACGTTGGCTACGGTGCCTTCCAGAATCTTGAGTAACGCTTGTTGAACTCCCTCGCCGGAAACGTCGCGGGTGATCGAAGGGTTCTCGTCCTTTTTGGCGATCTTGTCGATTTCGTCTATATAAATGATACCTTGCTGCGCTTTCTGGACGTCGCCGTCAGCGGCTTGCAGCAGTTTCAAGATGATGTTTTCGACGTCTTCGCCGACGTAACCCGCCTCGGTGAGGGTGGTGGCGTCAACGATGGCGAACGGCACATCGAGCATGCGGGAAAGCGTTTGCGCAAGGAGTGTCTTGCCCGTTCCGGTGGGTCCAATCAAGAGAATGTTCGACTTGCTCAACTCGACGTCGCCCGGCTGTTTGTTCAGGAAGATGCGCTTGTAATGGTTGTAGACAGCGACAGCAAGCTTCTTCTTGGTGCGATCCTGGCCGATGACGTAGCCGTCAAGGAACTGCTTGATCTCCGGAGGGCGCGGAAGCCGGCGCGCGGGAGCAGCAGCCTGCTCGCGCTTTTCGTCCTCAAGAATGGTCTGGCAGACACTGACACATTCGTTGCAGATGTACGCGCGCGGATAGTCCGAGGGCGAACTGATGAGTTTTTCAACCTGCTCCTGGGTCTTGTGGCAGAAGGAGCAGCGCAACGGCTCATCTGGATTGAATTTTTTCACTGGTATGCAGGCCCTCGTCTCCGCCGGAATTCGACGGAGCGTGATCAGTTCCCATTCTAGGCTGAATCTTCCCTTGAGTGAAAGAAAAACCTGAACGACTGCTGCTAACTTTTAGGAACAAGCGGCCACTCGTTGCGCGCCGCACCGGCACCGACTAATCAGCGATGCTTATAGATGATCTCGTCGATCATCCCGTACTCTTTGGCTTGTTCGGGGTTCATGATGAAATCGCGCTCGACATCCTTTTCAATGCGGTCGACGGTCTGTCCGCTATGTTGCGCGAGCAATTTGTTGATCATGGTGCGCATGCGCAGAATCTCTTTTGCGTGCAGATCAATGTCAGTGGCTTGACCGCCGAGGCCGGACATCCAGGGTTGGTGGATCAGGATGCGGGCGTTGGGCAGAGCGAAGCGCTTTTTGGGAGCGCCGCCGGCAAGCAATACCGCCGCGATGGACGCGGCCTGGCCGACGCAGGTCGTGACGACGTCGGGCTTCACGAATTGCATGGTGTCGTAGATCGCGAAACCCGCGGTGATCGAGCCGCCCGGCGAATTGATGTATAGCTGAATATCGCGCTCGGGGTCTTCGGCCTGGAGAAACAGCATCTGGGCGGTGGCCAGATTGGCAACATGGTCGTCAATCGGCGTGCCAATAAAGATGATGTGCTCTTTGAGCAGCCGGGAGTAGATATCGTAGGCGCGTTCGCCACGGCTGGTTTGCTCGACCACCATGGGTACGAGTGTCGTCCCGCGGTATTCTGGTTCGTCGGAAGTTTTCATTTGAGTAAAGGTTGTGACCTCTGGGAGCCCGAACCGTGTCACTTCGTTTCCGCCGCGGCGACGGTGCGAATTCGGGAATTCTGCGCGAGCCAATCGAGAGTTTTGTCACTCCGCAGCTTCGCTTTCATCCTATCGAGCGTGCCTTGCTTTGTCAAACGAGCATGAATTGCAGCTGCGGATTCGCCACTATGACTGGCCGCGTGTTCCAACTCGGCGTTCACCTCTTCGTCGGTGACGTCGATACTTTCAGCGGTGGCGATGCGATCCACGATCAACTCTGCTTTCACGTCGTCGGAAGCGCGCTCTTGCTGCCGGCTGCGCAGGGTTACCCAATCGACATTTACGGCTCGAGGGTCCACACCTTGCGCGGCCAGCGAACGAACCACGCGTTCCAGGCGCACATCCATTTGATGCTGAACCAAAGATTCCGGTACAGGGAAGTCATGGAGCTTGACGACGGCGGCAAGGACCTTTTCGCGGAGGAGTTCTTTGTGCTTGTGGTCGCGCTGGTGTTCGAGGCCTTCGCGGATTTTTGTCTTCAGCTCGTCGAGGGTGGCCGCATCGCTGACGTCCTTGGCGAACTCATCGTTTAGCTCCGGCAGTTTCTTGTTCTTGATGCCGAGGACCTCTACGGCGTAGTGATAGGTCTTGCCTGCAAGCTTAGCGTCAGGGTAGTCGGCGGGATAAGCGACGTCGAAGTTCTTGTGGTCGCCGGTGTTTGCGCCGCGCAAGTTCTCGTTGAACGGCTCCATGGTCTCTTCCGCGCCGATGTGGCACAGGACGCTGTCGGCCTGGATAGGTTCGCCGCCACCTTCGGGCGTGCCCATGATTTTCAGTTGGACGTAGTCGCCGTTCTCCGCCGGGCGCCCTTCGACCGGAGCGAAAGCGGCGGCGCGTTCGCGCAGGGTTTCGATTTCCTTGGTTACATCGTCGTCGGTCACATCCATGGCGGGCATTTCAAGATCAAGGTCTTTATAGTTGGCAAGATCAAATTCGGGGAGAACCTCGAAGACTGCCCGGAACTTGAGGGGCTGGCCTTCGGTGAAGTCGAGCTTTTCGACCTGCGGCTGCGAGACGGGCGTGAGTTTCTGCTCGCTGACGGCCTTTTCCACGCGCTCTGGCACGAGAGACTGCACGACTTCGCCCTTGATATCGTCGGCGAAGCGCCGGCGAATCAGAGAGACTGGCGCCTTGCCGGGACGGAAACCGGGGACACGGGCGACGCGCGCAAATTCTTTTGCGACGCTCTCCAGTTTCTTGGTGACTTCATCCGCGGGAATCTCGAGATCGAGCTCGCGGCGGCAGGTTGCTGCTCCAGTTGCTTCAGCCATGGGAATCCTTTCGATGCGGCGTCTTCGCAGGCGCTCCAAAAGAAATGTCGCGCAGGGAAGGTCCGCTGGTCACGACAGTATGCGCCCCTGAGTGCGATCAGAGAACGTAAGCTTTAGAGAGGCCAGACAGGTGAGAAATCACCCTGCAAACTCGAAGAATAAGTATAAGTGACGTGGAGGATCGGGTCAAATGCGATCGGGACAAGGGAGATGCGCGCGAACCCATGCATGCAGTCACCAGGCAGCTGTCGTGATGGACCGCGCGGGCAAAGATATTGAAAGGGTTCGTCCTCGATAAACAAGGTTCACCGATGAATCCGAATTCTGACTATTCAAGAGCTGGGCGACAATGCCTCCTTCCGGCGTTTGAAAAGCCATGACGCGCACGCCCTGACTTTTCCCGTTCACCTGTACGCGCGTCGCGCCAGGGCGCACAAATTTGCTGAAATGCGCCAGGTAGTAGTAGGTGCCGGTGTAAGTCACCTCGTGCGTCGTCTTGTTGATGATGACGACCGGGTGCTGCACGTTTGGATCCGGGTTACCGTGGACAACGGAGACCGCCCACGGCCCGCCAGTTTCGTCCAGAATGGCATTCCAATAGAGCCATGCGGAAGTTCCGGCTTCCAGATCGCCGAAGATCGTATTGCCCCAGTAATCGCCGTCGTCGAAGTCATAGACCGGAAGCTTCTTGCTACGTGGAATCCCAGCTTCGTAGGCGTAACAGAATTCGTCCATCCAAAACGGAAGATCGGGATACCGCGCCTCTAGCCGGGCAATTTTGTCAAAGTGCTTGTAGTCGTACCCGTGATAGCCGGCCACCGATACAAATTTGCGTGCCCCAGGATCGTCGAGCACCACAGGGTAGCGTTTGTACGCATCGCCGCGTTCCGGGGCCTCGCTGAGCATCATCTTGGTAGGCAAGCCGGATTGCACGACGGCCGGGCCGACGAAATCCCGAAGTAGCGTACGAATCTCGGGATACTTGATCTTCGTGTAGACCTTTTCCGGTTCATTGAACAAGCTCAGATAATCGATAGCGATGCCGCGCTTCTTGTACTCCTCGAGGTACCGTACGAAGTATTTTGCAAGCACCGGATAATATTTCGGCTCGATATCCTGGTGCTTCTTCACGTTGTAAAGCATCCAGTCCGGCGGATAGTCCATCGGAGCCTGCAACGCGAAGTTGCCGTACTTTCGCGCACGCAAGATGTATGTACCGACGCCGTTGGGCCCAAAATCACGCTCGACCGAGAAATTTTTCAATTCCGTGTCGCCCGGCGAGTCGTCATACGTGTACCACGACCCCGCGGACTGGAAGTCGGTTCCACCGACAGGCGTTTTCATCGCCGTAAAACCCGCGCCCTCCTGTGGATCAAACAGCGACCGCAGCACGTCTTCCTGCTTCTCCGCGGGCAGCGTATTCAGGGTGATGAGGCCAGCTTCCATGAGGGACGCGCCAAATCCGTCCATCTTCTGATATCTCACCGCGTCGTTGATTTGGAACGTCGCGCCGCCAGCTGGCTTGGAATCCGCAAATTGCATATCGGCCTTGGCCGCAATCCGGTCGCCCGACTTGGACGACACATGCACCTTCACGGTCTGCGCGTTCAGGGCCTGGTACGAAAACCCGAAACAGAGACAGAGGGTCAGTGGTGCGATTCGACTGCCGCGGCGAGTTTTCCTCCATGACAAGTTCATCGCACCTCGGCGATTTTGGAGCGCTCGAGGAAGCGGCTGGGACGCCTCGAGCATGGATAGCTTCCGCCTTCGGGATTTGAGCGCACACTATCACGTCCGACTTCAAATGTAGCGGGCAGGTTACTCGGATCGGAGGGAGACACCCGGTGGAAAATGCCGAGTTCGGGCAGCCGGGATATCAGGGCAAGTGCCCGTCCGCGGACAACTACCAGTCAATCCGCTCGGGGAAAAACTCTGCGACCAGCTCTTTATAATAAGGAAGGATCTCGCGCTGGTTCGGCCGTTCGCGGCCCTTCGAATACAGATCGTATTCGTTGAATTTCCGCACCCACTCCAGCATTTGCTCGTCGTGCGCGTTCATCAGATGGCGATACGCTCCATGCCGGTGCGCCGGATAAAACGAATGGTACCGCAGCATGTACTGCGCCTCTTCCGGTACGTACTTCCGCGTGACCTGGAAGACGTATTCGTCATGTCCGAATGAAAGGTGCACATTGTCGAGCCCGCAATGCTGCTCGTAAATCCCCAGTTCCGACTGGTATTTCGCCCTCTTGCTATCTGGATTCGCCGCGAAGAACTCCGGGAACACGATCTCGTCCGAATACGCGCAACCCACTGGGAACGTGTCGCCGACCACGGCCCACTGCGGCTCCCCATACAAGCACAGCACTTTCCCGAGATCGTGCAAGAAACCCGCTAGAACGAACCATCGCGGATGCCCATCCTTGCGAATTGCTTCCGACGTCTGCAGCAAGTGTTCGGTCTGCGTAAGGTCCGTATCGGGATCGCTGTCGTCCACCAGCGTGTTCAAGAACTCCGCCATCTCCCAAATGCTCTTCTTGCCGCGCGTCAAGCCGCAATATTCGGCCTTCTTCCGGATCACAAAATCAAAGGTCTGGTACGCGTGATTCTGGCGGTAAAACTCGGTGACCGTGGGGTTGGCGTCCGCCTGGTAATTCCGGAATTCTTCCTCAGACTTGCCCTGGCGATAGCGCGTGGCGACAAAATCGTCCCAATCGTCGAGCTGTTTCAGCGGTGCGTCCGGTGCTTGTTTCATAATATGGCGATTATGAACGAGCGCCAGCGCGCCGCACAATGGGGTTTTTGGGCTAGAAGTACTGGCCCGTTCGGGCATGGCCAGCGAAGACCGTAGCGGCTACGGAAGAGCCTGAAATTTTTCGATCGGCTCCGCGGCAACGTTGGGCCGCAACACCAGTACTTCCGATTCATGAGCGATGAGAGCGGATTTCGCGTAGCCGAGGAAGAGCCCGTGCTCGGCTACGCCTGGGATCTTTTCCAACCGACTGGCCAGATCGGCAGGATTTTCAATGACTCCGAACTTGCAATCCAAGATGTAATTCTGCTGGTCGGTCAAGTAAATCTCTTCTGCTGAGCCTGAGTGCGGCTTCATTCGGAGAACCGGATTGCCGCCGATCTTGGCGACCTCGTCCATCACCCAAGGCAATGTGAAGGGAACAACCTCAAGCGGCAAGGGAAAAGCTCCCAAGTGCTGGACCCGTTTAGAATAGTCGGCAAGAACCAGGAAGTATCGCGAAGCTCGCGCCACCACCTTTTCGCGAAGCAGGGCGCCGCCTCCTCCTTTAGTCAGACTCAGGTCGGGAGCAATTTCATCTGCCCCGTCCACATCCAAATCCAAGACCAGTCCCCGGCGCGGAGTTATCAGAGGAATGCCCGACTGGCGAGCGAGTTCCTCACTATCCCGGGACGTTGCGATGCCTTCCACGCTCAACTCGCCGCGGCGGACGCGCTCACCCAGGACCTCGATGAAACAATGAGAAGTGGAGCCACTTCCCAAGCCCAGGCGCATCCCAGTTCGTACCCAGCGGAGGGCGGCCTCCGCGACGGTTCGCTTTTCGGCATCGCGCTGGGCTGTCATAGGCCTCCAATTTAACCTGTCTGGCCGGGAGCGCAAGGGGGCACGCTCGGCTCGACGGTAGAGAACATTCTCAGGCGTGTTCCAGCAGCTCTGTTCGATATTTCGGGGCGAGTGCAGTCGCCTTGGCGATGAACGCCGCCCGCCCCGCTTCATCCAGCTTGGGCGGAGAGGCCGTCCGGGTTGCAACCGGCACCCCAAGTTCCAGGAAGAATTTCTCCGGACCGGCCGGCGAACAGATGCAAAGCATTCTGGCTGCATGCGGCGAGGAGTTGCGGAATTGATGCGGGGCGTTCGCCGGAACGTGCACGGTTTCGCCGCTCCGCGCGGCGTGTTTTTCGCCGCGAAATATAAAATCGATTTCGCCCTCCAACAGCGTGAACGTCTCCTCGAAATCGTGACGGTGCGGCGGCGGCCCGCCGCCGGGCGGTACCACCATATCGATCAGGCAATACCGGCCGGCGGTATCTTCGCCGGTGAGGAGGATCGTATAGGTATCGCCAACCACTCCGATATGGCGGACCTTCTGATCGTCATCCACTCGCACCGCGGCGAGCTTGCGACGGGGGTCGTCCGGCGGTATTGCGGAAGGTCCTTGCTTTGATGATCCTGCGTCGGCCATTGCACGCTCCTTGGCTTGCTCGCGTTTGATGCCTGAAGGACGGGTGATGATCCATGCGGAATGATTCGACGATCTCTCGCCATCGGGTCGCTCACTTATGCGCGTAGGCGGCGGACGTGGTTGGATGCGCAAGGGCGGAGGTCAGGTCCGCGTGGAGCAACCGGTGAAAGAGGTGTTCGCCGGCTTCGCGGCGCACCGAGAGACGCCCGGCGACGTAGGCGCGGGAGTGCAGGCCGCGCTGGACGGCGTCGCAGATGGCCATGTCTTCGTCTTGCACTTTTTCGCTTACGGCGATGCTCTCGCGATTGTGGGCTTCGGCAGCCGCGCTGGTGTCGGCAAAATAATAGTCGAAGATGACGGCGCACTTATCGGTGCCCAGCGGCACGACGATGTTGGTGTCCATCACGCCTTCATAGGCGTTGACCATAAAATTGGGATAGATCCAGAGATAGAAGGCTCGGCCCTGGCGGGTGGCGGCTACTCCCGCGGCGGTGCCGCCGTCGGACGAGAGCGGGCTGGATTGCAGGCAGGCGCGCTCGAAATTTTCGATGGTGTACTTGGTGTATTCGATGACGCTGCTGAGGCCTTTGTGGGCGTGGGGGACGTGATAGCCGCCGTCGAGATAGTTGTCCACATAGACCTTCCAGTTGCAGTTGAGCGGATAGATCCGGCGGTCGAAGTAGTGGAGTTTCTTGGTTAACCCGAGTGGGGCTACGAGACCGGGGACCGCGCCGAGGAACTTTTGCAGCGGTGCGGCTTGCCCATCGAGGTTGACGAAGACGAAGTTTTCCCAGACATCCAGGCGGATGGGCACCAGGCCGTTGTCGGCTCGATCGAAATTGCAGACGCCGTCGAACTCCACCATCCCTTTGAGGGCGCCATCGATTCCGTAAGTCCAGCCGTGGTAAGGGCAGCGAAATTGTTTGGCGCAGCCTTGGGCTTCGGGGACGACGGCAGCGGCGTGGTGGCGGCAGACATTGTAGAAGGCGCGGAGTTTCTCATCGTCACCCCGC
>JBEKWY010000127.1:0-14999 GCA_049512575.1 Candidatus Acidiferrum sp.
GATGACGGCGGAATTGTTTGACGTGCGAATGCTGGGGAGTCGGGAGGCTGCTTGATTTTGATAGGGATGGCTTTGCTGGGGGCGACGGCGGTGACGGCTTTGCCGAAGCGGGGCGTGCGGGCGTGATTCCGATTCTGCGGCTCGGCGCGGTGAAGGATGTGCAGCGTTTTCAGGAGCATCTACAGGCGATCGGGGTGACGATTCCGTGCGATCGCGAATTGGCGAGCGGGGCGGAGTCACCTTTGTCGTGGCCGCTGCGGCGCGGCGGAGCGGAACTGGGCAACCGGATCGCGATTCAGCCCATGGAGGGTTGGGATGGGTTGGCGGACGGGAATCCCAGCGAGAATACATTTCGGCGATGGCGGCGGTTCGGGAATAGCGGCGCGAAACTGATCTGGGGCAGCGAGGCGGTGGCCGTTTCCCACGAGGGACGGGCGAATCCGAATCAGCTGTTGATTGCGCGGCAGACGTATGCTGGCCTGGCGAAATTGCGGGACGGGTTGCTGGAGGCGCATCGCGAAACGTGCGGATCGGATGACGCGCCGTTGGTGGGATTGCAACTCACGCATTCGGGAAGATATTGCCGTCCAAACGTACACAATCGGCCGGAGCCGAAGATTTTGTATCACCATCCGATCCTGGATCGGCGCGTGGGATTGACCGCGGATGGGCGGCTGCGGATTTGGGATTTGATTTTGTCGATGTAAAGCACTGCCACGGTTATCTGGGGCACGAATTTCTTAGTGCGCATACGCGGCCGGGAAAGTATGGAGGGTCGTTCGAGAATCGCACGCGATTTTTGCGCGAGGTGGTGGCGGGCATTCGCGCTGGCGCGCCTGGGCTGCGGATCGGCGTGCGTTTGTCGGCGTTTGACACCGTGCCGTACCGGCCGGATCCGGAGCTGTCTTCGCCGGGAAAGACGGGGCCGGGAATTCCTGAGCCGCATGCGCACTTGATTCCGTACCGGTGGGGATTCGGCGTGGATTCGAATTGCCCCACGGAGATGGACTTATCGGAGACGAAAAAGTTTTTGGCGCTGCTGGAGGAGCTGGGGATTTCGCTGGTGAACCTGACGGCGGGGAGTCCTTACTATAATCCGCATGTGCAGCGGCCGGCGCTGTATCCGCCATCGGACGGTTACCAGCCGCCGGAGGATCCTTTGCTCGGCGTGGCGCGGCAGATGGTGGCAGCGCGCGAGTTGAAGTCGGAGTTTCCGAATTTAATTGTGATGGGCACGGGTTACAGCTATTTGCAGGATTTTCTTCCGCACGTGGCGCAAGCGGCGGTGCGGGAAGGGTGGGTCGACCTGGTGGGATTGGGGCGAATGACGCTGTCGTATCCGGGGCTGCTACTGGACGCGGTGGAGGGGCGGACGATTCAGCACCGGCTGGTGTGCCGGACGTTCAGCGATTGCACGACGGCGCCGCGGATGGGATTGCCGTCGGGATGTTATCCGCTGGACGAACACTACAAGATTTCGGAAATGGCCGGGAAATTGAAATTGGCAAAGGCGAGGCGGGCGTGAGTTCAGAATCGCTATTCGAACGCGAGCGGGTGCATCGCAAAATTCACGGGATTGCGGCGGCGCTGCTGCCGTTTGAGAGCGATGGGCGCATTGCCGTTGCAGCGTTTCAGAAACACCTGGCGGCTACGCAGCGGGCCGGCTTGATGAACGCCGTGAATATGGATACCGGCTATGTGAATTTTCTCACCGAGGCGGAGAGACGCAGCGTTCTGGAATGGACGCGGGAGGCGCTGGGGAAGGATGTGCCCTTCGTTGCGGGGGCGTATATCGAGGGGCAGACTGGCGGAGTCGTCGAACTGTATCGGCGGCAGATGGATGCGATCGTGGAATTCGGGGGAACGCCGATTCTGTTTCAGACGAGCCAGCTTCACGGAAAGGCGGCGAAGGAAAAGGCCGCGGCGTATCGAGAAACTTGCCGCGGGTATGCGAGCGTGTTGGCTTTCGAACTGGGCCGAATGTTTGCCCCGAATGGCGAGATTTTTGACGCGGAGACGGTGGAGCGGTTGATGGATATTCCGGAGATTCAGGGGATGAAACATTCTTCGCTGGACCGGCGGGTGGAGCTTGAGAGACTGGCGCTGCGCGACGCGCGCCGGCCGGATTTTCGGATTTATACGGGCAATGATCTGGGAATTAATATGATCGAGTATGGATCGGACTATTTGCTGGGGCTGGCGACGTTCGCGCCGGAGAAATTTGCCGAGCGCGACCGGCTGTGGGAGGCGAGCGATCCCGCTTATTTCGCACTGTCGGATGCTCTGCAACATTTGGGCAACGTTGCGTTTCGCGAGCCGGTGCCGGCGTACAAGCACTCCGCGGTGGTGTTCCTGCACCTGACGGGAAGAATGCCGAGCGATCGGACGCACCCGAAGAACACGCAGCGGCCGGCCTGGGAGGCGGAGATTTTAGGCGATTGCGCGCGGCGTCTAGGGTATGAGCTGCGCGGCGCCAGCGGCCGGTAGTTGTTTCGTCTTGGCGCGTCGTGGAAACTGATTTGCCGTTCTTGTCTATTCCGAGCTTCTCAAAGAAGAAGGTCCACCCGCCACGATTTGGCACTACGTGTTGCCTTCGACTAGCATCCTAGTGTGCAGATATCAGGCGACTTTCCGGGAGGGATGATGCCGCGGTCTTTCGTTAAGGTGATGGTTTTGATTTTGGTGTGCGGGTGCACAGTGTTTGCGCAGGACGCGGGCCCAAAGGATGCCAACGTCACGCGGGCTACCTTGGACAATGGGATGCGGGTAGTGATCGTGCGCGACACGTTGGCGCCGGTCGTTACCGTTATGCAGAATTACCTGGTGGGCGGGGACGAGACGCCTGCGGGATTTCCCGGAATGGCGCACGCGCAAGAGCATATGGCGTTCCGCGGATGCCACGATATCACCGGCGACCAGATTGCGGCCATTTACGCGCAGCTGGGCGGGCTGAGCAACGCGGACACGCAGCAGAATATTACGCAGTACTTCACGACGATTCCGGCAGCGGACGTGGAATTGGCGCTGCGTCTGGATGCCGACTGCATGCAGGATGTGGACGACGCGCAGGAAGAGTGGGCCAAAGAAAAGGGAGCGATCGAGCAGGAAGTGGCGCGGGACCTTTCCAATCCTACGTACAAATTTCTTACGCGGCTGAATGAAGACATGTTTTCGGGCACGGTGTACAGCCACGATGCTTTGGGGACGAAGCCTTCTTTCGACGCGACCACCGGAGAAATGCTGAAGAAGTTTTACAAGGATTGGTACGCGCCGAACAACGCGATTCTGGTGATTTCCGGAGACGTCGATCCGGCGGCGGTGCTGGCGAAAGTAAAAGAGCTTTACGGGGCGATCCCGCGTCGTGATCTGCCGGCGCGGCCGGCGGTGAAGTTGCAGCCTGTAAAATCGGAATCGTTCACGCTGGACAGCAATCTTCCCTATTCCCTTTCGTTTATTTCTTACCGCATGCCGGGAACCAAGAGTCCGGATTACGCGGCCGTGCGGATCCTGAGCGATGTGCTGGCGAGCCAGCGGGGAAATTTGTACGCGCTGGTGCCGCAGGGAAAAGCGCTGGCGGCGGAGTTTGGCATCGGGGAGACGTTTCCCGAAGCCAGCGTCGCGTTTGGCGTGCTGGCTCTTCCGGCGGATGCGGACGCGGGCGCGGTGACCGAGGAGATGCGCAAGATTTTGAATGACTACGCGGCCAAGGGCGTTCCCGCAGAGCTTGTGGATGCCGCGAAGCGCGGTGAGGTGGCGGGAGCGGAGTTCGCCCGGAATTCGATTCCTGGATTGGCGGAGAGCTGGTCGGAGGCGCTGGCGGCGGAGGGACGAAATTCGCCCGATGAAATCGTGGAGGCTACGAAGAAAGTGACCGTGGAGGACGTGAACCGCGTCGCCAAACAATACCTGGTCGAACAGAGCGCGATCACCGCGCAACTTAAGCCGGTGCCTTCGGGTGCGCCGGTCTCCGACAAGGGCTTTGGCGGAAGCGAGCAGCTTACCTCCGCGCCCACTAAACCAGTTGCCTTGCCGGCCTGGGCCGAATCGCACTTGCTTACGCTGAAGACCTTCTCGATTCCACCAACGTGGACGGACACCAAGTTACCGAATGGCCTGCGTTTGATCGTCAAGACCGACAGGACGAGTCCGACGGTTACCGTGCTGGGAAGCGTGCAGCACAACGAAGACCTGGAAGCCGCGCCGGGGAAAGAGGGAGTTGGCGATGTGTTGGACGAGCTATTTACTTATGGCACGACCAGTCTGGACCGGTTGGCGTTTCAGAAGGCCCTCGACGACATCGCGGCAAGTGAGACCCCTGGACTGAGTTTTTCCTTGCGGGTGCTGAAGCAAGACTTCTCGCGAGGGGCGCAACTCCTGGCGGACAACGAGCTGAATCCCGCGCTTCCGGGGGACGCGCTGGAAACCATCAAGCCGCAAATCGCGCAGTACGCTGCGGGAAATTTGAAGAGTCCGGGATACAAGACCGACCGCGCCATCCTTGCGGGCCTGCTACCTCCGAAAGACCCATCGCTACGGGAAACGACGCCGCAGACGATTTCGACGCTCACGCTGGACGACGTCAAGCAATATTACGGCAAGGCCGTGCGACCCGATCTGACGACCATCGTGGTGATCGGCGATGTGACTTCCGATGAAGCCACTGCGGTGATCACCAAATGGTTCGGCGGGTGGAAGAGTTCGGGTGAGAAGCCGGAGGTGACGCTGCCGAAAGTGCCGCTGAACGCCGCATCCGCGGTGACGGTGCCGGACCCCAGCCAACTGCAAGATACGGTGCACTTGTCCGAGATGATTGGAATCACGCGATTCGACCCGGACTACTACGCGTTACAACTGGGAAATCACGTGCTGGGAGGAGGGTTCTACGCGACGCGGCTGTACCACGATCTGCGGCAGGTGAATGGTTACGTGTATAACGTGGACGTGAAAATTGACGCCAGGAAGACGCGGGCGGATTACACGGTGACGTACGGTTGCGACCCGGTGAACGTTTCGAAGGCGCGGCAATTGGTGCAGCGCGATCTGGTGGCGATGCAGAAAGAAGATGTCACCGCGGCGGAGCTGCAACAGGCGAAGGCGCTGCTGCTGCGGCAACTCTCTTTGCGAGCGGCCAGCGAAGACGACCTGGGTGGCAGCCTGCTGGGCTTTGCGGAGATGGACCTGCCGCTTGACGAACTGAACCGGGCATCGAGCCGGTATGCGTCGTTGACCGCGCCGGAAGTGCGGACGGCGTTCGCGAAATGGATTCGGCCAGACGGGTTCGTGCAAGTGGTGCGAGGGCCGGCACCGCAGTAGCGACAGGCAGACGGCGATTGATCGTTCTCTTCCCGGCTTTGGCTCCGACGGAGCTAAGTGTGGATGATGAGGGAAACCCAGAGTGGCTGGCCTTCGAACAGCAGTGGCACGAGTATGCCCTGAGTGGGTTCGGAGGTCTCCATGGAATAGTCCTGGCCGGTGATCACCGTGGGAACGGAGAGCATGCAGTGGTCGGCCAAGTTGCTGATTTTTGATTTGAAGTTGCCGGCAACCATGTTGCAGAGTTCGCCTAAGGCATCGCCGGAGGAAGAAGGATCGGACGCGGCGGCTTCCCCAAGCATCAGGGCGGCGAATCGGCCGGCGGTGGCTTTGGCACAGCGCAGCGTGGTCATGCCGCAGAGCGCCCCGGCCATGCCGACCATGGCGGTCGTTTCTCCGGTGGGCTCGCCGGTGCTGGCGGAGTTCAGCTCTGGGCGGACGCCAGCCATCATCTCAAAGACTTCTACGGCAGCACATTCCAAAATGGTCTTCCAACTAGGGTCAAAGGCAACGGCGGCCGGCGACGCAGTCTTCGAAAAAGAGCTCACTGAGCACCTCCCAGCAGTGGCGTGACTCGTTCCTTAACTTGCTCGGGGGTGAAGGGTTTGCGGAGGTAGCCCTTGGCGCCAGCGGACAGCGCCTCGACCACGCGAGCCTCGCTGCCTTCGGTGGTAATCATGATCACGGGAACGCCCTTCGCGGCTTCGACCCCGGCGAGACTCTTGAGGAATTCGAGACCATCCATCACCGGCATGTTGATATCGCTCAAGATCATGTCCAGGCCACCCTTCTGAACCTCGGCCAGCGCTTCGGCGCCGTTGCTGGCTTCGAGCACCTCGGTGAGTTCAAGCCCCGCCTGGCGAAGAGCACGCTCGACAATTTTTCGCATCACCGAGGAGTCATCGACGATCAGAACTTTGAGTTTCTTCACATTTGCTCTCCTGAAATCATCTCTGCACTTGGTCTACCAGAGTCCTCTTGCCGGGGCGCCGTCCCGCGAACCCTAGTTCGGCGAAAAAATGGTATCGACCAGTTTGGTGACGCGGACGACATAGGCGTCCAGATCGAGGGTGAAGCGGGCCAGGTCGAGGGTGGCGAGTTTGGGGCAATGCCTGGATAGTTCGGTCCAAGCGGGGTCGGCGGCCAAATCGATAGCCCGCCATTCCTCGTAGCCATACCCGAGACCCCGGAGACGGCACAGGAGATCGCCCAAGTGCACAAGGGCGATCAGTGCGTTTCCCGCCGGGGCATGTTCGACGTCATGATGCCACTCGATGACTTCGCAAACCGCGTCAGGAAGCTGCCAGGTCTTTCCCAGAATGACGCCGCTCTCGCAATGCGTGAAACCCAGCGATTCTTTTTCCTGTTCGTCAAGCGGACGGCCGCTCTGGACCGCGTCGGCCAGCACTTTGCGGTATTCCTCGGTATAGGCCAACGAATTGACGATGATGCCGAGGTCGTGCAGCAGCCCCGCAAGATAGGCCTTATCCGGGTCGTAATAGTCGATACGCTCGGCAAATTCCTTGCAAACTAAAGCGCAACCGAAAGAGTGACGCCAGAAGACGCCGGGATCGACAATCCATTTATTCCGTGCGACGAGGTTGCCAAAACAGTGGCTGAGCAGGATGTCTTCAATGCGCTGGATGCCTAGCGTGAAGATAGCCGACTGAATGGATTCGGCGGGGCGCGCGCGGGCGTACAGCGGTGAATTAGCAATGCGCAAAAGCTGCGCGGCGATGGTTTTTTCGTAAGAAACGAGCTGCACGACCTGGCTCAGCTCGATTTCGTCCGGAGGGCGGCGCAGGAGATCAAGCAAGGGTTGCAGCACGGCGGGTGAAGAAGGCAACGCGCGCAGCTTTTCCACGCGCTTGCGAAGTTCGGAATTAGCCGGCGTGATGGTGGTGGTCATGGCTTGGGGGTCCCTTCGGATCCCGGGGCGGCTTTCAAATAGGTGGTGGTTCCCGGGAGGTGTACGAGGCGGAACTGGTCGGTGACTTGGTAGAGCGATTCGGCGTGGCCGAGGAAGAAATAACCGGGAGCTTGGAGACTGGAGAAGAAATGCTGAACGACCTTCCGTTTAGAGGGAACGTCGAAATAGATCAGCACGTTGCAGCAGAAGACCAGGTCCATGCCCTTCATGAACAGCATCTTGGTGTCATCGCTGAGATTGAGGCGCGAGAAGTTGATCCGCGCGCGGACTTCATCCTTGACGGACAGCTTCTCGCCGTCGGCGGGATTGAAATATTTACGTTTGTAAAGGTCGCTGGTGTTGCGCAGCGCGTAGTTGCCGTAGATGCCGGCCTTGGCGGTTTCGATGGAACGATCGTTGAGGTCGGTGGCGGAAATCTCGAACGTCCAGCCCTTGAGCAGCTTTTCACTCTGCTCGAGCAGGAACATGGAGAGCGTGTAGGGTTCCTCTCCCGTGGAGCAGCCGGCACTCCAGATGCGCAGTTTGCGAAGTCCAATCTTCGAGCGAGTGGCGATCAGTTCCGGCAAGATCACGTTTTGCAGCGCGGCGAGCTGCGGCGGGCTGCGGAACAAGCAGGTTTCGCCAATGGTGATTTCGTTCAAGAGCTCGCGAAGCTCAAGGACCCGGGTGGACGGATTGCTGATGAGATCGAGATATTGACGAGTATCCTTCGCTTTCGAAAGGGGCATGCGCCGCTTGCACGCGCCGGCCAGCAAGTAGAGCTTTTCTTCGGAATGGTAGATGCCGCAGGCCTGATAGACGAGATCGCGGATTTTCAGGTACAGGGGATCACGCTCGTCCGCGTCTTTTGGCGGGCTTGCTGCCGTGTTCCGAGTCTGCGTTTCTGCGGGCATTGTGTGTCACCTTGCTTCTAGTCGGCCGACTTTACGTCGCGAATTCCTTGTTGAGGAGGATGGAAAAGGTACCTGCTAGCCGGAATTGCTGGGGACTAGCCTAGGGGATGGACTGGAGTGCAAGCGGCTGGCGCGCACACAACGATCGATTTCCGCCGCCATGGATTGGAGTGGGAAGATGCTGTCGGCCCACCCGGCAGCGACGGTTTGTCCGGGCATGCCCCAGACCACCGAAGTCGCCTCGTCCTGGACATAGACGTGACCGCCGCGTTCGCGAACCACTTGCGAGCCGCGAACACCGTCAGAACCCATTCCGGTCAAGACCACGGCCAGGGCGTTCGCGCCGAACACGGCTGCGACCGAACGGAAGAGCACGTCGACGGCCGGGCGGCAGGAATTTTCCGGCGGCGCCTGGTTGAGCGCGAGTTGCACTTCGGTACCGTGGCGCTCCACGAGCATGTGATGGTCGCCTGGCGCAATCCACGCGTGGCCGGGCTCGAGTGTTTTCGCCGGCTCGCCTTCGTGGACGCGAATAACGCTTTGTTTGTTGAGGCGCTCGGCCAGCATGCGAGTGAACAAAGGAGGCATGTGCTGCACGATCACGATGGGGACGGGGAAATCGCGGGGAATTGCGGGCAGGACCTCGGCGAGTGCGTTAGGGCCTCCGGTGGAAGTGCCGATGGCCAGGATGTCGATTCGCGCAGCGGAACGAGGTACGCGGAGCGCCGGGACGATCACTCTCTTGGCAACCGGTTTGGCGTCGACTTTATCGGCGAGCCGGTGGCCGCACAGGGCCTTCACTTTGGGCAGCAGGTCGCGCTTGATGCGGTCCATGGTGACGTCCAGGCTGCCGGTGTTGCTGGGCTTAGTGACGTAGTCGCTGGCTCCCAGCGCGAGCGCGTCCAGCGTGGTGCCGGCGCCGCGCTCGGTCAGCGTGCTGAACATGATGATCGGCAGCCGCGGGTGGAGCTTGCGGATTTCGGCGATGGTCTCCAGGCCGGACATGTTGGGCATTTCGACATCGAGGGTGACGAGGTCGGGATTCAGCTGCTCGATTTTCGCCAGGGCGATGCGGCCGTCGGACGCCGTGCCGGCAACTTCGACGGCGGGGTCGGAAGCCAACGCGTCGCAAAGCACCTTTCGAATCACAACGGAATCGTCGACGACGAGAATGCGAATAGGCGGCATGGTTTGCTGTTCGTGGGCCTTTGCTATACCGGGACTTCCAACGCGCCGTGTTTCCGCTCCGTGCCTTAGTTCAGGGAACGGTTGCGCCTTCGCCGTTTCAATATTTGAATTGAGCTACGAGTTCGCGCAGCTCCGTGGACATGTGCGCCAGCTGGGCCGCCGCCTTCTGCGAATCTCCCGCCCCGTGGGACGTGGTTTGCGCCGCCTCCGCCACTCCCGCGATGTTCTTCGAGATTTCGCTCGCTCCGCGCGCCGCTTCCGTCACGTTCCGCGACATTTCGTTGGTCGTCGCGTTCTGCTCTTCCACGGCCGTGGCGATGGTGCTGGAGATGTCGTTGATTTGTCCGATTACCCCGCTGATCATCCCGATGGCATCGACGGCGCTCTTGGTGTCGGTCTGAATCGCTTCGATCTTCTGGCTGATGTCTTCCGTGGCTTTGGCCGTTTGTTTCGCGAGTTCCTTCACTTCGTTGGCCACCACCGCAAAGCCTTTGCCCGCTTCTCCGGCACGCGCCGCTTCGATGGTGGCGTTCAGGGCCAGCAGATTGGTCTGCTGCGCGATAGAGGTAATCACCTTGATCACTTGGCCGATTTCGGCGCTGGATTCCCCTAGCTTGCCCACCGTCGCGTTGGCGGTCTCCGCCACGCGCACCGCCCCGGTGGCAACCTTGGCCGCTTCGGTGGCGTTCTTGGCGATTTCCTTGATGGAGACACTCATCTCCTCGCTGCCGGTGGCGACGGTCTGGAGATTGCGGTTGACCTGTTCGCCGGCGGTCGACACCACGTTGGCCTGCGAGGATGTTTCTTCGGCGCTCGCGCTCATCTGCTGGCTGGTGCTGGAGAGTTCTTCGCTGGAACTAGCCACCACCTGCGCGTTGTTGGCCATGGACTGGATGAGCTTGCGCAAACTGTTTTTCATCTTGTTCATAGCCGTCGCGAGGTCGGCGAGCTCGTCCTGGCTGGTGATTTTGAGGTCGGCGCGCGTCAAATCGCCGCCGGCGATGGCTTCCGCAAGCGCCAGGACCGTCGCAGTACCGTTCGAAATTCCGCGGCTCAGGAAAATGGCCACCAATAGGCCAACGACCAGGGCTATCATGGTTGCGATTCCCATCGTCCAGGCTAAAGAGGCATTTGCGGCATCGAGCTTCTCCTGCTGTTCCCCAAGAGTCTTGGACATGCTGTCGGCGAGTTCTCCAGCCACCTTCGCGGCCCCATCCAAGACCGGCGTGACTTTGTCGGTATAATCGTTGCCCCCTTTGACTATCGCGTCGCGAGCACCGCCGCTCGCCGTATCGATCGTGCCTTGTTGAGCTTCGCGAATCCCTGGCAAGGCTTGCTTGATTGTGGCGAGCCGGTCCTTATTTTCTTGAAGAATCCAATTAGGCGAGAGATCACTCACTTTGCCGATACTCTTGTCTATCCGGTCCCAGGCCCCATTAAATCGCTTTAGCGCGTCGTCCTTTCTTGTAGGCTCACTTCCGGCGAGAATTGCCTGACGAGCCTTGCTGCCGGAAAAATCAAGATCGTCCTTCAGCTGGCTGATTGCCTCGATCGAGGGAACGCGATTCGAAAGGATGAAATACTCGATTTCCTTAATTTCTAATGATTTTCTGTAGGACAGTACCGAGCTTACGATCATTAGGGTCAGAATGGTTCCGAATCCTAGTAGCAGCTTTTTGCCGAGCGTCAACTTCATTTCGTCATCTCCTAAGATCTGCGGCGGTTGAACGACGGAGTACGCCGGCAGGTGTTTCGAAAACCAGACCAACGATCCGCGGGCGAGTGCCAAAACGGTCGTGACACCCAAAATGCTTTCCCGTCCTGGCTTTCTTCAGAATCAGCTAATCGACACAACCAAGCTCACGTGCTAGGTCTTTTAATTTCAACGCGGCCAGCCGCTGCTTCTTCGCCCAGCTGCCCCACGGCCTCAATTAATGCATTTTGGAGACCGCGCGGGAGGTATTGCGGCGAGAGGTTGTTCATTGGGTTTTGCCCAAGATGCCCAAGATGAAATGGCTACGACGGTTCCTTGGTGTGGGCGGGCGTACCGCTGAAGTTCACGGTTCGCTCGGTGCTCAGGGCGAGAAGCAGCTTGCCATCGAGTTTGTAGGCGCCGCCAATCAGCTCGCGCATGTCGCCTTGCAGGGTTTCGGGAGGGCTCTCGAACGTATCGTCACTGACGTGCAGCACTTCTCCGATTTCGTCGACCAGGAAACTGACCGGAGATTCGTCGGTGCGGACGACCACATTCATCAACTTCGACGGATCGCCAGGCTCGCCCAGACCCAGACGGAAACGGAGATCGATGGCGGTCAGAATTTGCCCGCGCAGATTGATGAGCCCGCGCACAACCTTTGGCGCCAACGGCACGGGCGTGATGGGCTGCGGGCGAACGACTTCCTGGACCTGCTCGACGGGAATACCAAAGTAACCGTTGCCCACGAAGAACGTGCAGAGTTGCTTGGAGTCCGCCATCGATCAGACCTCCACCCGTTCCTGGTGCGTCTTGGTGGCGCGGTTGCGTTCGAAGGCTTGCAGCAGCGCGGGCATATCCAGCAGTTCGGTGACGCGGCCCTGGATGACCGCGGTGTACAGGACGCCGAAGCGGCTGGCCGGCGATTTCACCTTGATCGTCTCGTCGACGATGTCGAGGATTTGATCGATCACCAAGCCGACGCGCTTTCCTTCGGCGGAATAAACGATGCCTTGCAGTTTGTCGGGATTCGCCGTTTTCGCTGGAGCGGCCGCGAGCCGGGAATGGCTGCGGCGCTCTTCGAGCATTTCCGCCAGGAACATCAGCGGCAGGATGTCTCCGCGGTATTGCACGACTTCGATCCCGCCGGCACGTTCGACCGTGGCGATGGGGAATTCCTCAAGGCGTCCGACGCGGTCCAGCGCCACAGCCATATGGCCGTCGCCGGGGCCGGTGAACAGAAGCAGCGTTTGCTTTTCGCCCTGGTCGGCGACCACTTCTTTTTCCTTTTCGGCGAGGGCCCGCGCGCGAACCTCGTTGACCACGTTGGAAGACTGCGCGATGCCCAGCACATCGAGAATCAGAGCAACCCGGCCGTCGCCCATGATGGTCGAGCCGGCAAACGTGCGAATGCCCTTGAGCTGTTTTCCCAGCGGCTTGACGACGATCTCTTCGGTGTCGTTGATGCCGTCCACCACCAGACCAAACTGCCGCTCGTCGGCCTGCAGGATCACGATGTTCACGGCATCCGCTTCGGAGCCAACCTTCGATGGATCGGCGCGCAGTTCGCGATCGAGGTACACGAGAGGCAATAACCGGCCGCGCAGGCGGTAGACCGGAACTCCCTGGATCAACTCGATCCGTTTTTTTGCATCTTCGCTCTCCAGACGGACCAATTCCAGGAGACTGATTTGCGGGATGGCGTAGCGTTCCCCGCGGTTGGTTACGATCAGCGCCGGAATGATGGCGAGGGTCAGAGGAATCTTCATGCGGACGGTGGTGCCGGCGCCGGGCTTGGACTGCACGTCGACGGTCCCGCCGATCTTGTCGATGTTGGTCTTGACCACGTCCATGCCCACACCGCGGCCGGACACGTTGGTGACTTTTTCGGCGGTCGAGAAGCCAGGAAGAAAAATCAGGTTGATGGCTTCGCGCTCGGACATCTTAGCGGCTTGCTCCGGCGTGATCAGCCCTTTTTCCACAGCCTTGCGGCGCAGTTTTTCCGAATCGAGACCCGCACCGTCATCGGAAATCTCGATGATTACCTGACCGCCCTCGTGGTAGGCGCGCAGCGACAGACGTCCCTCGGCAGATTTGCCCGCGGCTACACGCTTTGGCGGAGTCTCAATACCGTGATCGACGGAGTTGCGGACGATGTGCGTGAGCGGGTCCTTGATCGCTTCGATGATCGTCTTGTCGAGTTCGGTCTCCTTGCCTTCCATGTCGATGCGCACTTGCTTGCCGCACATGGTGGCGACGTCGCGCACCGTGCGCGGAAACTTGCTCCAGATATTGCCGATCGGCTGCATGCGGGTCTTCATCACGCCCTCTTGCAGCTCGGTGGTAATCAGGTTGAGCCGCTGGCTTGGCGCGATCAGCCCGGCGTCCTCTTTCCCATTCGAGAATTGCAGAATCTGGTTGCGGGCCAGAACCAGTTCGCCCACCAGGTTCATCAGCTTGTCGAGCAGGACCACGTCGACGCGGATGGAACTCTCGCTCGCCCCGCGATTCGATTGCTGGGCCCCCTCCGCGGGTGCTTGCGGGCCCGCCTCACTGCGTTCCATAGCAGCCTCGACAGCCTCCGGTTTGGATTCCGCTCGGGGAGCGGTTTCGGGAGGAGCACTCGCGGTTGTTGCGACGGCAGTACGGGCCGGCGGAGACGCGGGCCGGGCCTTCTGGCCATCTCCTGTTGATGTGTCACGCGTTGGAGGGCCAGGTGTTGCGGCGGGCTCGCTTGTTGTGTTCTTGGTTTGCGGCTTGCCCGTAGCCGCACCCTGCTGCAGCCGGGTCAACGTCTTGATCAGTTCCTCGTCGTTGCGTTCCCCTTCATTGCCGACCGCTTCGACGCTGGCTAGCATTTGCCGGATGGCATCAACCATCTGCAACAGCGCGGTGGTGATCGCCGGATTAAGCGCGATCTCGAGATCGCGCAGTTTGCTCAGCAGGTTTTCGCCAACGTGCGCAACCGATTCCAGCTTCGTGAATCCCAGGAACCCGCAGGTGCCCTTGATGGTGTGAATGGTCCGAAAGACGCTCGCCAGCGTGTCGCGGTTTCTGGGGTCTTTCTCGAGATGGATCAGCTCACGATCCAGCAAATCGAGGTTCTCGGCGCTTTCCACGAGAAACTCGCGAACGATGTCGTCGCTCATGCGAAGTCACACCCTCTCGAAAGAAACCAGCTACCAGAGCACGTTCGGCGTCCAGCGCGTCGACCGGCGTGGCGCCCGGTCGCCCATGCATTCGATCGCCAGTGTTCCCAGATTTTTGCACCCACCTGCGAATCATTAGTCGCGCCTAATGATTCCTCCAGAGGCAATCACTCGTCGACGAATGAGCATGTGCCTTGCCAGAGGAGGGCTACTGTTGGGGATCCGCGCACGACGACCTGCTCATCGGCAGTTTTCTCTTTTATCTTGAGTTCGGCCCTAGAACCGCGGGTCTACTTGCTTTCCGTGGCCGGATAGCTTCCGCGTGGGAGTTTCTGACGACGAGGCGCCATTCCAGAATGGCAACCGCGTCGCGGAGAAAGACCATAGTGGCACGGCGTTTCATGGCGACATTGGGGGGTTGCGGAGGCGAAAAAAGTCAGAAAATTCTGGAGCCGAGAGTGGGAGTTGAACCCACGACCTGCCGATTACGAATCGGCTGCTCTACCACTGAGCTACCTCGGCTTTTCAGGCACTTACGGAAGCTGGGGACTAAAGTCGTGATTCTCCAGGAACGGAGCTTCAGACGCTTCATCCTTCAGCGTTTCCACGTCATACGCGATTGTCGCGCCGCTGTCCGCGTGAGGTAGTATAGCCTGAATAATTTTCGTTTTCATGCCCAAATGTGCAGGTTCGATCCGATGGTTTCCGCGGGCTGGCCACGCCACTGCGGCATCGGCGCGCCGAGCTCCAACAATTTAACTCTGTGAACTTGAGTAAATCGGCCGGGCGCTTGTTTCGCTGGCGCTCTAGATCCCCCGCGGGACAACGCCCCC
>JBEKWY010000128.1:0-14401 GCA_049512575.1 Candidatus Acidiferrum sp.
GGCGTGAGTCGTTAGGTACCACTCGACGGTGGGGCCGCGCTGATATTTCAGACGCGTGCGGATGGACTCCGCGGCGGCGCTGTTGCCGAGTTTTTCTTGTGCCAGCGCGAGTTGCTGGAGCGCGAGCGGCGAGTGTGGATCGGTGGCCAGTTCGTCGGCAGCATTGGCGAGGTCGCCTTGCGCGAAGAGGGCATAGCCTCGCGCGGATTCATAGTTGTTCTCCACAATCAAGTCGCGAGTGATGGCTGCTGCGCGTTCAAGCTTGGCGATCGCTTCCTGCGCGCGGTCGGAATTGCCGTTGGCGGCCGCGATGCGCGCTTCTTCGCGCAGCACCGAAGCGAGAGAAACGTTGCGGTCCGGCTCGCTCATTCCGGTGATGGGCTTTTGCAGCGAGCCTTCGAGAGTGCTCAGTTGTTCGAGCTCCCTGGCTGGGTCCGTGGAGAGTTGCGCGCGGCCGAAACCAATTTCGAACTGCGCGTAGGGGTCCTTCTGGCGGCGTGACTGCTCCAGAAGTGAATCCAGCGATTTGCGGCCTTGTTCCGGCTGGCCTTCCCAGAAGGAGACCAGCGCTTTCTGAAATTGTACGTGGAAACGGTCGCGTGAGTTGGTCGCCGAAGCGGAGACCTTGTCGTACGCGGTGCGGGCGCCGGCGTAGTCACCCATGAGCGTGCGCGTGTCGGCGATGCCGATCTGGGAGCTGTAGAAATTGGTGATGATCTTTAAAGCCGCGGCGTAGTGTTCCAGCGAGCCTTGGTCGTCGCCGGCGTGGCGAAGGACCTCGCCGAGCGAATCCTGCGGGTTGGGGTGATGGGGTTCCAGCACCGCGTAGCGTTCCAGGTAGCTGACCGCCTTGGCTGCATCGGGATCACCGGTTTCGATGTAGGAGTAACCCAGCATGTTGTAGACCGGCGGGAAGGTGGAATCGATTTGCAGGATCTTCTCCATCATCTTGCGGGCGCGCTCATAGTCCTGCTGGGAGTAAAGCCACTCCGAAGTGAGGTATAGGACGTGCTTGTCGTTGGGGAAGCGCGCGACAAGATCGTTCATCGCGCCAATGGCCGCGAGATTGTTGCCCTCCTGAACGTCGACCATCCAGTTGATCAGAAGTTGCTCGTCGGGGGTGGCTTTGGGCGCCAGGGCCTTGGCGTGCTTGAGAGCTTCGGGGGCGGGCTGGCTGCGATAAGTCTCGTAGGACCACACCGCGAACGCTAGAGCAAAGTGAGGATCTTTGGCAGCGGCCTCGTGGGCGGTGGAGGCGGACATCTCCAGAAGGTAGTTCTCGTATTGATCGATGGATTTCTCGAGGAGCTTGCGAGCGTCGTCGGATTTCGTGGCGACCTGCAGGGTGCCGAAGAGCTGACGCTGGCCGAGCGTGGCAATGGGGGCCACGGGCGCGGGAGGCACGGATTCTTTGCTGGAGGCTTCGGTGACTTGAGTAGCGGGAGGCTGCTGCGCCCAAGTGTTCGCCGCCAAGAGCAACGGTAATGCGAGCAACGAACAGCGCACGGCAAAGCGGTTCATGAATACACTCCTGATCGGTAGATAGGAACCCGGATGACCCAGAAGCTACCGTAGCGCCCGGGTGCATCGAGCGGATACTGGCCTCAGGGGCAGGTGTGCGCTTTGGTAAAGCCGATTAATCGATTAGCCACAAAACAGTTCCAGCGCCCGGTTGGACACAATGTCGAAACGCATACTTGTGCGGTACCGGGGGCGGTGCCGATACTTTGAGGTAATGCTGTCGAAAGGTGATGTGGTCTTATGAACGGAAAGACACGGAGCCAGCGGCTTTGCTTTGCGGCCGCTTCAATCTTGACGCTGTTACTTTCGCTGCCGGCCTATCCGGCGATTAAAAACATCGCAGTAATCATGTCCGCTGGAAGCAAGCTGCAGGACGTGCAGTTGTCGGAGCTCATGAAATTGTGCAAGGGCACCCAGAAGACGTGGGTGGACGGCAAGAGCTTTACGCTGGTGATGACTGATCCTGGAGCGCCGGAATTACATCCAGCGATTCAGAAGCTGTTTGGCATGGGCCCGTCGGATCTGAAGGCGGCGCTGGGGAAGCTGAACGAATCCCGCACGCTGATCAAGATTGTGGACAATGATGCGGATTTACTGCGCACGGTGGAAGAAACGCCGGGGTCGGTGGGCATTGTGGACGTGTACGCAATCAATAGCTCGGTGAAAGTGCTGCGCGTGGACGGGAAGCTGCCGTTCGATGTGGGCTACGCGCTCAAGGGAAATTAGGTACCGTCTCGAACTGGCTGGATGGCAAGCAAGCTTCCTTCGGGAGCTAGACGTAGAGTCAGCGCGAGAGATAGTGAATATCCTCAGTATTTCTTCCTGCGTTCCGGGTTGAGATTCTTTCCGGCCGAGCCGGAATTCGAGATCGGGCATCCTCGTCGGACGCCCTCAGAACGACAATTCCTCCTTCTTCGTCCGCAACTTCTCTGCTCAAAGCCGTCCTATGTGGAACGCTCGGCGGCACCTCGGGTACCGCTTGGGAATCTGGCTGCTGCGGTTTGGGCGCAGGTTGTCCTTCTCTATTACTCGCGATGCATTGTTCCAGGGATAGACGCGGGCAATCAATTCGTTAAGCCGCGCGGCCTGCACTTGTTCGGCGAGCTTCTGCACCCGAGTAAACGCCAGGATGGCGAGGATGGGCGTAACGACGACGACCAGGCAAAGGAGGAGGGCGAGGATTTGCAGTGCGGGCATTTAGGGTCCGGGACGGCGCGATTAGACCACAGGCGGTTGGTGACGACAACGGGGGTTACGGTCCTTCGGCCTGGCGAGGGAGGGCCTGAAAGGGGCCGAGGCGGCTGGTCGCGGGGTCAGGTCCCCTACAGCAAGTTCAGGAGAAAGCCTGACGAAGGTTCGGCGATGTTCATGGTTTGTCTAAGTCTTGTATTTATAATCGAATACAACGTTCCAAGCTGAGACACCGACGTACTGGACCAGTCGTTTAAGGACCAAAATGTGACTTGCGTACCATCGCGTTTGGCTCGGCGTTCGTGTCAAATGGTACAGGTAAGGCGGTGACCGACACCAGTGGGCAGGTCGGCAAATCCGAGAGCCAGACAGAGACTCAAGTGGTGGCAGGTGAAGTTAAGGTGGGTTGCTTCGAGGGACAAGTAGAGGGGACCGAGGGCCAAAAGATGAAAACTAAAGACAACAGCAGGAAGTGGTTGTGGTGGTTCCTGGGGGTGGCTGGGGCGTTGCAACTGTACTTTGTAAGGGAATTGCTGGCGGCATTCGCGTTGTTCGCGGCAGTTTTTGCCGTTTTCGGGCTGGTGATCGCCAGCTTGTACATGTTGCAGAAGGGCTGGGCGGTGGCTGTGGAACGCGTCGCGGAAAGCGGCCATCCAGTGGTATCGATGGCGAAGCGCAGCGTTTCGGCAGTGGAAGATCTGGCTCGCCGGCCGTTGCGGCGACCGGGTTCAGCTGCGGCGCAGCAAGCTGCCGCAGCGCGCTAGTTCGCGGCAATTTAATGCAAGTTTTGTAGCTTTGCAGGGCACACACAGATCGGGGTGAACCGCCTCGAATCTGTGGCAACTTGAACCATAAGGCCAACCGGACTTGAGACCGGTTGGCCCCTCTTTCGTGTACCAATCGATCTACTAACGCTAGAAGTTCCCAAAGGGAAGACTCAATCCGGCCCAAAGCTGCCAAAACCCGCCCGGAACGCGGCTCTGATCAGTTTGAGCTGTTAACAGCAACGTCGAAGGTTTTGCGCGGCGCTGGCCAGTCCGCTCCCCCTGCTCTCACCGCCCTCGCCTGTGACAAACTCCGCGCCACCTCGCCACGTGCCGCTAACGCGCGGCCACACAAGTGACGTCCCAGGCTTCATCCCACGGCTAATGAGGTCGACGGCACCTGGCGGCAACGTTGACCACTTTCCTAGCCCTATGCCTCAGCGGAAATTGCTGATCAGCACGGCGTCGCCGTTGACTTCACCGTGGGACACGTAGAGTGTCTTGCCGTCTACCGACCAGTCGAAGTCTCGGACGCGTCCTGTCGTGAATTTCGTTAATGGACGTGGAGCCCCGCCAGCCAGCGGCTGCTCGATCACTTGGTGAATCTCATCGGAAACGTCGAAATGAGCGATGGCTCGGCCATCCGGCTTCCAACAGATATAGCCGCCAACCCCGATGAACGAGTTGACCAAAACGCCGGTGTCCAGGCGGACGACCGACAAGCGCTGCACGGGATTCGGCCCGCTCTCGTAGTACGGGAACGCCAGCAGTTTTCCGTCCGGAGACACGGCGGCGCCGCCCGTCAGTCCTTCCCCAGGAATTTTGGTAACTTCCACCGGAGTGCCACCTTCAATGGGGAGGCGGAAGACACCCATCGGTCGGCTGGTCTCGTCGGCATAATAAACGAAGCGGCCATCGGCAGCACACGTGGGGGACCTCGCATGGCTAGGCACCAGTTCCAAGGGATTTAGGCCGTCCGCGTCGGTTCGCGTCAATCGCCCATTTTCTCCAGCCAGGATCACAAAACGACCGCAGTGTGTGTCGGGGAACGCCTCGCGCATGGCGCTGAACAGAACCCGCTGCGAACCGTCGTTTTTCATGGCCCAGACCTCACCATCCGAGCTGCCACTTTCATGCACCAACAGGCGCTCGTCGGGGCCAGAGGTAATGCCGTCCAGATCTTCGCGGCCAAAGGTGAGCTGTACGGCGCGCGCGAAGTCCGCGCCCGGGATTGCATAGATGTTGCCGGTGGCATTCCGCGAGGTGGCGGCAATCGTTTTGCCATCGGCTGTCACATCGATGTACCCGTCATAGTCCTCGAGATCGTTGGTGATCCGCCGCAGTTCTCCGCTGGGATAAGAAACGGCCCAAATCTGGTTCAGTCCCCCTTTCAGCAGAACCACTGCGATCGCGCGGCCATCAGGAAGCCAGACGGGACGCCCGACGAATCCGCTGCTGGCATACAGCGGCCGCCTGCTTCCGTCGGCCACGGAGATAACGTCCAGTTCCTCCGCCCCGTGCATCATCCCCCACGACGTCGTGGCTACCGCCAGCATCGACCCGTTCGGAGACCATGATCCGCCGCTCTGCTCGACGCCTCCCGCATGCTCGATCGTCGTCACCAGGCGTTCGCCGCTGCCATCCGCGTTGGCTACGCGCACTTCCGCGACATTGCGCTGATAGTCCTTGCGCACGAACATGAACTGCTTGCCGTCGGGTGAGAGATTCGCGGGCGTATCGACACCCTTGAGCACGATGCGCGGTGTCCCACCCAAGATAGGTATCGTATACAAGTCGGCGGTCGGATGGCCCCGCGCGAAGTACAGGAGGCGCCCGTCTCGGGAAAAGGTGACTCCCAGAAAGTAGCCGGGTTGCGGAGCAAGGATCCGGATGTCGCTGCGCGTACCAACTTCGCGGGTCCACAGCCCCAAACCGCCCGGCTCGCGCAAGACGTAGACCAGATAGCGACCATCGGGCGAGATGCTGACATTTTCCAACTTCCCGCTGTTGGTCACCTTGGTGATTTGCATGTCCCGTTCAACAAGCGCAGGTGGAGCAGGCGCGCGATGACGAAGACCCCAGACGACTGCCAGAACAATGACGACGACCGGCACACTCGCCCATACCCATCGCCGACTGTTTGGCGCACCTCCTGGCACGGTCTTCGCGGAGGGCCTAGCCTCGCCCGCGATCAGATCGGGCTGCTCCGTAGCGGGAGTTCCTGGCGCGCTCGCAGACGGCGCACTGCGTCCGTTCCCGGCCTGCACCGGAAAGATGAACCGATATCCTCGGCGATGCAGAGTCTCCACATATCGGGGAGTATCTGCCGAGTCCGCCAGAGCGGTCCGCAGTTTTGCTACGGCAATGTTGACGGCATGATCAAAGTCTCCAAACGAATCGTTCGGCCAGATGCGCGCCTTG
The DNA here is from genome assembly GCA_049512575.1 of Candidatus Acidiferrum sp. Lineage (GTDB taxonomy): Bacteria > Acidobacteriota > Terriglobia > Acidiferrales > UBA7541 > Acidiferrum. The sequence continues at coordinate 5,898 of JBEKWY010000128.1, forward strand.
AGGTCTTCCCGGCTGACAACTTCGCCTGGTCTCTCCAGCAACGCTGACAGGACCTTAAAGGGCTGGTCCTGAAGCTTGACCCGCAGTCCGGATTTGCGGACCTCGCCCGAGCGCGGATCGACCTCGAAGACTCCAAACCGAATCAGCCCGTTAGCTAGCTCTCGGTCTCCCATTTTCGTCCGACCCCATCATGGCCAAAACGCCGCTGTTTTTGCAAGCCGCGACCTGGAGATAAGTCCCCTTATGCCATTTATTTTCAATCACTTGAACGTTGACCAAGTCACTGCCGCGGGGAGACTTCCCGTGAATTGAGGTATCTGCGGCGATGACCGACTCTCGGCGCCACCGCACCTGCGGTTCTGGTGAGCGCCGTGCAAAAAATACGGGGTTGGCTCCTGGCTTCAAGTTTGGTCCTTCTCGCTCCGAGCAGCTATGGCCAGGTGACCGCGTCCCTAGCGGCGTCCGTCGCCGGGCCCGTAACCTCGCCGGTAACCTCGCCCGCAACCTTAAATGTAAAGACCTTCGACCTCCGCGAAGGCTTCCTCATTGTGGTAGACGGACGGATCGGGCCGTTGGAGCACCTGAAGTTCATCCTGGACACCGGCGCATCCCATACCGTGGTTTCGCGAAAGATTGCCGACCGTCTCGGGGTGTGGCGGGAGGCCGGCTCGGTCATCAATTTTCAGAGCAAACTGCCTGTGGAATGGGCGCGATTTCCCGAGGTCCAAGTGGGTCCGATCGTAGCCACCGATGCGCGAATGATGGTTGCCGACTTGAACCAATCCTCCGAATTTGCCAAGGACATCGATGCCGTCGCCGGTCTTGATCTGCTTAGCCGGTGCCAACGGCTGCGGATCGACTATGAGGCCAAGCTCATTACGTTCCAGACAAGAAATAGCGTCTCGCAAGTTCCACTTCTTCAGGCAAAAGGCATCTTCGTGACGCTCATGCTCCAGGATCAGCCCGTTCATTTGCTCGTGGATACGGGCTTTCAGGAAATCGCCCTCTTTGAGGAGCGCCTGCGCCCGCGCATGCACGGGGTCGACGTCCAACGACTTGGGGAAGCTCGAATTGGTTCCCTGGTTGCGGACGCGGTCCGCCTCCCAGGACTCCAACTTGGCTCGGCCGGGCCGAATCCTCTCGTCCTTTTGGTTCGCGGCAACACCGAAGCCGTTCCCGGCGGCTTGGATGGGTATCTTGGTCCTCGCGCGCTAGGGGCCAAGAAGATCGAGTTGGATTTTGCCTCGATGATGCTGCGCTGGCAGTAGCGTCCCGTCGAGCGCATGGAGCCCCTCGCGCCGGACAGCGGCGGTTGACCCCATGCTGGCACTGCGATCCGAATAGGAGCTTCCGCAAACTCGATCAGCCGACGGTTGCGCCGCGTCAATTGAATGCCAGAAGTGCAGTTTTTAGTTGAAAAAAGTTCTCCAGCAATTCCGCAGGATCTGACAGGGAATCTTCGCTGGGTGAACGGTGTGCTACTCTTTGCGCCCGTCGAGCGGGGGTAAAGAGATGAGAAAACATCCAAGCAAAGCAGTTGTGTTGGTTAGCGTAATTGCAGGATTCGCACTTTGTGTCGGGGAGTCCGCGTCATCCTGTTTCGCGCAGACCAAGGAGAAAGAAACGACGCCTAAGAAGATTGCGATACGCGCGGGGCGCTTGATTGACGGAAAGAGCGATACGCCGGTATCGAATGCGTTGATCGTGATCGAAGGCGACAAAATCGTCTCGGTGACAGTAGGAGGAAGCGCGCCCGCGGGGGTCGAAACGATCGATTTGTCGAAAGCGACGGTGCTGCCTGGATTCGTCGATGTGCATACGCACGTGCTGTTGAACGGTGATATCGCCGCGGAGGACTACGACGCGCAACTGCTGAAGGAATCGATTCCATATCGCGCGATCCTGGCGGCGCGCAATGCGCGAATCGCTTTGGATCACGGATTTACGACCATGCGCGACCTGGAAACGGAAGGTGCGATGTACGCGGACGTGGACGTGAAGACGGCGATCGCCAATGGCGAAGTGCCGGGGCCGCGTATGCAGGTGGCGACGCGGGCGATGGCGCCGACGGGGATGTATCCGTTGCTGGGCTATTCGTGGGAATTGAAGGTTCCCACCGGCGTTCAATATGTGGACGGAGTGGAGGGCGCGCGCAAAGCGGTTCGCGAGCAGGTGATGTATGGAGCGGACTGGATCAAGTATTACTCCGACCGGAAATATCATTTCGAAGCGGACGGCGTGCTGCACAGCATGGTGAATTTTACGGACGAGGAAGCGAAGGCGATCGTGGACGAGACGCACCGCCTGGGAAAGAAAGTGGCGGCGCACTGCATCGGCAGCGATGGGATTGCGGCGGCGTTGCGCGCCGGCGTGGATACGGTCGAGCACGGCGACGGGCTGACCGACGCGCTGATCGACGAAGTGGTGAAGCGCGGCGCGTACTGGGTGCCGACGATTACCGTTGGCGCGTATGTTGCGCCAGGGCGCGGCGGAAACTGGACGAAGATGGTGGACCTGGAAAAGGTGGCGTTCCAGAAATCGCTGAAAAAGGGCGTGAAGATCGCGCTGGGGACCGACGCGGGCGGCTTCGACTGGAAGGAAGTGAACCAGGCGAAGGAGTTCGAATATTACGTCGAGTACGGCATGACCCCGATGCAGGCGATTCGCTCCGGCACGGTGGTGCCCGCCGAATTATTGGGTTGGAGCGACAAGATGGGAACCGTGGAGGCGGGCAAGTGGGCGGATGTTGTGGCCGTGAGCGGTGACCCGTTGAAGGACATCACCGAAGTCGAGCGCGTGAAGTTTGTGATGAAGGGCGGAACGGTCTACAAGAATGAAGTCCACGAGGGTGTTTCCCATATGCATACAACCTTTTGACAGTTGGTAACCTCCATAAGCAGTATGGTGCCGCGCACCATTACGGAGGTGACGTCATGCGGATTCGGAGTATTTTCCTCGGCGCGGTTGCGGTTGCGGCGATGACGTTCGGGGCGGCTGCTCCACAGTATGGACAGAACGCTCCGGCGCCGGGTTCTGACGCCGACAGCGTCAAGCACACCCTGGCTATCAACCTCTTACGCACAATCAACACCGCGGAAGCAGATCACAAGTTTAGGTACGGAACGTACGCGAACTGGGACGATCTCTTGATGAACCGGGATCTCGCGAAGTGCGCCGAACAAATTGCAGCGCAACTAGGCGCGCATCTCTCGAAAGGCCCGGAAATCTTTCCAGGTTGGACCCTGCGCCTAAATCTTACAAACGGGGGCCAGGGCTACGATCTGCTGCTCGAAGACACCACCGACAAGCCATGCCGCTACGCGGCGGGTACCGACGAGCGTGGCCTCATCCGTCAAAGCAAAGTGATCGACTGCCCCATCTGATCAGTAGCCGGCGGCAACCAAGCGATTTAATTCTTGATTGGACCGCCCCCATGTCCGTCGTCCATTGGTTCGTTCTTTTTCAACACCGAATAATTAAACTCATCATCCTTGTGGATGACGATGGTGACCTTTCCGCGGGGTGCGAGCGACAGCTCAATTCCATGAGCCGGATCTATATTTACCCGCCACAGGCGTATGCGGTATTCCCTTGGATCTTTATTCCTGAAATGGACTCGACCGATCTCCGGCATCACTTCCACTTCGCCGGCAGGTGTCGGGTCTTGATGCTTGATCGTTATGGTTGCGGATTTCGGCAGGTTCTTCACTTTGGCCCTTGCTACGGCTGTTGAAGCCATGGCTAGTTCTCCTTTCGAATTGACTACTCTCCGCGGGGACGGAAATCGGATCCGCGAGCAAATGTCGCATTGCAGGCCATGAGGCCGGACATCCGAGATCTTACTTAATCGGCCCGCCACCATGCCCGGTCTCAATCGTTTCGATTACGGACTTAATCGGCCCGCCTCCATGTCCAGTAGCCATGGTGCCGGATTTGTCGAGCACCTTGTAGTGGAGCTCTTCATCGGGTAAAGCGGCGAGGGTGACAGAAGCGTGTCCCGCCAGCACAAACTCAATGCCGAACTTCTCTTCTGTACGCTTTCTCCAGACCAGTACGCGGTACTCCTTGCCGTCTTCGTTCTTGAAGTTAACCTTTCCGCCCGCCAGCACCAATACCTCGCCGCGGGGATCAGGAAACTGATCGTGTATCTTGATATTTACAGATTTGCCGGGGAACTTGATTTTGGCCTTTGCAGCTGAACTTGAGGGCATGACGGATTCTCCTTTTCGAATTTGACTACCTTCCATGGGAATGGAAATTGGGGTCTGCCAGCAAGGGCAGAAGCGCGGGCCGCTCTTTGAGGTCGTCTACGGTGTAGCCCTGTTTGAGGCTGTCTTCTGCATATTGGATCGCTCGCCGGCGCTCGCCAAGATAGTCGTAAGCCTCGGCGACGTCCGCGAGAATAGCCGGATCTTTAGGAGCGAGCGCGAGCGCCGCGTTTGCGTGCGAGATGGTTTTTTCCCGAAGTTTGTCTTCGCCGTAAAACGTACTCAGCATGGACTGCACGGAAGCTTCTTTTGAATCCAGGAGGGCGTACTGCTCCAGAGAGCTGATCGTTCTGGGCCGGACCGCGCGGATTTTTTCTTTGTCATTGAGCCACGTGTAGGCAAGCAGCAGATTGGCCCACACGCGCCAGTCTTTGTCGTTGAGGTCGAGAGCTTTCTGTGTCGCCACGGCGCCTTCGGCGTAGCGCTTCTGTCCAATGTAAAGCCACCCCAAGTTTGCGTAGGCCTGGTAGTTCGGAGCGAGTTGAAGTGATTTCCGAAAGGCTGCTTCCGCGGCCGCCGCTGACTTGGGGTCGGGCATTTCCATGTACACGACTCCCAGATCGTTGTAAGCAGATGGATTGTCGGGTGTCAGCTCGAGGATGCGCTGGTATTGCGCGATAGAGTCTTGCGTGCGCTTCTGACGGTCATAGAAATCAGCGAGAACATTGTAGCCGTCCCAATAATCGGGGCGAAGACTGATCGCGCGTTTATAGGTCGCTTCGGCGTCGGTGATTCGGCCGGCGTGTTCAGAAACGGTGCCCATGCCGATCAGAGCGTCGGCATTGCGTGGATCGATATCGAGCGCTTTCTGGAATTCGCGAAGGGCGATGTCGTCCTTACCCAGAGTGGCATTCAGGCGGCCCAAAGTGACGTGCGCAGCCGGAAGCCGGTCATCGATTTGGATGGCCTTTTCGCAACTGGCAGTGGCCTCCGCGATCCATGCGGGATGATGATCCATCTGGAACTTGAGCCGATATGCTTCGCCGAGCGTGGCGTAGCCCAGCGCGAACCCCGAATTCTTTTGCAGCGCTGCGTTCAGCGTGGATATTGCCAGATCGATATTCCCAGGCTTGTCATAACGCTGCATGTACCCCAGAGCCTTCAGGTAAGACTCGTAAGAATCCGGTGGAGCGCTGCCAGTTCGCACGAGCGTACCTTCCGAGACCCGGATCTTCATCAATCGTGCCAGATGCGTGACCGCATCGTTTTCCAGAGCGGCGAGGTCACCGGCGTCGTTTTGAACCTGGACCGATCCGATCTGGCGGAGGCGTTTTGCATCGATCAGCACAGCCGTGGCGTACACCGCCTGCCCTCTTCGCTGAACATTTCCCTGAACGACCATCGTGGCACCCAGGATGCGATACGCAGATGGCGCATCGGCGATTTTGTGACTCCGAACCTCGCTAGCCGGAACAACCCAGAGCGACTTTTGTGCCGCGTCGAGATTCGAGAGCTCGTTCGTGAGCGAGTCGCTGAAACCGCCGGCGACCAGGTTGAAATCCGCATCGTTGCCCACACTTTCAAATGGCAGGACGGCGATGTGCTTTTCCGTGCTGGCGTAAACCAGTCCCGCGAGCTGTTCACGCACGGGCTGCAAGAAGAGAATGCCCCCTAGGATAATGAGTAGTACCAGCGCGACCAGCGCCGCCCGCGTTAACCATCGCGCCGGGCGCTGATCCCAGCGTGGCGTCGATGCGTTCTCCACAATTTTTTTCAATTCGCGCGGGCTGAGGCTCCGCGTGGCGGTCGGTTCTTCCAGGGGCGAGGGTGTGGAGGTGAGCTGGGCGCGAGCCGATTCCAAATCCTTCAGCAGCTCTCCGGCGTTCGCCTGGCGGTGCGCGGACTTCTTGGAGAGCGTCTGGTAGATCATAGGGCGCGCGACTTCGGGGACAACGTCCAGAGCCGCGGGCGGCTGGTTGAGTATGGCGAAGGTCATCGCCGCCGTATTTGGCCGGACGAAGGGATGGCTGCCCGTGATCATCTGGACCAGAATTACCCCCAGCGCCCAGACGTCGGAACGCTGATCGATGGGTTCGCCGAGAATCTGCTCGGGCGCCATGTAGGGAAGCGTGCCGGTCAACGAAATGGATTGCGTGGCGCTGGCCGAGGCCACCACGCGAGCCAGGCCGAAATCGACGATCTTGGCGACGTTGTCCTTGGTGATGATGATATTGGAGGGCTTGATGTCGCGATGCACGATGTTGCGCTCGTGCGCGGCGCTGAGACCCCGGGCGATCTGGATCGCCAGGTCCAGGGACTCGCGAAGGGAAAGGACACCGGAGTTCAGGCGCTGCGCCAGGGTGTCGCCCTCGTAGTACGCCATGACGATGAAGAGTTGGTGATCGTCGGACTCTTCGATCCCGTGGATGACGCCGATATTGGGGTGGTCGAGCGCGGAGGCGGAACGCGCTTCACGGAGCAGGCGCTCTTTATCTACGTCGCTGACGACCATTTCCTGTGGCAGGAATTTCAGCGCTACAGTGCGCTCGAGCTTCAGGTCTACCGCTTTGTAGACCACACCCATCCCTCCGGCTCCCAGTTTTTGGGTGATGCGATAGTGCGAGATGGTCTGATCCAGCATGGGACGCCCAGAAGGTGGTTGAGGCGATTCTAGGGTGAGCGCCGGGTCAAGTCAACGAAGGTAAATGGTACGCTCAACGCCCAGCATTGGGCTGCTTACTTTGCAGGGTTGACGAGGTCTAATCCAACGAATTGGGGAGAATGGGAACGGGAGGGACCTTATGCCAGGACTTTGGCAGGACCTAAAATTTGCCGCCAGGATGCTGCGCAAGAACCCGAGCTTCACCCTGGTCGCGGTGCTGACGCTGGCGCTGGGAATCGGCGCGAACGCCGCGATCTTCAGCGTGGTTGACGCGGTGCTCCTAAGGCCGCTGCCCTACACGGATGCAAACCGGCTGGTTTCCATTGACCAGTTTGACCGGCAGACTCAGACGAACGGAGTCCCGCTCTCGTTTACGAAGTTCAGCCAAATCCACGAGCAGAGCCGCACGCTGGAATACACCGCGGCGTACTTTCCGCGGAACGTAGCGATCGTAGGGGAGCGAGAGCCGGAGGTGGTCTCTGGCGCGCTCGTCTCGGGGGATTTTTTTCGGGTGTTGGGTGTCACCCCGGCGCGTGGAAGGAATTTCCTGCCGAACGAGGAAGATCCCGGAGGACCCAACGTCGCGGTGATCGGCGATGGCTTCTGTCATAGCCATTTCGGCGGAACTGAAGGAGTTCTCGGCCGAAGCTTGAACGTTGACGGAAAAAGCGTCACCGTGGTCGGAATCCTTCCCGCCGATTTTCAGTTTCCACTGCAGTTTCGGGCGCCCGACGTTTGGCTCCCGCGCGTCTTCGAGGTAAGCGTTTTGAAGCCCGAACAAGTCCGGTCTGGGGCGGGATACCTCAGCCTGATCGGCAAGCTGCATCCAGGGCAGACGATGGCTCAAGCGCAGGCGGAACTGGGGACCATCAACGCGCGCTATCGAGAGCAGTTTGCGAGCAATGCGGACGCTACCAAGTACGAACTCACGGCCACATCGCTGGAGGAAAGTCTGGTCTCGACGCTGCGTCCATCCTTGCTGGTGCTGCTCGCGGCGGTGGGATTCGTGTTACTGATCGCGTGCGCTAATGTGGCCAACCTGCTGCTTGCGCGGGCGACGGCGAGAGCGCGCGAGATCGCCATTCGCAAGGCCCTCGGCGCATCGCGGCCGCGCCTGGTACGGCAGCTGCTCATCGAGAGCTTGATGCTGTCGTTTGGCGGAGGGGTCACAGGCGTCTGCCTTTCGGCGCTGCTGCTGCCGGCGTTGCGTGCGCTTAGTCCGGGAACCGTCCCTCGGTTGGGAGAGGCCAGGATCGACAGCGGCGTGCTCTTGTTCTCGATTGCGCTGTGCGTCGTGACCGGCATCGTTTTCGGGATTGTCCCGGCGTTGCAAGCGGCGCGAAAGGGACTGCAATCGACATTGAAGGAAGGGGGGCGCGGATCGTCCGATGGAGCCGGCCGGGGGAGATTTCGCGGACTGCTGGTCGTGGCCGAAATGGGAGTAGCGCTGGTGCTCATGACCGGCGCCGGACTGCTGATCGATAGCTTTGCGCAGTTGATGAAAGTGAATCCAGGCTTCGTGCCGAAAGGCCTGATGACATTCCCGATCTCCTTGCCGCCCAGCCGGTATGCGCAGCCACAACAACAGGCCGAGTTCTACAGAGGGCTGCTGGAAAAGGTGAAAACCGTTCCCG
>JBEKWY010000129.1:0-14296 GCA_049512575.1 Candidatus Acidiferrum sp.
GCCAGCGCCCGGGTGGCGGAATGGCAGACGCTGAGGACTTAAAATCCTCCGGGGATTTTTCCTCATGTGGGTTCGACTCCCACCCCGGGCACCATTTTCTTCAATATTTATAGAGAACTGCAGAATTCGGGTACAGCGAGGCCTTACCGTCCGCGTACGAGTGGCCCACCCGCCGCCGGTGCGGTCTCAACTCGATTTCGCCCCTGGCGCTTTGCCGAATATAGAGCGGCGTCGGCCTGACTTAGCAGCGAATTGAAGTCGGACGGTTCCGTCTCTTTGAGTCCCGCCACGCCAAAGCTTGCAGTGACGCTTAACTTGTGTTCACTGAACTCAAAGTCTGCGGCCTCAAGCCGTGCGCGAACACGTTCCGTAACCAGTGCGGCGTTTTCATCGGATGCGTGAGTGAAAGCTAGGAGAAATTCCTCCCCGCCCATGCGCCCGCAAATATCGCTACTTCTACAACTACTTTTCAAAATTTCGGCGAACTTCTTCAGGACCATATCTCCTGCCGCATGTCCCCAGGTATCATTCACACGCTTAAAGTGGTCCAAGTCAGCCATCACGACGTGAAAGGAAAATCCGTGCCGGACTGCTCCGCTTAGTTGACGCGCGGCCCACTCCTCAATGGCACGCCTGTTGGGCAACCCGGTCAGCCCGTCAGTGAGCGCCAGTTCCTGCAAGAGGGCGTTTTTGATTTCGACCTCTCGATGCAGTTGAATCAACCTAAGTCCCACACCGACGCGCGCCGCGAGCTCATCCTGGTCAAAGGGTTTCGTCAGGTAGTCGTCCGCTCCCGCCCCTAGTCCTGCGACCACATTTCGCTTCTCTGACTTGCCGGTCAGAACAATGATGTAAGCGTGGGATGTATTAGGTCTGGAGCGGATATGTTGGCAAATTTCGGGCCCGGTGAGATCCGGCATGATCCAATCGACGATGACCAACTCCGGATTATGCTCTGCGACGCGTTCTACGGCTTCCCGGCCATTCTTTGCGAAGATAAGGAAGTACTGTTTATCGGAAAGTGCGTGCTCTACGAGTTTGCGAGAGACCGCCGAATCATCGGCGATCAGCATTTTTATGGGTGGCTCCGCTTTTAGCGCTTGATTAATCAGAGGTCGTCTCCTCCGCCACTGAATTCCGTGGCGTTGCGCACCTTGGATCGAGGGTTAAATCGGATCATGGCCGTGCATCGCGGAATACCAATAGCGCCAGCCGCGGTGCGAATTACAACCAATCTTGCGCCCGCAGATACCTGTCGCCGTGACGTTTCCTATCGTGGTCAGGATTACGACCAGTTACGCGTCCTTCGGCGATAGAACGAACGGAACAATGTCCTTTAGCCTCGCCCATTTTCGGATACCAGAGACATCCAAAAACGCAGATGTATGGCGCTAGGCCGCGAATTACCATTGGGTGTTGCACACCGGCGATGCTGGGATGGGGATTACAAGCAGAATGACAATAGCTCGCCGTTTTCTCAGCAGCGAGTGCCAACCTACGTGCATGGGGCAAGAGCGTCGACGTGTTCCGAGATTTCCATTCGTTGGCACCGCGGACATCATCCTCGAAAGCTCCGGAGCTAGAACGAGCGCACGAATGCGGGAGATCAGCCTATACGGCTGCCGTCTCGAAACAGCATCAGCGCTCCCGGCGCAAACGCGTGTGCTGGTCAGAATCTTTGGCCCCTCGGAATTCATTGAAGCTGCTGCTACCGTGATTTTTGCGAGTCTCGATCTAGGCACGGGTCTGGCTTTTCGCACGATAGAACCGGACTCCGAATATGTCCTGAAGCGCTGGTTGCTCCAGGCGCTCGAACGGGAGTTAGCATAGGGTGTGAGTAACCCGCGGCCGCCGCGCACCTCGCTCCTAAGCGATCCTTCTTCCGCTGCTCCACATGCGGTAGAGTGAACCCATGCGTCGTTCTATTTCCCCTTGCGCCACGTTGGCGACCCTTCTCGCTGTCGCCCTTTTTGCGACCCTCGCAATCTCGCGAGGTTCATCTGCCATGGCTTCCAGAAAATCATCGAACACTGCATATCTCGGTTTTGACCGCAACATTTATCCCGGTGACGACGCGCTGCCAGTGTTGCGCAAGTCTTTCGTCTTCGCAGGCTATTGGCTTGGTCCGCCGCCCGGCGAAAAAGTCAACACCTGGGGGGGCAAACGGGCTTTGCTCCGATCACAGGGATTTGGATTTGCGGCTCTCTATCGCTCCCGCCAAGCGAATGAAGTCAAGAAAGACGTCCCGGCTAGGCATAAGGGAATTCTCGATGCTCGCAATGCCGCAGCCTCCGCAAAAGCGGAAGGCTTCGCGCCACGCACGATTATTTTCCTGGATATCGAAGACGGTGGGCGGCTCTCGCCGACTTTTCATGTTTATTTACGCGCGTGGGCCGATGAGCTCAATCGTGCTGGCTATCGACCGGGCGTCTACTGCTCCGCGATTCCTGTCGACGAAGGCCACGGCGTCACGATCATCACCGCTGACGACATTCGCCACCACATCGGCGACCGCGAATTGGTCTATTGGGTTTACAACGACGTCTGCCCGCCGGCGCCTGGATGCGGCGCGCCGCACAATCCTCCGCCTGTGTCCGCAGGAGGCGTGCCCTACGCGGCCATCTGGCAATTCGTGCAATCACCGCGGCGCAAGGAATACACGGCGCACTGCGCCTCGACCTATAACGCCGACGGAAATTGCTACGCGCCCGGTGACACCGCACATGCCTGGTTCCTCGACGTAAATTCCGCGACGTCGGCAGATCCTTCCTCAGCCGGACAATAGTCAAAGCCTATGTAGACGCCGGGCTTTAGCCCGGCGCGTCGCGGTTCCGCGGTCACATCAGCAAGCAAAACAATTCTCCAATAGCCGCTGCTCGACCACAAAAACGAAAAGGAGCGGCCAATTGAGCCGCTCCTTTTAACCACAGCCTCTTCTTCTCTATTTAGATCTGGCCCAAGCCGCCGTCCACGTTGATTTCCACTCCGGTAATGAACGACGAATCCTGCGACGCGAGGAACGCCACCGTCCCCGCGACTTCTTCTGGCCGCCCCAGTCGCTTCATCGGGACATGCGCCGCGAATCCCTTCGCAATTTCGTCGCCCGCGGCCTGCCCTCCGCCCAGCTTGCCAAAAATCGGTGTTTCGATCGGGCCAGGAGCAACCGTATTTACGCGGATATTCCTTCCCACCAACTCGGCAGCCGCGGTCCGCGCGAACGACCGCAACGCGGCCTTGGTAGCGGCGTAACTGCCCGTAGTCTCAAAACCCTTCTGGCCCGCCACGCTGGTGTTCAAAATGATCGATGCCCCGTCGTTCAAGAAGGGAATCGCCTTTTGAATCGTAAAGAACGCGCCCTTCGTATTGATGTCAAAATTCTTGTCGTACGTGTCTTCGGTCGTGTCCGCGAACGTCGCAAAATTCGCCACGCCCGCATTCACGAACAGGATGTCGATCTTCCCCAGCTTCTTCGACACGGCCGCATACAGTTTGTCCAGGTCCGGAAGTTTCGCTACATCGGCTTGCACTGCCAGGACATCTTTGCCCAGAGTCTTCACGGCTTCGTCCAGAGTTTTCTGGCTGCGTCCCGCGATGGCCACTCGAGCGCCCTCATCTTGCAGCCGCTTCGCTGAAGCCAGCCCGATCCCGCTATTCCCACCAGTCACTACCGCAACTTTTCCCTCTAATCTCTTCATGTTGTTCTCCTGACGTTCGTCGATTTCGTGGATTTCTGCATTTTCCGAACAATGGAATGGCGACACCATTCGCATCCGGCGGCGATCGCTGCTTCGAGGCAGCGCGTCGCTCTGTGCTTAGACACTTAGATGAGTGTCTAACTATTCCGTTGCATACTTTCTTGGTTCGGCGTACGCTGATCTTTGGCCGCCCCGTGCGGCAGCCAGCCAGACTGGCAACTACCATATGGAACGCGCGCGCGTCGAAAAGGTCTCTAAGGCGTTAGCCGACGAGACCCGGCTCATGATTTTTGAGGCCATCTCCGCCCAAGAGCAGATGAATTGTAGCGAGATCGTCGCGTTGCGAGGCGTCACGCCCGCCACTGTTTCTCATCACCTCAAAGTCCTCGTTGAAGCCGATTTGATCGAATGCCACCGCGAAGGCCAGTTCGTCCGAAGCCGCGTCGTTCCTGAGACCATCAAGGAATACACGCAGACGCTATCGCGGATTGCCCAAGGCAAGAAGGCCGCGAAGACGCGGCAACGCTGATGAGCGTGGAACGCGCCGCACCGCAGTCCGAAGTAGGAAATGAACTAAGTGCCAGGTATTCGAGTGTCAGCTGGACAGCAGGAATGCTAGCGCCGTGGCGATTCCGATCGCCAGTACGACACCTAGCGCCAGGATTTTCTTCCGCCGGGCCAGCGCGCGGTGCGATGCAACCGGACTTCGCAACGAGTGCATCGCCATAAGCTTCTATTTTGTAAGCACCCCGGCCGATCGCTCCACCGTTTTGCCGCGCGATGCTTCCAAATAGTGAACGCTCAGGCCGCTCTTCCCGGCACCAATCCATGACTCGCGAGCGTCGCCCAGTGCTGCCAATCGTTACTTCCGGCTAAATAAGGTTATGGTAAGAGGCCTCCTCGGGGGCGCGCCAAACGCCCTCAGCCCACAAAGGTTAGCCCTTTTCTCCTCATCTTCGCCCATTGCTGAATCCATTGCCCGCGCCGCCCCTTGTGCCGTTTTGACCTCAACCCCTTTGCCTATAACCATTTACCTCCCCACCGCATCTAAGTGAAAGCTAACAAAACATTCACGATTTATACGCATAGAAACCATTAAAATAATTCGTGACGGACACACACAGCCTCCCGGTTAAGGTGTAATTGTAGGCTAGCAAAGAAGGAGTACTAGGACATGATAAAGCAGTTTCTTCTGGCCAGCGATTTCGACCAGACGCTCAGCTTCAACGACTCTGGTGTCGTATTGAGCGAACTCATCGGCTTTCACGGCTTCCACGACAAGGTCGCCGGACTATCGGGAATGAACCTCGTCCAGCAGGGCGCTGAGCTCTCGTATCTGATTCTTCACGACCCGGAATTTCGCCGCGTCCGTCGCGAGCATCTCATCGAAACCGGCAAGCGCATTCGCCTCAAGCACGACGTCGCCCTTTTCGCGCGCGCACTGGAAAGCCTCGCGGACGGCTACAAGTTTTCCTTTTACGTCATCTCCGCGGCGCCGCAAGAAATCATTCAGTCCGCGCTCGAAGGCATCGTCCCAGCCGACCACATCTTCGGTACGCGTTTTCGTTACAACGAAACCACTGGCGAAGTGGATTCCATCATTCGGGCCTCCGCCGGCTGGGGCAAAATCACCGTTCTCGAAGAACTCCGCGCGCAACTCGGTATCAGCCACGACCAGATCATTTATATGGGCGACGGTAGCTCCGATCTCCCAGTGATGATGCACGTCAATCAATACGACGGCCTCACCATCGCTGTCTCCGAAGCCAAATACATCACGCGCGTTGCCAAGCGCACCGTGCTCAGCGACAACGCCATGAGCGTTCTCGTCCCCGTGCTCGAAAAAGTTTTGCGTTGGGACTCCGCGCGCATCCGCCGGCTCTTCGCCTCCTACGGCCTGACCCTGCTCGAATGGGAGAAGCGCCGCACCGACATGCTTACGATCCAGGAATCCGGCGTAGCCTTCGCCACCACGCAACCCCAATAGCGCGCGGCGATCTATGTAGGCGCCGGGCTTTAGCCCGGCGTTTTTTTCCTCCGCGCTATCTCGCGAGCCGCTCCCTTGCCAGAAACCGCCGCTCGGTACAGAATCCGCCCAGCGAATCACTCAAAACTAATAAATGAGGCATTCATGCGCCTGCTCCGCTGGATTCTACTCGTGCTGGCCTTCTCCTCCATCGCTCCAGAATTTTCGCACGCGCAAATCGCCGCCACGAAAGTAGATCTCACGCAACCGCAGGATTATGTCCTCAAACGCGTCTCCAGCTTCGATCGCTCCGGCGGCAACGCCGACTATCGCCAAATCGCGCCGGGCCAGACCCTCACCGTGCTCGACGCCGACGGCCCCGCCACTCTCACCCACATCTGGTTCACGCTATCGAGCCCAGAAACCGCCCACCTGAAAAAGCTGGTCCTGCGCATGTACTGGGATCACGAATCCACTCCCAGCGTCGAAACCCCTCTAGGCGATTTCTTCGGCCTTGGCCTCGGCGACTATTACACTTGGGAGTCCGAACTGCTCTCCGTAGCCCACGAACGCGCGCTGAATTCCTTCTTTCCCATGCCGTTTCAAAAGCACGCCCTCATCACCGTTTCCAACGAAGGCCGTGAAGACGTTGACGCCTTCTATTTCAATCTCGACTACCGCGCGCTCTCCTATCCCCTGCCGCCGGGCACTCTCTACTTCCACGCGCAATTCCGCCAAGCGCAACCCAACCACGGCTGGACCACCGATTGGACCAGCAACGGCGACTCGCGCGTCGACAACGCCAAAAATCTCGACGGCAAAGACAATTACGTCTGGCTGGAAGCCACCGGCCAGGGCCACTACGTCGGTGTCACCATGTCCATCCTGCAAAATCAAAACGGCTGGTGGGGCGAAGGCGACGACATGTTTTTCATCGACGGCGATCCCCACCCCTCGATCAATGGCACCGGCTCCGAAGACTATTTCTTAGGGGCCTACGATTTTGGCGAACAATCCTTCTCCTACCGCCTCTTCGGCGCGCCGGTGAAAGGCGAAGAACGCGCTGGCGGCCGCAGCTCCGTCTACCGTTTCCACCTCGACTCCCCAATCACCTTCACTAAATCCCTCCGCGCCACCATCGAGCACGGCCACGCCAATCACCGCTCCGACAATTTCTATTCCGTGGCCTATTGGTACCAAACCGAACCCCACGCCCCATTCCCGACGTTACCGCCAGTGGAGCAACGCCTACCACGCCTGCAACCAGTAGGCGGCCCAGGCAACGCCGCCAAGCCCAACTAGCTCCCAATAGCTCCTGCAGGCGCCGGGCTTCAGCCCGGCCAGCCACGCCACCTTCCGCTCCGCACTCTCCCATGAATTTAGAAACTCCCAGACCTGTCATCCCGAGCGGAGCGCCCCGGTTTTTTCTTGCGCTCGTTTTTTGAGCGTCGGGCCGCGTAGGGAGGGATCTGCTGTTCCCGTTTACGCGCCCGCGAACATTCTTTGCTATCCTTCTAATGCTAACGTCGAAAACGCCCGGAGGCCACACCAATGTCCAAGAAAAAGATCCTCATGCTGATCGGCGACTACGTCGAAGACTACGAAGTGATGGTCGCGTTCCAAGCCTTGCTCATGGTCGGCCACACCGTCCACGCCGTCTGCCCCAACAAAAAATCCGGCGAATTCGTCCGCACCTGCGTTCACGATTTCGAGGGCGACCAAAGCTATTCCGAAAAACTCGGGCACAATTTCGCTCTCAACGCCACCTTCGACGAGATCAAGCCCGAAGACTACGACGCCGTTATCATTCCCGGCGGCCGCGCCGTCGAATACATCCGCCTGAATCCGCGCGTGCTCGAAATCGTTCGCCATTTCGACAAAACGAAAAAGCCCATCGCCGCCATCTGCCACGCCGCCCAACTTCTGGCCGCCGCAGGAGTCCTCGAAGGACGAAAGTGCAGCGCCTACCCAGCCTCGAGCGTCGACGTAGCGCTCGCCAAAGGCACCTGGGTCGATCTCCCGATGGATCAGGCCTACACCGACGGAAATCTGGTGACCGGTCCCGCGTGGCCAGCTCTGCACGCCTGGCTAGGCCAATTCCTGAAGGTCCTCGGCACCCGCATCGAACCGTAAGCGCCTACCTCACCGCGATGCGTTCACTCACCGCGATGCGTTCACTCACCGCGCGCCCCAGCGCGTTGACCCGAGCTCGTTCTCATCCGCGCGCGCCGTCATCCGTTCAGCACAGTGTCATTCTGAGCGCATCCGACAAGGATGCGCGAAGAACCTCAACGTAAGAATTGGCTTAAGATTGACTGACAGGACTTGCGGTAGTTTCCAAGCTTATTGTTGTTGCTGCTGTTGTTGCTGTTGCTGCTGCTCGCTCTCCACATTCGCCTGAGCATTCCGCGACCTCGATCGAATCACCGTGGTCGGCGGCATCTCCTCCGGCTCCGGCGCATCCACCGGCAGCACCGTGACCACCACGCTCAACTCGCTCTCGGCCTCGCCCTTGTACACCCCGCGCGTCGGCGGCACATCGGAATAGTCGCGCCCTACCGCCACGCGCACGTGCCGGTCGCAACCCTCCAAATTGTTCGTCGGGTCAAACGCCACCCATCCCAATTCCCCAAGATAGGCTTCCACCCAGGCGTGCGTCGCCCCCGCGGGAGACCGATCTTTCGATTTGTCCTCGTGGTAGAGATACCCGCTCACGTACCGGCAAGGAATCTTCAATTGCCGCACCAGCGTGATCATGATGTGCGCAAAGTCCTGGCATACTCCGCGACGCGCTTTCAATGCATCATCGATCGGCGAATCCACTTCCGTCGTATTCGGCGCGTAATCGAACATCTCGTACAGCCGGCCGTTTAATTCCTGCAGCAATTCCAGCGGATTCCCGCGCCTCCGCAAGTCCAGCTCCACCGCCAGTTTCTCCAGTGATTCGGTCGGCACCGCAAAATGGCTTGGCAGCAGCATCTCCCAATAATCGGTCTGCCCCACCCGTTCATCCAGTTCGTCCCAGCCGCCGACGGCGTCCGCATCTAGCGACCTCGCCGGTAGCACGTCCACGATTGCCTGCGCCACTACTTCAATCATTCGATGTCGTTCCGGAATATCGAAATTGTGTACTGCGTTCCCATAGAAATCGCGGTACATCATCATGTTTGCGCGGGGGTCGATGTTCAAAGAAAAGCTCAAACACCGCTGCCGGAAATCCGTCCGGGGCTGCATGCGCACTTCCATGACGCTCTCCCGCACCGCGGGCTCGTACCGAAAACTCGTGATGTGCCGCACCGAATACGCCATATCGTCTCCGCTCTATCCTCCGTCGGCGTTTCCTTACCTCCTTACCTCCTTACCTCCTTACCTCTTCCTACGAAGCCAGCTCCGCCTCAATCGCATAATCAAAATAAATCTGGTGAATCGCCGCATGTATCTGCAAGCATTCGCTGCGCACGTTTTCCAGATACGCGTGTGCCCCTTCCGCCATGATCTCCTCGATCTGGCTGAAGCTCAGCTGCGCCCGCAGCCTGCCGGCTATGCGCGTCGGTGCCTTCGCCTTTCGCTCGGTCAAGTCTCCGATGATGTGCAGCGCAGCATTGACGCGATCCACCGAAAACCGGATCGAGTGCGGGAACTCCGGGTTCAGCAGGAGAAAGTCCGCAACGCGTAGCGGCCGGATCTCCGCCGTATACACCTTGCAATACGCCTCAAACGCCACACACGCCCGCAGCAGCCCCACCCACTCCAGGTATTCCGCGCTTTCCACCACCTGGTCCGCCACTTGGCCGGCCGGTTGCGCCATCCTCTTGAAGTGCGTCTCCATCAGCGACGCCAACGTGTCCGTCCGCTCCACGTAGCGCCCCAGCTGGATGTACTGCCAGCCCTCGCCGTGGCTCATCGTCGTATCGGTGATTCCCTGAAAAAGGTGCGCTCCTTCCAGCACCGCCCGGAAAAATCCGTGCGACTTCAGCATCCACGCTTCCTCGGGTCGCGCGTCCATCACTTCCAGGTACAGCCGGTTCAGCTGTTCCCACATCTCCGAGCTGCATTGTTCGCGCACGTGACGCAAATTTTCTCGCGCGGTCGCGATGCACGACACGATCGACGACGAATTCTTCCGGCTGAACACCAGCGTCTCCACCAGCCGTGTCGGATCGATCGGTCCCTGTCCCACCGGTGTTCGCAGCGCCTCTAGCAAGAATCTCCACCGCCCGGCCCCGGCCTCCGGCGATTGGTCCAGCCACAGCTGCAACTCCACATCCACCAGCCGCGCGGTATGCTCTGCGCGCTCCAAGTACCGGCTCATCCAGTACAAGCTGTCCGCCACGCGCGACAGCATCCCGGCATCCCGCCGGGCCGACCGCACAAAATAATTTCGTGGAGGTCTCATTTACTCCGCCGTTGTCCTTCCCGCAATTCCTTTCACCGCTGCGGCCGCCACTTGCCCCACCCGGTCGTCGCCGTTCCCCGCTCGCAGCACCCAGGTGTCCTTGCTACCGCCGCCCTGCGACGAATTCACCACCAGCGATCCTTTGCGCAGCGCCACGCGTGTCAATCCACCCGGCACCAGCGTTACCTTCTCGCCCATCAAAATGTACGGCCGCAAATCGATGTGCCTCGATTCCACTTCGCCATCGATCAAACACGGCGCCGACGACAACGCCAGCGTGGGCTGCGCGATATAATTCCGCGGGTCGGCCAAAATGCTCGCTTTGAAATCTTCCTGCTGTTGTTTCGAACTGTGTGGGCCGATCAACATCCCGTACCCGCCCGATTCTCCGACGGCTTTCACCACCATTCGGTCCATATTTTCCAGCACGTGGTTTCGCTGCACAGTGTCTGTCATCAAAAAAGTAGGCACATTCTTCAAAATGGGCTCTTCGCTCAAGTAAAAGCGAATGATCTCCGGCACGTAGGCGTACACCGCCTTATCGTCCGCCACTCCAGTGCCAATGGCGTTCGCCAGCGTCACGTTTCCGGTCCGGTACGCGTTGAAAAGCCCCGGTACGCCCAGAATTGAATCCCTCCGGAAGCACAGTGGATCGAGGAAATCGTCATCCACCCGGCGATAGATCACGTCCACGCGCCGTGGCCCAGCCGTTGTGCGCATGTACACCACGTTGTCGTGCACCAGCAGATCGCGGCCCTCGACCAGCTCGATGCCCATCTGCTGCGCCAAAAATGTGTGCTCGAAATACGCCGAGTTGGACACTCCCGGCGTCAGCAACACCGTGGTCGGATCCTGTGGATAGGGAGAATTTTCCGGTGCCAGGCTCCGCAGCGTCGCCAGCAGCGCCTGCGGATAATGATCGATCGGCGAAACCCCGTAATCCCGGAACATCGTCGGAAACACGCGCTTCAAAACCTTGCGGTTCGCCAGCATGTACGAGACGCCGCTCGGCACTCGCAGATTGTCTTCCAGCACCGCGAAGCTTCCGTCCGGCAAACGCACCAGGTCGGTTCCGCAAATGCTCACATACGTATCCCTCGGCACATTCAGGCCCCGCATTTCCCTCCGGAAATGCTTGCAGCTGAACACCAACTCCCGCGGGACAACCCCTTCGGTCAAGATTCGACCTTCGTGATAAATGTCCCGCAGAAACAAATTCAGGGCCGTCAGCCGTTGCGTCAGGCCTTTTTCAATTTGAGCCCATTCCTCAGCCAGAATGATCCGCGGGATCAGGTCGTTAGGAAAGATTCGCTCGGTCCCTTCCTTGCTCCCATAAACCGTAAAGGTGATTCCTTCTTGCAAAAACGTCAGGTCCGCCGCCTGCTGGCTCTTCCGCAACTCCTCGGGACGCAGGCTCAGCAGCGTCCGCTGTAACGCCTGGTAGTGCGCGCGCGGCACCTCCGGCGACGCGAACATCTCGTCGTAAGCCTCACCGAATGGATAGTTTAGGAGCGTAGAGCGAGTTCCAACTCGTTGTGGCAGGGCCGTAGCGCTCATGAGTCTTTCCGTCACCCGCCCGAACCAAGATGCCATCCGGCTGTGACCCGCCGGCTTGTCCGGCCGCTGGGACAGCGACGTCGTTCGGCGGATAACCCGGAAAAGTCCAGCAACGCCAGAACCGCAAGTGCAACTCGCTGGGTTCTGCAGCCCTGTGCCGGCTTCTGCGGGAACCTTACTCTAGGAGCACCACAAACCCAAGTCCAATGCAAATTCCCAATTCATCAAATGCCTTTTCCAATTGCACTCGCACAGCCGTCAAAACCCGTACCCGCGGCGTAGGGGCACGGCACAGCCGTGCCCGCCGCCGCGTCTTGCCTCAACCGAACGTGTCACGCCACATGCGCTCAACCGTACCCATCCCTTGTAGGGGCGCAACACCGCTGCGCCCCAAACGCCCAGCCCGAAACATGCCGTTCGTCAGTGCAATCTACGCTTTGGCCGCCTTAGCCGTCTCGGTCTTAACGCCGTCATCCGCCTTAACTAAGGGCACATCCACCAAATGCTCGGCCAGGAACCACACCTGCAATTCGTTCGTCCGAATCACATCACTAACCAGCAAGTCATTTGTCCCGTCATCGCCCGCGTCGTCGGCCTGCCCGGCCATCGTCCGCGCTTCTTTCAGGATCGTCTCGTGCGCCTCCAGCAACCGCGAAATCTGTACGGGCGCTTCCTCGCGGCCCCGCGGCAGCCTCGGAATAATGGTCGTTTCTGCCACGTCATGCGCCATTGCGATACTGATCCCGCCCAGCAACTGAATCCGCTCCGCGATCGTGTCCACCAACTCGTCCTGCTCGCCGTGATGCTTGTCAAAAAGCAGGTGCAGTTGATAGAACGTGTGCCCCGCCACCTGCCAATGATGCTTTTTGTACATATCGCGTAGCGTGATCGTATCCGCCAGAATCTGGTTCAGATTCTCAACGCTGTCCGAGCAAACCTTCTCGTCCAGCGCGATGGGCAGCTTCGCGATCTTCCCGTAGGGCTGAATCTCTCTCGCCTTCTGGTGCAATATCGGGCGCGATTTTTCCGTGCCGGCCTCAAGCTGCGAACTCTTTCCGCCGTTCTTTGGACTCATATGCAATCTCCTCCTCGAAATCCAGGCTCTAGGTAACAGATTCTCGTTTTGGCTCGTTTTTGACTACAGACCCTGCCGTCAGGCGCCTGAGACAGACCCATACCTCTCGCCCAACGCTACTTAGACTGTCGGACCGCTCGGAAGGGTGCGGCAATTCTTCGCTGTCTGGAAGACCGGGGCCGTATGGTGCCCAGCGATTCCTGGCCGATCCCTTATCTGAGCCACTATCTTTCGCAACTCCTCGAAGTTTAGGAGGTCCGACCCTCGAAATGACATCTTGCGCTGCTGGAATTACCCTTAACTCCAGCATCTTCAGTGTCTTTGCACTCTCTTTCGAGCGTTGCATCAAAAAGTACTTGACGTATGAGGTATCTTATGATATTCTATTTCTGACAGTGAAGCTCATGCGCTCCCATCGGTGGCACCGCACGCGGAAACGAACCTCCGTGTTGGCAACGAACTGTGTCTCGCTAACTGATTTAGAATCAACACTTGCAAAGGCAATAATATAGTTGACGAATCAAAGCTCCAAAAGTAGGCTTTGAAGAGTCGGCTATGTTTTTGCCAGTGAAAGGAAAGGTTCACTGGTATGGCCCTTGTAAGTGGAATTCCGTGGATCGCTGTCCGTTATATAAAAGGAAGTCGAATGGTTGAAATAGATGTCTATTGGTTTTTTTGAGCGTCACTCTGCACGTACCCTATCCATACCATACAGGAAGGGATTCCTCTGAGTGCGGTCGCTGGCCAATTGGGAATTGCCAGAGTTGCGCTGGAATCATTCGGAGATGAAGCGAAGCGCGTGTTTCCAAATACCGCAGCCAAAACCAAAGAAATAGTAGATTGCATCAGCGGGATGATTCCGCGACAGCCTCCTCTTGTACAAGACAGACCGGTCACACCGTGGGAAGCCACAACTCTGCGAAGTGCTGCGACTGCTCTAACCAGCACGATCCGGGATGAAGCAAGACACAATTACATCTTGTGCATCGAGAATCAGCGGTGTCTTTCCGCGCACAGTTTAGTCGATAGAATTGAGAACTGTTTTTCGGTAGAAGCATGGAGTGTAATAGATAAGGACGCGAAGAGAGAGTTTGAGGAATCTGGAAAGTGTTTGGGAGTAGAAAGATATACAGGCGCAGGATTCCATTCTCTGAGGGGAGTTGAATGCGTCATTCGACAGTTCATTGTTGAATTGACCGGGAGCCTACCGAAGAAGAGAGATTGGGGCCATTATGTAGAAGTCTTAAATCGGAACGGCGCAGATGCGAGTATGGTCGCCGTTCTAGATAACATCCGGTCTTTAGAGCGCAATCCACTCATGCACCCTGAGGACTGGCTGGACATCGATGATGCGATAGGAATCTTCACGCTTTGCCAGACAGCAGTCACACGACTCGTTACCGATATAAAGAAGAAGAGGGCTGCGAAAACTCCGTGACAAAGAAAACCAATCAATATGCGGCGTTCAACGATTTAACAAGGAAACTCCTGTCTGTCCCGCACGCTGAAGTGAAAGCCAAATTGGATGAGGAAAAAGCAGCGAAAAAGCGGAAGAAATCTAAGAAATCTTCCGCTTCCCGCGAGGCAGTCTAGTTGGGCAGGCTATC
>JBEKWY010000130.1:0-15837 GCA_049512575.1 Candidatus Acidiferrum sp.
CTTAAATTCTTCCAGCCATTCCGTGGATGGTTTGATATCCAGATTCAACAGAGTCATCTTCCCCATGAGGCGATTCTCGCGGGCAAACTAATGGAAATGGTTACCGGGAGCCTGTTCTTACTGCCATGGCTTCGGAGATCGTTGACCGCAAAAAGCAGAGATCAACTCCTCCTGATCGCGTGTTTCATCCTCGTTGCTCAGATGGGCACGGCAATCTATGTCCACCTGCAGCCTCAGGTGCCTGCTAGCGTTCTTCCCCTCGGTATCAAGCCACCTGTGATTCCCGTTATCGTTCTCCTCCTCGGATTGCTCACTGCTTTTGATGTTTGGAAGCAACTGCGAGCAGAGAAGGCTTAGCGAGTTGCCGACTCATTCCCCCGAACAGGTGCGAAGGTACGGCGAGACATACGCCCAAACGATCCACGAGCAGGATTGATTCGACTTCCGGGCGCATTGACGCGCGATAGCAAAAGCAAGATACCGAACTCAACATTAGTCCTGTGAAACGCCCTTGTGTTTACTGATTCAATTTCACTTGCCTGATTTGTCGGGTGGATTCAATAGGTCGATGCAACACTAGATCGACGGCAACTCGTAGAGAATCCAAGGGCTAGAATCGTCTAATTCAAACAAAACGCTGCCCTGTTTAGGGTTGGATCGACTGTAGCCGGTTCAACAGAGGAAGTGCCGTGGGATCAAACGATTGGAGGGTGTTGCGTCGACCGTCTGAGCCGGCACGCGTAATCGGAGATGTGGTTTTTGTCGGATTTCCACTTCTCCAGTATCCGCGTTAATCAGGACTTGAGGTTACCTCCTATCGATCGATACCTTCGTCGCGCTTCTGCGAACCTTCTGTCGAGCAGTCACTCACTACCGGCAGCCAAACGTCGGGATGCTCTCGCCGAGGCTTGCAGATGTCTTTGGCGTCGCCCCACCAACTGTCACCGGCGCACCGTTCGAGTGAAATGTCGCGCCGTCCCAATTTTTCCCAAAATCTTTTGATTCTCACAACCGGGCGTCGCGGCGAATATTCTCGTCACATTCCACAAGCACTTTCTCATCGATCACGACTTGAGGAACCAGCTTCGCCCGCGCCAAGGCTCGCCGATGTCTGGCGGGCCCCGGTCGGCTCCGGAGTCACCGACTGGCTTATGAGAGTAATTGCCGATGATGCCCATTTGAGCCGTCCATTGCTATCGGCGACTTCCTGTGCGATTTTCGTGAACAACTGATCTTGCTTGGCGATTCGTTTCGTATAATCCACAATATAGCTGACCGTGAACTCCAACGATCCGGAATTTACGACCAGCGCGACGGTGGGTTCCAACGGAGGATTTACGCTTTGATAATTTTCGCTCATAGCTTGCCAGGAGGATTGCGCCTCGAGCAGATACTCGCCGATCGCTTCTTTGGCAACACTCAAAAGCATCGCTCTGGCAAGTTGGGGGTTGCTGGTGCCTGTAAGCACAACCTTAATCTCGTCCCAGATAAATCGGAATCCTTGCGAGTAGTTGAAGACGGACACTTTCAAGATGGTGCTGTTGGGGATGCGAGCGATTCTCCCGTTGTACAGGTCCTTGCTGACCCAGTTGCCCGTTTCCATCAACGTTGTTCGCAGGAGTCCGATGTCAATCACGTCACCGCGAGTATCGCCGATCTGAACTCTGTCGCCCACGGTATACAGTTTTGAAAAACCGATCGAGAAAGCACCTGCGATACTCGCCAGCACGTCCTGGAGGGCCACGGCCACGCCCGCGCCAGCGACACCCAGAGCAAAGCTGAGCCGACCCAAGCGATCTTCAAAGAGGATGGCGAGGAAAAGTAGAATTGCAAGGTATCCGCAAAAGACCACGAATTTGCGGACCTTGTAACGCGCATCGGCCCGGCCAAAGCGTCTGGGCAGCGTTTGTTCGAGCACCCGAAACGTAGCGTGGATGAACAGAATTCCGACAATTGCCGCAACGCACTTGCCGACGAGTGAAAGCGAAATAACCTCTTTTACGAAATAATTCATCCAGCCGCCGTCATACCCAGTCCGCCGCTCCCGTCGAAGTGAGACTATCGGATCATCCCATATCCTCCGTAAGGCAGGAAACCAATGCCTTGATCAAACGCAAACCGCCCGCGACGGGGTCTTCATTTGATTCATTTCTTCGGTAATCGGTGATGTTCTACCCTTCCGCACGCCAACGACAAGCGAATAATAGACGTCGTATCCCGAGTTGCTCTTGAGCTGGACAAGAGCGTGACCGACAGCGGGGTTTTGAAGGCACTTCGATGGCCCGCACATCCTAACTCCTGATTAGTCGGATCACCGGACATGTGGTTTTCGCCTGATTTTCACTTCTCCGGTAACCGCGTTTATCGGGACTTGGAAGTTTGGTTGAAGATTGTTGCTTTCCTGCCCTGTCCTAGCTGGTCGCGTGTATTTTGGAGAAGTTGAACTAGACCCACAACTTCACCTCGTTCGACCGCTTGGAAATCATCGTTAAAGCGTTGATATTTACAGGCCTATGGGAATCAGTGGCGGGTTCGACCATTATCGCGGCGGCTTGGCGTTCTTTAGGGTATTAGGATCATCGAGATGAGATTGCCGGGCGGGAAGCGTAGAAGAAAGAAGATTGTTCTGAAGATACAACCACCGGAGAAATTTGGAATTATGTGTAACCTACGGATCAGGCTGGGCCTAGGCCGTTCCACTTGCTTTTCCTGATTTATTTCCTATTCCAAGGAAACGTTTAAGAAGCTCTATCGTCTCTCCCGTAGGAGTTCTAGTGGAGCTTTGCATAGAGCGTCTTGGTGAGCGCGTGGAGGAAGTGAATGAGCCCAAGGCAGGACAGAGAGCGGCAGGAGATGCTGCTGGGGACCCTGGATATGCTGATTCTGCGGACTTTGCGGATGGGAGCGGCGCATGGGCATACCATCGCGCGGGTAATCGAGCACACCTCCGACGAGGTTTTGCAGGTGGAGCAGGGCTCGCTGTATCCGGCCTTGCACCGCCTGCAGGAGCGCGGGTGGCTGGCGTCGTATTGGGGAACCAGCGAGAACAACCGCAAGGCGAAATTTTATAAGCTGACGGCGGCGGGCAAGAAACAACTGACAGTGGAGACCAGCCGGTGGAAGCAGATGGTGTTGGCGATTGGGAGAGTGATGCGGGAGGCGGAGTGAATTGGCTACGAGACCAATAGGTTTTCGGTTGCACCGATTGATTCAGATTGATGTAGCTCTGAATCCGCACGGTTTTACAAGCCGAAGAAGTGCGGTAGCGAGAGCGACGAGGTGAGAGAGATGGGGATCGGACGATATTTCCAGCGCCGGGATAAGGACGCGGATTTGGCGCAGGAGATCGAGGCGCATATTGCGCATGAGATCGACGAGAACATGGCGCGCGGGATGACGGCGGGAGAATCACGGCGGCGAGCGCAGATCAAGTTCGGAAGCGCTCAGAATGTGCGTGAAGACGTGTGGGAATGGAACACCGTGGGCGTGATTGACGATTTATGGCGAGATTTGCTCTATGTGCTGCGCACCTTGCGGCGGGCGCCAGGATTTGCGCTGGCGGTAATTGTGGTGATGGCGCTGGGGATCGGGGCGGTTACCGGCATGTTCACGATCGTGCGGTCAGTGCTGTTGAAGCCGCTGCCGTTTGGCGATGCTGACCGGCTGGTGATGCTTTATGAACAGAGCGCGGACGGCAAGTACCCATACCACGTAGTGGCATCAGGAATCTACAGAGAGTGGCAGAAGGAAGCGAAGAGCTTCGAGCAGATGGTGCTTTACAAGGAAGATGAGTATGACGTCTCTGGGAATGGCGGCCAGATGCCGGAACAATTGATGGTGACACTGTGTTCCTGGAATTTTTTCCCGGCACTAGGGGTTCAGCCCGCCTTGGGGCGAGGATTTGAGGTGTCCGATGACCGGCCAGACGCCAACGCTACCGTAGTTTTGAGTTGGGGCTTGTGGAAACGACGATTCGCGGGTGATCCAGGGATCGTAGGCAAGGCGTTCCAACTGAACGGCAAGGCGTACACGGTGATTGGCGTGATGCCGGGATGGTTTACTTTTCCGGATGGGCGGACGCAGGCGTGGGTTCCGGTGTATCACGACACGGACGCCGTGACCCAGGAGGCTCTGGACAATCATCAATTTCGAGTCATCGGTCTGCTGAAGCCAGGAATGGTCAAGGAACAAGGATTGAGCGAGGTAGACACGGTGTCAAAGAGGATTCGCACCGAGCATCCGACGGAAGGCATCGGAAGAGGGGCAAACGTCCGGCCGTTGCTGGAAGAGGTCGTCGGAGACTACAAGACACCGCTTTATGCGCTGCTCGCGGCGACTGGCTGCGTATTGGTGATTGCTTGTCTGAACGCGGCGAATCTTTTTGTGGCGCGGTCGGCGGTCAGACTAAAGGAGATTGCAATTCGGAGTGCGCTGGGCGGCAGCAGGTGGCGCTTGGTTCGCGAACAGATGATGGAGAGCGTCCTGCTGTCGATGGTAGGCGGTGCCTTCGGACTGGAACTGGCGTACGGAGCGGTGCAATGGGTAGTGCACACGCGGCAAGACATGGCGCGGGCGGATGCGATTCATATCGATGGCCCGGTGGTGTTATTTGCACTGGGTGTGATGCTGGCCAGTGGTATTTTTGCGGGAGTGATTTCCTCGCGGTCGTCGAGGGACGAACGCGTGCTGGCGACGCTGCAGGAAGCGTCGCGGACGCATAGTGGCGGCCAGGGTAAGGCCAAGCTTCGTCAGGCATTGCTGGCGTTTGAAGTGGCCCTAACTGTCGTTCTGTTGATTGGGGCGGGGCTGTTGCTGAAAAGCTATCGGGCACTTCGGACTGCGAATGTGGGCTGCCCAACCGAAAACGTCTTGACGATGCGCCTATCGCTTCCCGAAGTGCGGTATCAAGAGCCCGCGCAGAAGCTGGCATTCTTGGAGCGGCTTATTACCCACGTGAGGCAACTGCCAGGAGTGCAAAAAGCCGGACTGGTCACGCAAGCTCCGGGTACCGGCTACGGCGGGGACAATGTGATCACGATTGCCGAACATCCACCATTGCCAAAAGGGGAGTTGCAGTCCGGCATGCGGCGCTATGCCGATCCAGGGTACTTCGAGGCGATGGGCATTCCGCTGTTTCGTGGAAGAACGTTTCGCGAAGGGGAACGATTGGGATCACAGGTGGTCGTCATCAGCGATTTGATGGCGAAAGAATATTTCCCTGGTGAAGATCCGCTGGGGCGGCACTTGCGAGCCAACTTGGATGGACTGAAACAGAAAGAGTACGAAATTGTGGGCGTCGTAGGTGATACGAAATACTGGATGTCCGATCCAGTTCGACCGATGATGTACTTTCCGATATACAGCGGTGAAGCTCGCTCCACATATGTCGTTGTGCGGGCACAACACGAAGCTGCGACCATGGCATCACCGATACAAAAGGTGATCGCAGACATGGATGCCGAGATCGCTGTGTCTGACATCCTGACGATGGAGCAGGTGATCGGGCGCTCGACAACGAACGAGAACTTCAGCACGACATTGACGTTGGGGTTCGCGGCCTTATCGTTGGTGCTGGCTTCGGTGGGATTGTATGGCGTGCTGTCGTATCTGGTGGCGCAGCGCCAGAGAGAGATTGGAGTGCGCATGGCGCTGGGAGCTCAGCGCGGCCAGGTGCTGCGGCTTACGCTGGCGGATGGAATCCGTCCAGCGATCTTGGGCCTCGCGTTTGGGCTAGCAGGAGGCTTAGCAGCAGGCAGTCTGATTCGCAATCTGTTGTACGGGGTGCAGCCGACGGACGCGAGCGTATTTGCGGGAGTCGCGATTCTACTGCTGGGAGTGGCGATTGCTGCGTGCCTCATGCCGGCGTTGAGAGCTTCTCGATTGGATCCGGTGCAAGCGCTGCGGAGGGGATAGCGACGGTCTTCGTCCTTTGCGGCGCTTCATTTATCCTCCGTCAGCCCTTCAACTGGATTGACAGCCCTTCTGAGATCGTGACAGTTCTCCGCCGGAAATCAACACAAGAAGGGTCCTATCCTCCAATCAGACTGTAGGGCCCCTCGTGGGAGTTGACTATTATACGTCCGTCTAAGCTGACGCTTTTCTTGTTAGCCCGTTTTTAGATTCCGGTTTCTCCACTGACCATTCGGAATGGCACAGCGGACACTCCTTCAAGATGTCGAGTTTTTCCCTTTCGGTGCCATTAATACGGGTATCGAAAACGAACCGACATTTTGGGTTGGAGCAAACCAGATGCCGAGCTGCCTTTCGCAATTCTCTGCCTCCTCTTATTGTAGATTATAGGGTTCGAGAGAAGCGCCTAATTACTCATATATTATACAAATAAAGTAATTACTATATAGTGCCCCGCGTCACAGCTGTTTGTGACGGAGGTCACAGTCGAGCGAGCCGCTCTAGCGCGGACGAATCTTCGTCTCTAAGTCCCGATTAACGCGCAAACCGTAAAACTGGGATCCCGGCCGAAACTATCTCCGGTAATGCACGACTTACCAAGCAAGTGGAATCCCTTCCGAATGGCCTGTGATTCGACAGGAATTCCGCGAGGCTTGTAGCTCGTGTTCCTAGCGGCCTCCTGCCGCGCACTCCTGTCTTTCTAGCAGGCGAACAGTCCCTTGCAACGCTCCGGCAGCTTGCTCACTGGGATGCAGGTGTGTATCTAACTTCGAAGTCGACCGGCTGTGCTCGTGGTAACATCCGCCGATCCAGGGAGACAGACCATGGCTAACTGGGTGCGACGCCTTGCCAAAATTACCGGCTACGTAATTCTGGGTCTATTGGTGTTGCTCGCTATCGCCCTAAACTTCACCGTGGGCTGGCGGCCAGTGATCGGTGCGAAGAAGCGCGCACTCACCTCGCGCAAGTTTGAAGTCACGCCAGCGCGCATACCGCGCGGCGATTACCTAGTGCATGGTGTTATGCATTGCATGGGGTGCCACTCCAAGTACGACGACAAAGCAGACCCACCCGTGCTGGCTGCCAAGGAAGGCTCCGGCCAAGTCATGTTCGAACAAGGCGATTTTCGTATCGTCGCACCTAATATCACTTCCGATCCGGATACCGGCATCGGCAAGTGGAGCGATGACCCCATCGCTCGGGCCATTCGCGAAGGCATCGCGGCCGATGGAAGCACGTTGTTTCCCGTCATGCCTTACGAGCACTTCCGCGACTTATCCGACGAGGACCTCGCTTCGATGGTGGTCTTCCTTCGCAGCGTGCCGGCAGCGCACAGCGATCTGCCTCCGGCGAAAATTCCGTTTGTATTCGCCCGCCTCGTTCAAACAGCACCGAAACCTGTGACCGAGCCGGTGCCCGAGCCGGACAGGACCGCTCCCGCCAAGTACGGCGCATACCTTGTCAGGATGGGAACCTGCAGCGACTGTCACACGCCGCGCAACCCCAAATTTCAGCCAATCCCGGGAATGGAGCTGGCAGGCGGGAATCCGATGGAGCAGGGTGTAAACTCCGCTAACATTACGCCGGATGCTTCCGGCATCGGTTATTACGACGAGGCGTTATTCGTCCAGGCCATGCGCACAGGTTGGGTTCGCGCCCGCAAGCTCAATTTTGCCATGCCGTGGTGGATCTTTCGCAACATGACCGACGACGACCTGAAAGCAGTGTTCGCATACCTGCGCACTCTGAAGCCCGTCCATCACCTAGTGGACAACACCGAGCCGCCCACGATGTGCAAAGTCTGCGGCCAGAAACACGGGCTGGGAGATCGCAACTAGGAAGTCCCTTCGTGTCCGTGGCCCGCACCGCAATTTCTTCCGGATCGCGAGTGTTACTGCACCGTGTGTTAATGATTCTAATGGACTCAAATCGGACTCAGTTTTTCATCGCGCGGTTTGAAGCGAAAGCTTTCGGCACACTTGTCGCGCTGACTTTCCACCAAGGAATTTTCGACCCTGACTCGCAATCCCAGTTGAGCTCACAAAGACTTCAAGAACTCGATGATGGCTTCTTGGTCCTCTCTCTTGAGTTTTTCGAATTGCTTGGTTACGTGAGCTGCTTCGCCGCCATGCCGCAGGATGGCGTCCCGAAATGTAAGGGATGCGCCGTCGTGCATCATTCGCGGCCGCAAGCGGACTCCCCATAAGGGGGCAGTGCGTATTTTGTTCCGGCTGCTCTCGAAATTCTGCTTTGCGAGGTATCCGGACATCATTTGAAAAACTTTGTTCCCGTAATGCTCGCGGGTGGCTTGCAGAATTCCGTCACCTGTGCCGACGTCATGTATCAGGAAATCCCCATACGGATGAAACGTGACGGACCCTAGCGCGGGTGGAATCGTGAACGTTCCGCCGTCGATCTTTGTTCCGGCAGCGGCAGTGGTCAAAGTCTCGACGTGACATGTCGCACAGCCAGTCTTGTCGAACAGGCCGTTGCCCCTCTTTGCAACCGCGCTGTTCATGAGCTGAGAATCACGCGCGGGCGCTTTCGTGGCGCGAATAAATCGGGCGAAGTGATCGATGTCGGACAAGCCGTCCGGCCCCGGCTTATCATTCGGCTCGGAAACAGTGTTGCAAAGGTTTGTTACCTCTTCCGGTTGGAGGCGGTTGGTGATTCCCATCTCATTGAGGTACGCGTCGCCGGCGAACGATAGAAGGCTGGCGTGCTGGTCTTTCCAGCCGAACCGGCCTACGCTCATCTGTCCCGGCGCTTCCACGATGGGGACCTCGAGGACCTGGCCACAGATTTTCCGATGCGAAGATTTGCATTGTTGCTCGGCGAGATTGATAAGGGTTTGATCGGCGACAGCCTCGACGAAGCCATCTCCCAACAGATTCAGAGAAAGGCGAAACGTCCGGATCGTCTCTGTTTCCGGAACTCGCTCTTGAATCTCGATGTTAGGAAAAGCAGCGTTGGGGCAGATCGCGCGATCGTTCACCAGAGACCGGCCAATGATCACTTCGGTTCCGTGAGCAATGGGGATTTCCGGATTGCGAAAGTGTCCGTCCGGCCCCTGGTGGCCGACGCGTAATTCCGTGACCTGTGAGGCGGCGCCACTAACCGGATTCTGGTGGCATTCGCGGCAGGACTGCGCGTTATAGAGTGGTCCGAGGCCGTCGCTTAGTTGCTCGACTTCCTCGAAAGTCGTTTGATCGTTCTGATGAGTCACATCATCGACTAAGCCGTTGGTCTTGTTGTCAAAGCCGGTGGGTGCGTCGGGGAACCGCGCGGCAGAGGAAATCAGGGCAAGGGTACAAGCCGCCGCTGCGATGAATAGCCTCATGGCTGTGCCTCCTCGAACGGACTGGGGCCCGGGCCTACCTGTGGATACCATCTTTGCGCGTACGCAGCAAAGGCCTAAGAAAATGGCCCTGCTCAAACCAACACGGGCTTTGTATGTCCTTCAGCCCGACCGAGGGGCAGGAAGATCGCGACAACGGTTGAGCAGTCACCTGAGTAAGCTGCCTGCATGAAAAAGATTCTCCTCAGGCGTGCTGTTTGAATCATTCGCGTAATGCTCGATGTGGTAGGCATCGCGCAAGGGGATCTTCCGTTCGGAAACGATTTGGGCCACCCGGGTCGTGGCTTCGGGAAGATCCGAATAGGTCCGATCAGGACGAAACGGGCATACTGCCCGCCCGGATTACTTCCGAATTGTCAACCACTTACCAATTTGACCACCCTAATACGGATTGTCAGTAAGAAGGGATCGTCAACGACGGCGTAAGCTCCTCAGTCTTGGGCGGGCCGACGACGAGCCCCCGACCACTTGGCTGGAAAGTCGGATTCCAGTACATTTGCGTGACCCGACGTCCCCGCCATTCTTTTCAATCACAGTCAACGAGGTGTACCTCCAGCTAGCGCCAACCGGCTAAGGTGGTGCGACATATGGCTGTCGGGCAGCACCAAGGCTTCCCGCAGAGCCGCAAGCCCGTGTTCATGATCGCCGAGTGCGATGCGCAGGAGTCCGAACGAGTAGCGTGACGCGCTAGTGGGAGTGTCGGTGCCTTCTCTGGACAACAACTCCGATAGAGTCGATTGCAGACGGGCTTTCCAGAGAGCCGCATCATAGTTTGCGAGCGTTCGCGCGGCGCCCCAAGCCCAAACAATCTCTGAAGATCCTTCTGCTCGGACAGCAAGCTGATGTTTCTGGTTTGCGTCATCTTTTTGCCCGCAAGCCGAGTATGTTTCCCCGAGCAGATAATTCGTTCTCGCGGAGTTTAGGAATGGCGTCAAACCATCTTGTGTGAAGCTCAAACCTTCGACAGGGGAGGCGATGGATCTGGCAACAGAAAGCGCTTCGTGACATTGTTTTTTCCGCGCCAGTCCGAGGGCCTGCTGCAATTGCACTTCCAGCCAGACTTGGCGCACATCTGTTCCGCCTTCTTCCTTTTCGAAATAGCGACCACGAAACAAACCAATCGCGGCAGCGTAGTTCCCATCCTCAGAGTGGCTTAAAGCGAGTTCATAGACCAAAGTGGTGGGCATGTGATTCAGGTCTGGATACTGCTCGAGAATCCTGGCGCGTTCGGCCGCAGGTCTTCCCAGGAGTGACATGGCGCTTACGGCGCCGGAATAATTCACTACGTTCCGCGAGTCTTGGCTTGTGCCTTCCTTGAAAGCATTCAACGCCGCGGCGAAATCACGCCGCTCCCGCAACAGCGCTAACCCGATGCTGCCTTGCAAAGTGGGAAGGTGCGGATTCAGCTTGCGGGCTTGTTGCCATTCGTCGAGAGCCGGAGCCGTCTGCCCTCGTGCGAAATACCAGGTTCCAAGCAGGTAATGCGCGGTTCCATCGTCTCCGTTGGCACCTATCGCCGCTTTCAGCGCGCCGTAATCGTCCGTTGTATTGGGAAACACATACAAAGTCGAGACGTTGGAGGCGCGGGAATAGTCGGCTGTACCGGAGTCTCCAGCCTGTTCGCGACAGTACCCCCGGAAATAGACGACCAACGGATGGTCCTGCGGTGGGATAGTACCCGGCTCACTTTGATCAGCTGGAACCGAAGGATACTCTCGAGAGAGAACCTCAATGGCGCGTGCATAAAGCCCAAGCCGAGCGTATTCCGATGACACATTCAATACCCGGTAAGGGTCAGCGGCGAGATGAGCCAGGTCTGGTTTTCCCATTTCCTCGCGCAGGAAATCGCTCAGCGGAAACCGATCGAGCAAATCACTCCCTAGCTGATCGGCCGCCGTGCGGTCGCCGAGCGCTCGCAGAACAGCAACTAATTCTTCATGTGCTCGTAGGTCGTCCGGCGCAGAGCGCAGGCTCTCCTCGAGCGAGTCTCTGGCGTTCGCTAGCGCGCCATTTCGCGCCAGCAGTTCGCCGCGGCGCAAGGCCGCCGCCGCACGAAACGTAGGCAGGCGCTTGGCGTCCTGATAGTCCTGCAGCGCGTCCTGGTTGCGTGCGAGGTTTTCGTGAACTAAGCCGAGGTAGTAGGAAACTTCGGCATCGGTGGTGTCACGTTGCTGGGCAGCGGTGAGATGGGGCAGAGCTTCTTCAAACCGCATGAGGCTGGCTTCCAGACGCCCCGCGGCTTTCAATAGTTCGAAGCTCGTCGGGTATTTGCGCAGAGCTGTTTGATACGTGAGCAAAGCTCCGAGCAGATTTCCATCCAGCTCCTCTGTCGTTCCCAACTGCAACCAGTCATCTTCGGTGCGACGCGTTTCCTCGGGCACGGTGTACCGAGTTTGCGGACCCACTTTAATCTTTGATTCCGGAATCCAATCGTACTCTCCCTCTTTTTGCCGTAACAGCAAGAGGCCATTGCTATCCTTCATTTCAAACGCATACTTGGTCTCTGCGTTGGAGACATGAATCTGTTTTTTCCAAACACTTTCGGGAGAGAGGTCGAGCTTTGTACTGAAGAACGAGGCACTATCACTGGAGAGCCCCAATGTAGTCCCAGTCAATTTTCGACTCACATTTAACGCGACGCTTAGGACATCCCCGCTTCGTTGCAGATGGACGACACCGGCCAGATTGGCTCGGGAAATTCCGCCCGTTTCTCGAACCGGCATCCAATATTCGGTGAAAGTTATACTCTGCCGTGGCTCGAGGAAGGCATAAGTCTCCTGATTGCGGAAAAGACCGGCTTGCAACTCAACATAAGCGCTGTCGTTATCCGACAGCGCTTTGCGCCAATCCAGCCCGTCGGCATCAACTCCCCAGGACCAGATTTTCTTGGCAGGAAGGTCCGCATAATTCGCAAAATGAGCCGTACCCGTATTTGTGTGGGGATTCCATACACCCATGTAATCTTCACGGGTCCCATGACTAAAAAGGGAAACAGGTCCATCGGTCTGGTTCCGAATGATGCTCAGGTCCTTGCCGTCTTTGTCGATCGGCCATTTCTGCACTTCTACAAAACCATGGGCCGCGGCAAAGCGCATCGGGTACTGAATGTGGGAATCATCCCACACCTGCACACCGGCATTGTTCCACCAGTAGAAGCGATGGCGCACGTCACTGCGATTGCTTAGAACCACATGTTGTTCGAGTACTGTTGAACCCGGATGCAGGATCAACTCGACGCTCCATTCCATGCCATAGACGCGGTCAATATTTCCCACCAACACCGATGCGCTGCCGTCGTCGTGGCTCGCATATGCGTAATTCACCGGAGACATGGAAACCCAGTTGTGGGATACGGGAAAATTAAACTCCACGCCGAAGGCAGCCCAGGCTCCGCGGTAGCCAATCCTTGCTTTCTTGATCGAAGGATTCGCATAGAACATCGGCTGTCCGCTGATCTTGTCGACGCAGGTATAGAGGTGTCCCCCGATGTCCGGCAGCACCGAACATTTCAGGTACTCGTTTTCGAGGTAGACGGCACGCCAGTGGTGGTCGGTTCGCTTGCTGGTTAACTCGTTTCGCAGAAGATAGGGGTAGTTGAATCGAGTTCCTGCGAATTGATCGAAAGGCGGATTGGGGTCGGGGGCTCCTTCCTCGTATGTAGGGAGATTGAGGAGGCCTTCCCATACCTTCACTTGAGCTTGGCTCGATGCCGCCGCGATGAAAAGCAGCACGAGCACCGATGCGGAATTACAAGCGAATTTGAAAATCTGGTTTCGAGTGCACGTCGCGGCCGAATCTGACACGGTTTGTCACCAGTTACTTCTGTTTCTCGCCGCGCTGCCGTTCGAGTTCTGCGAGGCGCTTCTGCAGGTATTCCTTATACTCCTGCTGCAGTCTTGGATCCGATGGCGAACTATAAATTTCGCTCGATTTGTACTTGCCTTCCGCAAACTTTTTTTTCGTCCACTCATCGTGAATGTGGATCTCGTCGGCGCGGTCCAACACTTCGTTAGCAAATTGTGGCGGTATGAAATACACTCCTTCGCGATCTCCCACGACCAGGTCGCCAGGCATGACGGTAGTCGTCCCAATACGCACCGGTACGTTAATTCCGGTGAGCATTACGTTGTCGATGGGGGCGGGGTCGGCACCCCGAATATATGCAGGCATATCGATTTCGGAGATGCCATCCAAGTCCCGGACGCTGCCGTCGACAACCAGCCCGGCTTTGTGCGTGGCGACCATCACGTAATAGAAGAGATTGTCGCCGACGATCGTGCCGTTAACTTTCTTGCCAAAGAGATCAACGACGAGGACATCCCCCGGCTGCAGCATATCGATGGCAGTTTGGTTCATCAGATGCTGAATGCCACGTTCTTTTGCTTTGGCCTGGGCTGTCGCATCAACGTCAGGACGCAACGGCATGAATTGTACGGTGAACGCGCGGCCGACGAGCTTCTTATCAGGGTGGACGATCTGGAATCCATCGGCATACTGATTGCGATAACCTTCTTTCTCGTCGATGGTGGCCCAAATATCCTCGGCGGAAAGGTCACGCGCTCGCTCCAGCAGGGCATCAGGGACTTTTGGCCGGCCATCGGGTAGGCGGTCGAAGGGATTCTGCGCCGTGAATTCGGTCAGATCTTGTCTGGACCAAGCCTGAAGCTGCGCGTTTGCAGGGGTGGTCAGTGCCAGCGCCAGCAGTGAGATAACATAGACCGCGGGCGTTGCGCGTGAATTCCAACTCATTTTGCCCTCCCGTGAATTGAGGCTCGACGTGATTGCAGTCGTCAGATTCAGGAGCAACTCAAGCGTTCGTTTTTTGCGTTGTAGTTCCGCCCTGTGCTCATGACCGCATGCGGAGCACGCTGATCTAGTGGCGAACGTCGCATGCGGAGCACGCTGATCTAGTGGCGAACGTGATCCAAATGATGGCGGTTTCGCGTCGGAGTCGCAAGCC
Organism: Candidatus Acidiferrum sp.; assembly: GCA_049512575.1. GTDB lineage: Bacteria > Acidobacteriota > Terriglobia > Acidiferrales > UBA7541 > Acidiferrum. Next base: position 14,229 of record JBEKWY010000130.1, read on the forward strand.
CTGGACCGACGGGGGAGCATAGTACAAATGGGCGCTAAGAACCGAAAGGTTTTGTCCAACGTAGCGCGTTCTCACACATCCTTGCACTTAGGTGACGTGGACGAGGTGCGACCAACGGCTGAGCTGTACTGTGAACTTGATTGGCAACAGCGGCCATAACTCGGGACAGGGATGTCGACGGTGCCGCTAGTGACCTTCGTTACGCTGCGCGAACAGATGGACGCTGCGTTGGGAAGTCAAGAATTGATCACCCTGCTCGCAAATTTCTTCGGCGTGCTGGCCTTGCTCTTGAGCGCACTCAGGTTATATGGGCTGCTCTCGGCGGGCCTGGCGCAACGGACCGGCGAAATTGGTGTACGCGTGGCACTGGGCGCGACGCGCGGGATGGTGCTGCGGATGGTCTGAAAGGAAGCGCTCGGATTGCTGGCCTTGGGACTCTTGTTGGGGGCAATTGCGCTGTTCTTCACGACGCGATTTGTGTCGGCGATGCTGCACGGTGTTTCGGCTTACGATCCTTCGACGCTCGTCGGCGTGGCTGGAACTCTGGTGATCGTAACGATTCTGGCCGCCATGGTGCCGGCGCTACGCGCCGCCACCATGGACCCCATCGAGGCCCTTCGGGCCGAGTCGATTTGGCACTACCTCGCTTTGACGGCACTGACGGCTATGTTTTCTTCCAAGTGGCACTCGCCCGTGACGATCTGACTAAGCCTCCGCCGCTGGGCTTCGGACCAATGCTCCAGAAGTGGGAGACACGCAGAAGGGTGTCGCCGGGCGCCGAATTCGTCCGGGCCGAAAGAAGCGTGCTCCGATATTTCAACACGAAGGCACCGCCGGAATCTATTGATTACAGACATTTTAGCAGGTGATGCGTAGGACGATAAACGAACGTAACTTCTGCATATTTCAGTTTGCTTTTGGCCTTGCGTGTTGTAGGGTAGTTAGTCTCAGCCTTGGGATCATTGCCCGTCCCGATGGGTTCGGCCAAGGCCGGGAGCCTCGTTGTTGGCCCTCTCGGTTAACGCTCGCACGCGGGCGTCGCCTCAGTTTACGCAAAGGGAATTACGTCATTTTGAGAAGAGGTTTGGCACCGACATTTTTCACAAGACGGACACTTGCCTCTCATGCGCAAGTGACGTAAAAAAAGCGAAAATTGGCGGGTCTCGGGTTCCGAAAAATACGATATATGCAATTGAAACTTTGCACTTGATTTGACCACTACATAGGGAGTACTGTAACCACCTCCCAGCCAGCTAGTGACGTGCTATGACCTATTGGATTGTATAGCCCTATCTAAGCGGCGATGGCGAAGCCTCGCCCGATAATCGGGCAAACCCGGCAGCAAATGCCAGTGAGTGAAAGTCGAGATCAGATCGATGACCACCGCAGGTCTTTGGACTGAAGACAAAAAGCCAAAAGCACTGGCCTTTGAGCCGTGCCAGTGGTTCGCGGCGTATACGACCTCATGTCATGAGAAGCGCGTCGCCGAACACTGTCAAGTTCGCGACATCGAATCCTTCCTGCCTACCTATCAAAGTACCCGACGTTGGAAAAATGGGTGCACGGTTAATATTGAGAGCCCGCTCTTCCCTGGGTACGTGTTCGTCCG
>JBEKWY010000131.1:0-14100 GCA_049512575.1 Candidatus Acidiferrum sp.
GCCTCGGTAACGAACGTCAAACCCAAACGCTACATCCCGCGCGACGACCACGGCGATCAGGTTCGCCATGGAGGTTCCAGTGACAAACAATCCAGTCGCGCTCTCGGGGAAACCAAAAATCTCGCGCGTCCATTGCACCACTTGCCGCTCGACCTCGATCGGTGTTTGATCGCGGCCTCCGAGGTTTGCATTGAGTCCCGCCGCAAGCATCTCCGCCAGCATACCTACCGGCGTTCCTCCTCCATGCACCCAGCCCATGAAACCCGGATGAACGTTGCCTACGGCAAAGGGCAGGACGTCACGGAGAAACTCCCCATGCACCGCGGCGAGATCGGCCGGCAGCCGGGGAACTCCGCCGCGCAATCGCTGCCGCACTTCGCCCGGGATGGGCTGCCACACGGGGCGTTCCCGAATGTGCTCGATGTAACCGAGCATGTCGTCCAGCATCCGGTGAGCCTGGGCGTTAAAGGCTTGCCAATCCGCGGGGTCAAGCGTTTCACGCTCGTTTGACAAAGAGTCCGCGCGCATATTTCGGGCCGCGTGGTCGATCAGTTGAGACATCCTTGTCACTCGCAGACACTGCGAATCCTGCCCTCCTTCTAGCAATCATGTGACCGGGCCGATTCGTCATCCCTCCAGAAAGGTAAGTGGACTCTCATCTGGCTTCCTCGCCGCAAACGAACCAGCTGCTGCACCTCAGTGATTTTGCCAATCTGAAACCGATCCCTTCTGGCAATTGCCTCCCGACCTGTGGCAAGCTGTCGCCATGGGAAACAAAGACGCTCGCAGCCGCGAAAAGAAAAAGCCCAAGAAGCAACCTGCGCCCAAGGTTTATCAGCCGACGGTGTCGACCGTAGTCAAACCAACCGCACCCAAGACCTAATCCACCGCGTCGTCACCCCAACCACGGACACTAGTTTTCGGGGAAGTCCGCTGTGTCGGCGATGAAAGGTCACAACGTAAGATCTGCTTGTCCGCTACGACAGGAGACATCTAGCAGTTTTCGCACTCGATGGCCGTGTTCCGAACTTGACGTGTTCCCGGCACACGGTTACGCTTCCGTGGAAGTGTTTGTTTCGCAAGAAGTTGTCGCTGAACGCCGCCAGAACGCGACGTCAATGGGTGACAGGGACTCGTGGCAGACACTCCTCTTCAGGTCGCGACTCAGCAAGCCGAGCCCGTGGAAGACCTTTCCATGGTGGGGGTGCTGACCGACGCCTCCAAGCGCTTTCTTGCCCAAGTTCAGGATTACTTTTACATGTCGATGCGGTCGCTGGCCAACCTGGCCACCGGCCCCCGCTATTTCCAGGATGTCCTCGAGCAAATGGACGATATCGGTGTGGGTTCGCTGCCGATCGTTCTCATGTCGGGATTCTTCATTGGCGCAGTCATGGTGCTGCAAACCGGCGGGCAGTTTGTGCGCTTCGGTCAGACCGCTCTTACCGGCGACATCGTCTCGCTCGCGCTGGTACGCGAGTTGGGGCCGACTCTCACCGGCATCTTGGTGGCTGGCCGCAGCGCCTCGGGTATCGCTTCCGAGCTCGGCTCCATGCTGGTCACCGAGCAAGTGGATGCGATGCGTGCCATGGGCACCGACCCCAGCCGCAAACTGGTGACCCCGAGGGTTGTGGCCGGCATTCTAATGCTGCCGCTGCTCACCGCGCTCAACGACTTCGTTGGTCTTCTGGGCGGCTGCGTGGCTTCCGTATTTTCCCTGCGGCTGGGCGCTGTCGAATTCTGGACGCGTGCCATCAATGCTTTGGATTTTGCCGACGTCATGCAGGGCATGATGAAGCCGCTGGTGTACGGGTTCATCCTCGCGACTGTGGGATGCTACAAAGGCTTGACCGTTCGGGGAGGAACCCAAGGCGTCGGGCGCGCCACCACCCAGGCTGTCGTCGTATCCAACGTGATGATCATCGCTGCCGACGTCTTTCTCACCAAGATCGCACTCTACTTAGGAGATAAGCTTTTTTGACGCGCATGACTTGCTCCTGTGGCACAGCCATTCCTGCTTGCCCTGAGCCTCGAAGGGGCTGTGCCCTTGAATCAATGGCACTCGACCCGGAACAAAGAGTCGTAGCCCGATGAGCACGGCTCCCATGTACGGTCGCCGCACATCCCCCGGCGATCCTGATCCTGTAGTTAGCTTCGATAACGTGCGGCTCGGCTTCGATGAGGGCGACGTGCTGCGCGGCGTGTCCTTTCGCGTGCTTCCTCGAGAGACCCTCGTGCTGCTGGGCGAGACGGGGACCGGCAAGACCCTCACGCTCAAACTGGCTGCGGGGTTGCTCCATCCATCGCGGGGCAACGTGCGGGTTTTGGACCATGAAGTTTCCATCATGTCCGAACAAGAGTTGCTCAGCTTCCGCAGGCAGATAGGTTTCGTTTTTCAGGAAGGCGCGCTGTTTGATTCCATGACCGTGGCGGACAACGTCGCGTATCGCCTGCGCGAGGATCGTGTTGACGAAGAGGAAATCGAGCCGCGCGTGCGTGAAATCCTGGCCTTCGTGGAACTCGAACATACCTTGGATCAACTGCCCTCGGAGCTCTCGGGAGGGATGCGTCGCCGCGTTTCCATCGCGCGCGCCTTGGTGAACCGGCCTCAGATCGTCCTGTACGATTCACCCACCGCGGGTCTTGATCCGGTGACGGCGCAAACCATCATCACTCTGATCCTGCGCCTGCGGGATGTGTACGGGGTCACCGCGCTACTGGCCACCCATCGTCTTCAGGATGGCTTCGCGCTGGCGAATTTCCGGTTCGATGCCAAGGCCAAGCGCGTGGTGCGCGACGACATGGCCACTTCGCGCGTCAAAGCCAGCGAGGCCGAGCCGGTCACGCGTTTTCTCGTTTATCGCGATGGACGCATTTATTTCGAAGGAACGCCGGAAGAGATTGCTACTACCAAAGATACGTATCTGAAACGCTTTCTGGTGTGAATTTGCTGTAGTCTGTTATCCGTTTGGCTGAGAAGTCCGACGAGCGATACGCGGAGGACGGTATCCATGGCGTTGCGGAAACAATTGACCTGGACGGAACTCCGCGTCGGCCTTTTCGTGCTGGTCGGTTTGTTCGTGATCGCGGTGGGTACTTTCTACGTCACCGGTGCTGGTTTCTGGGGTCCCAAGTATCGCCTGAAAACGTTTTTGCCGGAGGTCTCAGGCCTTGCCACCGGCGCGCCGGTTAGCATCGATGGCGTAAACGTGGGGAACGTCGAGACTCTGAGGCTGGTTCCGCGAACCCAGAATCAGGCCCTCGAAAAGAACAAGAGTATCGAGGTCATCATGCGTCTGGACCGCAGATTTCAGGGTGACATCCTGACGGATTCAACCGCCAGCATGGTTACCGAGGGTCTGCTCGGCAATCGCTACGTCAATATCACCCGCGGTTTCACCGGCGTACCGTTGAAAGAAGGCCAGGAAGTCCCCGGCGTCCCACAGAAGGGTCTTGAGGACGTTATGGATCGCAGCACCGCGCTCTTGGAAAATTTGCAGGCGATCAGCACGGATGTGCAGAGCATGGTCGGAGACGTGAAAAAGGGCAAAGGAAATCTCGGCAAATTAATCACCGACGAGTCCGCCTACAACAATCTGAACGCGGTGCTGGCGAACAGCAACAAGATGATCGGCGACATTCGCGGAGGCAAAGGCTCCATCGGAAAATTAGTCGCCAGCGACGAGATGTACAACAAGGTGGACACCGCGGTCGACAACGTCAATTCGATCATGGCCGATGTTCGCGCGCAAAAAGGCACGCTCGGCAAGCTGCTGTATGACACCGCGCTTTACGATCAGGTTCGCGACACCGTCAACAACGCCAACGGGATGATCGGCGACGTTCGCTCCGGGAAGGGAACTCTAGGCAAGCTGGCCACCGACGACGTCCTCTACAACAAATTGCGCGACACCAGCACAAACCTGGCGACTGCCACGGCGAAGCTGAATGACAACACCACCAGCGCCGGCAAACTTTTCTCCGATCCCCAGTTGTACGACAACTTGACGGGCCTGACCGGCGATCTGCGACTCTTGATCGGTGATTTCCGGCAGAACCCGAAGAAGTTTCTCCATTTCAAGGTCACTATTTTCTGACGACGAGTTCGACCTTTGGTTCGGTGCGAGCGTATGGGCACGCTTTAGCGCGACCATGTCCGCTTTGCCGGGGCACGCCTCGCTGTGTTGTAATGCTCTTGTAACAAAACAAAGATAAGGTCAACTGACGCTACCGTTTGTGCCTACAGGATCGATGGAAAATCCGGAATCGCCACAAAAGGCGCCTCGTACAGAGGCCGCCAAATCTACGTTGCCGCAACCAGGTCGTCCTGTCCCCAGCCGGGCTTATCCGGGAGCCTTGATCGTCGTCGAAGGAACCGATGGATCCGGCAAGAGCACGCAGCTCTATCTGCTCAAACGGTGGCTCGAAATCGGTGGCTACCGCCTGCACTTCACCGAGTGGAATTCCTCGCCGCTCGTCAAATCCGCAACCCGGCGCGGAAAGCAGCGCCGATTGCTGACGCCGACCACGTTCTCGTTACTGCACGCCGCCGATTTCGCGGACCGCTGCGAACGCCAGATCATGCCGCTCCTGCAAGGCGACTACCTGGTGTTGGCCGACCGCTACGTCTACACCGCGTTCGCACGCGACGCGGCACGCGGCTGTCCGCCGCGCTGGCTGCGGAATCTTTATCGCTTCGCGCCGGTTCCCGATATCACCTTTTATTTTCGCGCTCCGCTGGACGTAGCCGTTCACCGCATCTTGAGTGGACGCCCCAAGTTGAAATATTACGAAGCGGGAATGGACCTCGGCCTGTCCTACGATCGCTCCGAAAGCTTCCGCCTCTTTCAGGCGCGCATTCTCGAAGAGTACGACAAGATGGTGGACTCCGATAATTTCGTGGTGCTCGACGGAACCCTCCCAGTGAACAAGCTGCAGAAGCAAATGCGCGACATCGTCGCCTCGAAAATTGATTTGAAGCGATTCGCGCCACATGTGCCCGATGTGGAATGACAATGCGGAGTAGCAATGCCTGATCAGGAGAAAGACAGAGACAAGGCCGCAATTATGCCGCCTTCCCCGGCTGCCGAGCCCACAGGTGCTCCAGGCCCCGCGACGCCGGCCAAGACCCCTGCTCCTTCGGAAGAAGACACGGCGCAGCACTTCTTCGGCGAGCCCCTGGTGGGATTCGACCCCAGCGAAATCACCGGCAGCTTGATCGTCATCGAAGGCATGGACGGCTCCGGACGTTCCACGCAAATTACGCTGCTCCAGGAATGGCTGGAGTCGGAAGGATTCGCGGTCCAAACCAGCGGCCTGCGCCGTTCGAACTTGGTGGGGCGCGACATCGACCAACTGCTGGCGAAGAATGCGGTCACGCGGCTCACGCTCTCGCTGATGTACGCGACCGATTTCTTCGACCAAGTCGAGCATCGCATCCTGCCGGCATTGCGGGCAGGCACGGTTGTGCTGGCCGACCGCTTCATTTTCACTCTGATCGCTCGCGGCGTGGTCCGCGGCATCAATCGCGACTACATCGGCGGCTTGTACGCCATGGCCCTAAGGCCGCACTTAACCTTTTGGCTGAACGTTCGCCCGGAAACAGCCTTCGCCCGCGAGTTCAAGAAAGCTCAGGCCATCAGCTACTGGGAAGCCGGCCGCGACATGTCGTTGTCGCACGACCTGTACTGGTCCTTCATTCGCTACCAAACCATGATCAAACGCGAATTCGAAGTGATGGCCAAGCGCCACAACTTCATCGAACTAGACGGCGAAGCCAGCGTCTCGGCCGTGAACAAACAACTCCGCCAGCGCATCGGCGAACGCCTGGGAATTCGCGCGACGAAATACACGCCGTCCGCCGCGCTCGCCCATCTCTGGCGGTAAACACGACGAATGTCCGAGCCGGTCCACATCGCCGCGATCGACGCTGGCTCCAACGCAGTCCGCCTTTCCGTCGCCAGAGCCTATTCCGCACTCGACATCGAGCCGTTGTACACGGAGCGCTATTCGTTGCGTTTGGGCGAGAGTGTGTTCCTCCGCCACCGCTTCACTGAAGACATTTTCAAGAAGGGCGTGAAAGCGTTTCGCCACTTCAAGGAAGTGATGGACGAATACGGCGTGACCCGCTACCGCGCCGTTGCCACCAGCGCCACGCGCGAGGCCCGCAACCGTAAAAAGTTCCTCCGCGAGATCAAGCGAAAATGCGGCATCTCTCTGGAAGTGATCAGCAGCGCCGAAGAATCTCGTCTGGGCCGTGAAGCTGCCGTTGCAGCGCTCGGCCCCGATGCTCCGCCGCGCTGCATCATCGATCTCGGCGGCGGCAGCCTGGAGATCAACATTCTTCGCGATCACACGATCGAGCAGAACGCGCAGCTACCGGTCGGCACTGTGCGACTCATGACCACGCTGAACATTCCCGGCGTAATTCGCCCGGCGCAGGCGGAGCAAGTGCGGCGCTACGTTCGGGCCCTGCTCGAATCGAAGTTGCCTGCGCGCCCAAACTTGGGTGAGAGTTGCGCCGTCGCCCTCGGTGGCAGCGCGGAAACGCTCGCCTCCGTCGCCCCGGGTCCGCGGCAGCACGGTGTGCCGACGCTGGAGCTATCGTTGCTACGCGAGCGCTTACCCGGCATCCTCGAGCGCGATGTGCGCGAACGCATGAAAACCTACGGCGTGCGCCGCGATCGCGCCGACGTGATGGGCATTGCGGCCATCACCTTCATCACCGTAGGCCGATACTTGAATTTGCGCACCCTTTCCATTCCGAGTATCGGCATTCGTGAAGGCCTCCTTCAGGAGATTGCCCGCGAAGCTTTTTCGCGAAAGGAACCGCACCGCTACAACGCCGCCGCTCGCCAACTCCTGGTAGGCACCCGCAGTTTCGCGCGCCGCCTGGAATACGACCAGCCGCACGCGGAGCACGTTCGCGAGTTAAGCATTCTTCTTTTCGATCAATTGCAGCCCGTGCATCATTTACCGGCCCAATCCCGCGTATTGCTGGAGGCGGGGGCGTTGCTCCACGACGTTGGACACATGGTCAGCCATCGCGGGCACCACAAACACGGCGAATACCTCGCGCTCAACGGCGACATTCCGGGCCTGGAAGGTCGCGACCGTGCCATCGTCGCCGCACTCGTGCGCTACCACAATCGCAAGTCGGCGCCAGCCGGACATCACGTCGCCTATTCGTCATTGAACAACAACGATCAGCGCATCACTCGCCGTTTGGCCGCCGTTCTCCGCGTTGCGGAAGCCCTCGATCACTCCCACCGCCAGCGGGTCACGAATCTGGGCGCATCCTTCCAGCGTGGCGCCGTCGGACTTCAAATTACCGCGCAAGGCGACGCCGCCGAAGACCTGCGCGACGCCAATCGCAGCGCCGAACTTTTCGAAAAGGAGTTCCATGTGCGCCTTTATTTCCGGCAATCGGCCACATAACACACGCAATCGGCCACGTGGTACGGGCAATCGGCCACTGTGACAAATTTGTAGGCGCACAGTACCGCTGCGCCCCAGCTAGCCCGGGCCACAGCACGAAAGCGGGCGGTGTATGAAGTGAGCAGGTCGTTAGAACCGGGCCGCGACGTCCGGCGACAAGTGCGTCACAATCGAACAAGGAGTCATTTCCATGCAGCTCTACATCGTGCGACACGGCATCGCCATCGACCGCGAAGACCCAAAATCCCCTCCCGATCCCGATCGCTATCTCACCGAGGAGGGCATCGAGCGCACCACACAGGTCGCCAAAGGCGTCGTCGCGCTCGGCGCCACGGCCGATCTGTTGATGAGTAGCCCCTACGTCCGGGCCATGCAGACCGCGGAAATTTTTGCCGCTGCGCTGGAGTATCCGAAACAGAAGATCCGCCGCACAGACTTGCTCCTTCCAGGAAGCGAAGCCATGCTGTTTTACCGCGAACTGGCTAAGGATAAACACTCCTCGACGATTTTTTGCTTTGGCCATGCCCCGCAACTTGATGATCTAATCGCGGCGGGTCTTGGGTCGAAGCATCATGTTACCGCGTTGAAGAAAGCAGGAATCGCCTTGCTGGAATTGAAACGCATTTCGCCGCCGAACGGCCAGTTGGTCTGGCTGTCCACGCCGAAGCTGCTGCGCAAGGCCGGCAAGTGAACGGGCTGCCGGGAGCGCCAATGACGGTACGAATATTCAAGGACAAACGTTCTCTCAGTCAGGCCGCGGCGGAACAAGCAGCCGCCGCGATCCGGCGCGCCATCGCTGATCGTGGACGCGCGCGCATTGTGGTGGCCACCGGCACGTCGCAATTGGATTTTCTGGATGCGCTGACCAAGGCGGAAGGCATCGACTGGCGCCGCGTCGAGATGTTCCACCTCGATGAATACGTCGGCCTTCCCATCACTCACCCGGCAAGCTTTCGCAAATATCTACTCGAGAAGTTCATTCGCAAAGCGGGGATCTCTCAATATCACTTGTTGGATGGCGACGGCGATGTCCTCGAAGAGATTCAACGAGTCGGTGAGAGCCTGCAGTCGGCGTCGGTGGATATCGCATTCGCCGGCATCGGCGAGAATGGCCACCTCGCCTTCAACGATCCTCCCGCCGACTTCGAAACCCAGAAACCTTTTCTCATCGTCGAACTCGATGAAGCTTGCCGTCTCCAGCAAGTCGGTGAGGGCTGGTTCGCGAATATTTCCGAGGTACCTCGTCAGGCAATCTCCATGTCCGTGCACCAGATCTTGCAAGCCCGCGAAATTATCGCGGTCGTTCCCGATGCGCGGAAAGCGCAGGCCGTGAAACTCTGCATCGAGGGAGAAATCACTCCGCAGGCGCCGGCTTCCATCTTGCGCACCCATCCCGCCGCCACCATTTATCTCGATACCGACTCGGCCAGTCTGCTGAGCCCGGCAAAATTAGCCGCGCTTGAGGCCACCCGGTAGCCGGTGACCCGCTTGCCTTTAATCCGCGCGAACAGCACCCCAACGGATACATCAGCGGCGCAGGGATTTTCATGGCGGTAGCCGGAGGCCTTCGCGCGCAACCTTCCCGCGCGATCCCCTCCTTGCGCTGGTGGATCGGTGGCCTGCTCTTCGCCTCCACGGTAATCAACTATATTGATCGCCAGACGCTCTCGATCCTCGCGCCCTATCTCAAACTGGAATATCACTGGACCAACACCGACTACGCGAATATCGCCATCGCTTTTCGCATCGCGTATTCCATCGGACAAACCGTGTGTGGACGGCAGATCGATCGCGTCGGCACACGCCGCGGCCTGACCATCAGCGTGACTTGGTACTCGATCGTCTCCTTGATGACGTCGCTGGCCAGCGGCATCGCCAGTTTCGCCGCTTTCCGTTTCCTGCTGGGTGCCGGCGAATCCGCGAATTGGCCGGGCGCCTCCAAAGCCGTGTCGGAATGGTTTCCGAAGCGCGAGCGCGGAATAGCGGCGGCGTTGTATGACAGTGGTTCCTCCGTCGGCGGCGCCATCGCGCCTTTTCTCATCTTGCCGATCTACTTGCGTTGGGGATGGCGCGTAGCCTTCGTAATTCCTGGGCTGCTGGGATTCATGTGGCTCATCGCCTGGCGCCGCATGTACTACCCGCCGTTGGAGCATCCGCGCATCAGCGACGCCGAACGCCAGATGATTTTGGCCGAACGGCAGGAAAACGAATCCGCGCCAAAATCGATGCCGCGCTGGCGCGACCTTCTGAAACTTCCGCAGACCTGGGGCACCATCGTTTCCAAGGGCCTCACCGATCCCGTATGGTTCTTCGTCACCGACTGGTTTCCAATTTATCTGGTCGCCAAAGGCATTCCACTTAAGAACGGGCTACTCGCCGTGTGGATTCCGTTCCTAGCCGCCGACCTCGGTAATTTCTTCGGCGGCGGCGTTTCCGGATACTTGATTCGCCGCGGCTGGTCCGTCGGTGCCGCGCGAAAATCGATGGTCGTGTTCGGCGGCTTCGGCGTGATGCTCCTGATCCCAACGATCTTCACCGTAAATTTGTACCTGATCACGCTGCTTTTCGCCCTCGCCACCTTCGCCTACGCCTCGTTCTCCACCATCGCCAACGTGCTACCCACCGACCTGTTCGATAGCCGCGCGGTGGCCACGGCCAGCGGCATGAGCGGCACCGCCGCCGGCATCGGCACCATCATCGCCTTCGAATTGATCGGCCACTTTTCCGACGCCCGCCAAGCCACCGCCACGCACGCCTTCGACCCAATTGTGATCGTAGCCGGCCTCATCCCGTTCGTAGGCATGATCCTGGTGCTGCTCCTGGTCCGCAACACCCGCGCCACGGATCAGGGCCTGGTGAAGCGAATCTAATTCCAATACGCCGTCGCAAGAACACCATCCGCTACCCGAAGAAACCTGTTATAAATTTACGCGTCCCGAGGTAGCACAGGCACTCCTGCCTGTGCCCACGTATCGTGTAAGCACGACGTATCGCGCCAGCAGCAGGAGTCGAACACTGTTTTCCAAGAGGCAACGAAAGCCGAATGAGTGAACCCTCCCAGGTAGCATCGGGCCACAAAAAACGCCTGCTAACTCTCTCCGACCTGATCTTCTTCGGTATCGTCCTGATCCAGCCGATCGCTCCAGTCCCGCTCTTCGGCGTAGCCCAAAAACTCTCCAACGGCTATTTCACCGCCATCATCCTGTTCGCCATGTTCGCGATGATGATCACAGCCGTGAGTTACGGCCGCATGGCCGCCCTCTTCCCCTCCGCAGGCTCGGCGTATACCTACGTCGGAAAAGGCCTCAACCCGCACCTGGGATTCCTCGCGGGCTGGGCGATGTTCCTGGACTATCTGCTGCTTCCGCTGATCAACACCGTCTGGATCTCTGCGGCGATGCACAACGTCTACACCCCAAAAATTCCCTATGTAGTGTGGGCCGCAATCGTGGCCGGAATCATCACCGTTCTGAACCTGCGCGGCATTCGCTCGTCAGCCCGCCAGAACAAAGTCCTCCTCTTCATCATGTTTATCGTCATTGGATTCTTCATCGTCCTCGCCGTGCGCTTTCTATTCGTCATGCAAGGCTGGGGCGGACTTTTTTCCACGCAACCCTTCTACGATCCCGCGACATTCGACGCCCATCGCATTTTAGGCGCGACCTCGTTCGCCGCGCTAACCTATATCGGTTTTGACGGCATCACCACGCTGACCGAGGATGCCGAAAATCCCAAGCGCAATATTTTGCTGGCCACGGTTTTCGTTTGTTTGTTCACTGGGTTGTTTGGCGGCCTGGAAGTTTATTTGGGCCAGCGCGTTTGGCCCAACTGGCAGACGTTCACCTCCCTGGAGACCGCCTTCATGGACGTCTGCGGCCGTGTCGGTGGCCCGTGGCTGTTCAACGCCATGGGCGTGGTGCTGATTCTCGCCGCGTTCGGCAGCGGCCTTGCTGGCGGCCTGGGCGCCGCCAAATTACTCTTCGGCATGGGCCGCGACAACGTCCTCCCTCGCAAATTCTTCGGTCACCTGGCTCCAGGCACCACCACGCCGACCTACAACATTATCTTGATCGGCCTGTTGAGTTTCGGCGGCGCGGAGATCCTCAACTATTTCGGCAGCGCCTACCAGCAAGCCGGCGAACTCCTCAACTTCGGCGCCTTCCTCTCCTTCATGGGCGTGAATCTGGCCGCCTTCTGGCAATTCGGCGTCCTGAAAAAAGAAGGCCACAAGCGCCGCATAATCGTGGACATCGTTCTTCCCCTGGCAGGCTTCCTGTTCTGCGCCGTAATCTGGTGGAACCTGAACCCTCTTGCCAAGACCGCAGGCGGAATCTGGTTCGCCATCGGCTTCCTTTACGTAGCCGCCAAAACCCGATTCTTCCGCGCCGCCCCAGTGATCATCGACTTCAGCGAATCCTGATTCAGTGACTTCCGAACGAAGATGCCCACACGCGTAGGGCCACGGCCCCGCCGCGCCCGCTCCTCACCGTCCCTTTCAAGGCTCATTTCTTGCCTTAATGTATTGAATTGCAAAAAGCTGATATAAACGACGCCTGCTTTTCTTCTGACGTGGGGGTTCCCGTGGCCGCTAGGCGTTCCGTCGTGTTGATCGGTCTACTGCTCCTATCTTGCTGCTCGCCGTCTCGCGGAGCGACGGATACGCAACTCGTGATGGGCAAGCCCTTGGAGGGCACCCTCGCCGCGGACAAAACCCTGTCCTACGCTCTGGATCTTAAGGCCGGCGATTTCGTCGAGTTGAGCGTCGATCCCCGCGGTGCCCAAATTGTTGTGCTGGCCTTTGGCCCCTCCGGTGGGAAAGTCAGCGGCACAAAGTTAGGCCCGGAACAAGGAACGCTCGACTTCGTCGCACCCGCTGCCGGACCCTATCGCATCGACGTGGCGCCCGACGACGGTATTAAGGACGGAACCTTCTCCATCAAGCTCACGAAAACCGTTGCCCTGTCCGATCGCCTGGTGCCTCCCGCCACGAAATACGAGAGCCCGCGCATCAAGGCGCTACGCGCCGCAGTGGATGCGGGCCAGCAGGGAATCGTCGCCGCTTTTTGGGACGACGTTCGCAAGAACGGCGCGCCTCTCATCGAACACATCAACGCCGACGACAACAACAAGGATGCCGACAAGAATCGGTTGGTGACCTTCCTTTGGCGCGGCTCTCCGGATACCCAGAACGTAATGGTCTTGTGGTTTCCATTCTCGACCCAGTGGCCGGACGACTACCGTATGACCAGACTCGGCCAGACTGACGTCTGGTACAAAACGCTGAAGGTTCCCGATAACAAGCGATTCATTTATCGACTCGTCGTCAACGCACCCGCGCTGCGCGCTTCGCAAGAGCCTGCGCCCGACGACACGTTCACAATCCTCTTCGCTGGCTCTCAGGTCGACCCTCTAAATCCCCTTCATTCGGCCATCGATCCGACCGATCCCGACCTGCCCGAGCATCAAGGTTTCTCCATCGTTGAGATGCCCGACGCTCCACCGCAACCCTGGGGCGCTCCTCGAAAAGGCGTCGCCGAAGGCAAAATCGAACGCCACCAATTTGCCAGCGCCCTTCTGAAGAACGAACGCGAGATTGGCGTCTACTTGCCGCCGGGATTCTCCAAAGACGCCAAGCCTTATGCGTTGCTCATCGTCTTCGATGAGCGGGCCTACATGAAGACAGACGGGCGTACACCCCGTGTCCCGTCCGAGACCATTCTCGACAATCTCATTGCCGACAAGCGTATTCCCCCAATGGTGGCGCTTTTTGTCGACAACGGCCCGGGCGACGCCCGGTCACGCGAGCTCCCATGCAATCCCGACTTTGCCGATTTCTTGAATTTCGAGCTCGTTCCCTGGGCCCGCCGAATGTACAACGTGACCTCCGATCCTCGTCAGGTCGTCGTTGCGGGCTCCAGCTACGGCGGATTGGCTTCGACCTTCGCGGGCTTCCGTCATCCGGAAACCTTTGGCAATATCTTGTCGCAGTCGGGCTCCTACTGGTGGACCCCGCCCAAGAGCGGCAGTCCTTACGATTTCGATTCCCGTGCCGAACCCAATTGGGTCGCCAGGCAATTCATTGCCAGCCCTAAGCTGCCTCTACGTTTCTATCTGGATGCGGGTAGCGATGAGATCGATCTGTCGGGGCACGGAGGTGCCATCCTGCTTCCCAACCGTCATCTTCGTGACGTTCTTTTGGCCAAGGGATATGAAGTGCACTACCAGGAGTTTGTCGGCGGCCACGATTACTTGAGCTGGCGCGGCACGCTGGCGGATGGCCTTATTTTGTTGATGGGAAGTGGAGCCGGAGAAGCGGCGCACGACCCGGGAGCGAAGCCCTAGTAATCATCGACTGACAGATATGGAGAAACCGCGTATCGTATTCGAGGTCTGCTAATGCTCGACACCGCCAATCCCTCTGACCTTCTTTTGATCCAGATCATCACTGGTTTGCGGCATCGTTACGAATCCCTGAACCGCCGATACGAAGAAGAGCTAGTCAATGATTTCCGAGTGAATGTGCCAGGTAAACCCACGAGGTCCGCCTGGTCGGGGTTCTTCTCTCGCGGGCGGCAACTTCGGTGGAACCTTATTAGGAGTGCCGTGCGAAAGGCACGTTAATCGAGTTGCGGCGTGACCGCCCTACCCTACGAGCCGCCTGAACCT
>JBEKWY010000132.1:0-14012 GCA_049512575.1 Candidatus Acidiferrum sp.
CCGGAAAACTCCAACGGCTCAACGCGGTGGATCAACAACATCGTCTACAACTGGAGCTACTATGCGAACGAGTGGTTGGGCGCGGAGATCATCGACGACATCAACAACAAGTTTGTCCAGGGCAACCTGAACCCCTCAGCGCAGGCCCATCCGATTCACTTCACGACGAACAGTCCGGAAATGAGCGGCGCGCCTTCGGTGCACGTTGCCGGGAACATCTTTGGAGTCGCTGGATCTAACACGGTGGCCTCCGACCAATACGGGACGCTGGTGGCGGAGATTACCGGCGAGAATGGCGACGAGACCGGTCCGATCCCAAGCAGTTGGGAACGCTCTGGCGCGATGGAGGCCAGCAATGCGTTTCCAATCGTGCCGGATCAGGCGGAAAACCTGGATGCGGTGATGCTGGGGACGGTTGGAAATTCTCAGCATGTGGACTGCAACGGCAACTGGGTGACTCATCGGGACGCGGCGGACCAGCGCATCATCGCGCAATATCAGAACGGCGGAAGCGGCGGCTTCTGGCCGAACGGCGTGACCTACACCGGCCTGTCGACTTTTCCAACGCCAACGAGTGGCTGGCAGGACAATCCGATCACCAACTTCACCGTCTGCCAGGAATCTCTGCATGACGGTATTCCAGACCAGTGGAAGACGATCAACGGTCTCAGCACTACCGATCCAAACTTGTACAATCGGACGGCCCCAAACGGATACACGTACCTGGAAAATTATCTGAACGGAGTAGCGAACAACTAGTCCACGGTCACTTTTCGGAAGTCGAGACGCACGGGAAAGCAGGAACCGCGTTTGGGTTCCTGCCTTCCCCTTTTATTCTCAATCAGGCAGAGACTCCGTCAGGGTCTACTGCAAGACATTCAGCGTGTTTGTGACGTCGTCTACGAAGACCACGCCTAGATCGGGGTCCACGATCAGGCCGAATAAGCTGCCAAAACCCGGAGTGCTCGGAGCGGGTGGCGGCGAGACCGTGCTGTCCAACAGCTTCCTGGCAATTTGCTTTCCCTGTGGAGTAGTTTCGACGACGAAGCCGTCATCTCCATTGACCGTCAGGATGTGACCGTTCGGGGCCACAGTGAGTCCCAACGGATCATTGAGCCAACCGCCGGAAGTGAGCGTAATTCCCAATCCAGCCGAAGTGGTGCGCGTGAGAGGATCGGGAACGACCGCGATCCGGTTGTTTGAACTATCGGCAACGTACAGGACTTTTTCTCCCACTTCCTTGCGGTCGGCACAGTCATCGAGATCGTTTGGCTCGCATATTGGACTCAGCCCCACTCCCGTAGGGCCAACAACCAAGGCCAAGGGGTCGGTGCGCGCTGGGAAGCCGGAACCGATCACCGTCATAGACTCGATCGACGGCATCTGTTTTTCCGAAACGATCAAATTGATGCGCAGAATCGTGGCGGTATTCACCACGTTCGGGCTGGCGGCGACGGTTCCGTTGAGAACGTTGGTGACGAAGAGCTGCGCGTCGTGGTCTCCGTCCTGCACGATCATGTCCCACGGACCATTGACGAGCGAACCGAAGATGGTCTCCGCGACGTTGCCCATATTGTCGAGCACGATCAAGCATCCCGCTTGCATGGTCGCGGAGGTGCCATCGCTAGTGGGCAGGCTGCCGACTATGACCCAACCCGTTCGCAGAACCACGAGAGCAGTGGTGAGTCCGACGCCGCCCGGGCAGCCACTTTGCACCATGCTCGTGCCGATTTGGGCGAACTGAGCCAGAGCGCCATCGGGGGCGATATCGACGATTGTCGTGCCGGTGCCTTGCGCATTCGCCATGTCGTTAAAGTTGCTGACCAGAATGTGCCCCTTGGTAAGTTTGCCGCTGGTTTGCGGCACCTCAAAGACGCCGTAGGGATTTACGTCGCCGTTCGATGGTACCGTCGGTGAGAGTGTATTGATGGTCTTGAGATGGTTCAGAATGGAAGCTTCACCGTCGGCCTTAGCCGGCAGCGCTACAACACAAAGGATCAAATTCAGAAACAATGACGCAAGCAGCACGATCTTTCGCTGGGGCATTTCCTTCTCCTTTGAATTTCCGTCGGATTGCTGAAATCTCCGGCTGCCACTCAGAACCGCAGGCACACACCAGCGGCATATTGAGCGTGCTTTTGCAGGAAGGTCACCCAGGGGTGGTCACGATCAGCTGGGACTCTGAAACGCAAGCCCGGACTGGGGGGCTCTTTCGTTGCTTAAGTCGGTCCATGCCCACCCAAGAAATTCCCTGACGAGAGGACTAGAGGAACATGGCGGTGCGATGGTAGCGTAGCGACGAAGACGGAAACTTCAAATCTTGTCTCGGGCGTGTAATTTTTAGATCTCGGAAACGCGTGTACGGTGGGGAATCGCGGCGCCGCTATTTCTTTGGATGAGTGGCGTCGAGATCGAGATTTAGTTCCAGCACGCGGACGCGCGGTTCGCCGAGGAAGCCGAATTGGCGTCCCAGGGTGTGCCTCGCCACCAGAGAGCGCACGTCGTCTTCGGACATGTTGCGTTCGCGCGCGACGCGCGGAATCTGGAATTCGGCTGCAGCCGGCGAGATTTCGGGGTCGAGGCCGGAGCCCGAGGAAGTTACCAGATCAACGGGTATCGCGGCGTTGGGATTCTCTGCGCGCAATTTGGCCACATCCCCTTTGACACGATCGATGAGCTGGTGATTTGTCGGGCCGAGTTGCGAGCCTGACGACTGGGAGGCGTCGTAGCCCGCTCCAGCGCTGGAAGGGCGCGCACGGAAATAGCCAGGCGACGAAAAAGTCTGGCCCAAGAGTTGCGAGCCGATGACCTGGCCGTTCTTCACGATTAGACTACCGTTCGCCTGGTGAGGAAAAAGAAGTTGTGCGAGGCCGGTGACCGCGAGGGGATAGATCAGACCGAAGATCACGGTGGTCACTAGCGTGATTAGGATGGCGATGCGAAGGTTCTGCTTCATCTTGGGCCTCACGCGAAATGCAGATACGTGATCACGAGATCGATCAACTTGATGCCGATGAATGGCGCGACCACGCCGCCAACTCCGTAGACTAGAAGATTCTGACGAAGCAGGGCGGCTGCTCCGACGGGCCGATAGCGCACGCCACGAAGGGCCAAGGGAATCAGCGCGATGATGATCAGCGCGTTAAAGATCACGGCCGAAAGAATCGCCGATTGCGGCGTAGCCAGGTGCATGACGTTGAGAACGTTCAGCTGAGGGAAAGCCCCGGCGAACATGGCAGGAATGATGGCGAAGTATTTGGCAACGTCGTTGGCGACCGAAAAAGTGGTTAGCGCGCCACGGGTAATCAGCAGCTGCTTGCCGATTTCCACGATCTCGATGAGCTTGGTGGGATTCGAATCGAGATCGACCATATTGCCGGCTTCTTTTGCCGCTTGCGTGCCAGTGTTCATGGCCACACCGACATCGGCTTGCGCGAGCGCCGGGGCGTCGTTGGTGCCGTCGCCGGTCATAGCGACAAGTTTGCCTTTCGCTTGCTCCCGCTTGATCAACGCCATCTTGTCTTCGGGTTTGGCTTCCGCGAGGAAGTCGTCGACACCGGCTTGACGCGCGATAGCCGCGGCAGTCAGCGGATTGTCGCCGGTGATCATCATCGTACGAATGCCCATCGCGCGCAGGTGATCGAAGCGCTCGCGCATGCCGCCCTTCACCACGTCAGTAAGGGCGATTACACCCAGGACGCGACCGTTTTCTGCCACGAGCAGGGGCGTGCCGCCCCCGTTGGCGATGTCGGTGACTGTCTGCTGAACTTCTCCAGGGACTTTGTTGCCGCGCTCGGCGACATGTCTCGAAATAGCTTCCTGAGCGCCTTTGCGAATTTGCAGGCCATCGAGGTCGACGCCGGACATTCGAGTTTGCGCGGAAAAGGGAATGAAGACGGGATTGAGCTGGCTCAGTTCGCGGCCGCGAAGGCCGTATTTCTCTTTCGCGAGGACCACGATGGAGCGCCCTTCGGGAGTTTCGTCGGCTAAGGAAGCGAGTTGAGCGGCGTTGGCCAAGTCGGCCTCGCTGACGTTCGGGCTCGCGAAGAACATGGTGGCCTGGCGATTGCCGAGCGTGATCGTGCCGGTTTTGTCGAGCAGAAGGACATCAACGTCGCCGGAAGCTTCGACCGCGCGGCCGGACATGGCGATGACGTTGCGCTGAATCATGCGGTCCATTCCGGCGATGCCGATGGCGGAGAGAAGCCCTCCGATGGTGGTGGGAATCAGGCAGACGAGAAGCGAAACCAGCACGAAGATGCTTTGCGGCGCGCCGGAATAGATGGCGAAGGGCTGCAAGGTCACGACCGCGAGCAGGAAGATGATGGTCAGGCCAGCCAGCAGAATATTGAGGGCAATCTCGTTGGGAGTTTTCTGGCGACAGGCGCCTTCGACCAGGCGAATCATTCGATCCAGGAAAGTTTCACCGGGATTGGAGGTGATGCGCACGTTGATGGAATCGGAGAGCACGCGCGTGCCGCCGGTAACGGCAGAACGGTCCCCACCGGATTCGCGAATTACGGGTGCGGATTCGCCGGTAATGGCGGATTCATCGACGCTGGCGACCCCTTCGGTGACTTCGCCGTCGCCAGGAATGAATTCCCCGGCAACCACGACAACCACATCGCCGGTGCGCAGTTTTGAGCTGGGAATCACGTCGATCGAACCGTTGGGACGCAGAAGGTGCGCCTCGGTCAGGGTGCGCGCTTTTCGAAGCGTGTCGGCCTGTGCTTTGCCGCGTCCTTCGGCCATGGCTTCTGCAAAGTTCGCGAACAAGACCGTGAACCACAGCCAGAGCGTGATTTGCAGGCCGAAACCGAAATTGCCGGCATGGCGCAAGGTGTCGGCGACGAGTTCGATCGTCGTGAGCACCGCGCCCACTTCGACCACGAACATGACCGGATTCTTGACCATCGTTCGCGGATTCAATTTCGTGAACGAGTCCACGATGGCGCGGGACAGGATCTTCTTGTCCGCCAGCGGCTGGGGCTTGGATTGCGACGAGTGTTCCACGGGAGTCCTCAGAAAACCTTTCCGGCGGCCATGAGTAAGTGCTCAAGGATGGGTCCCAGGCTCAAGGCCGGGAAAAACGTCAGCGCTCCTACGATCAAAATGGTGGAGACCAGCAGCGTGGCGAAGAGCGGGCCGGTGACCGGGAAGGTGCCTGCCGATGAGGGCGCGGTCTTTTTTGCCGCGAGATTTCCTGCGATGGCTAGGATCGGTATGACCACGAAAAAACGCCCGATCAGCGTCGCGAGTCCGGTGGTGCTGTTGTACCAAAGGGTGTTGGCGTTGATCCCGCCGAAGGCAGAGCCGTTATTGCCTACCGACGAGGTGTACGCGTAGAGAATTTGCGAAAGGCCGTGTGGGCCGGGATTGCTGATCCCGGCCAGGCCGGATTTGGAAAGTACGGAGGCGGCAGCAAACAACAAGATGGTGGTCGAGGAGGCCAGGACGGAAAGCATCGCCATCTTCACGTCGAACGATTCGATTTTCTTCCCCAGATATTCCGGCGTGCGCCCGACCATCAGGCCCGCGATGAAGACCGCGAGTATGACGAAGACGAGCATGCCGTAAAGCCCCGAACCGACGCCACCGAATATGACTTCGCCGAGCATGATGTTGAGGAGCGGAATCATGCCGCCGAGCGGAGTGAAGGAGTCATGCATGCCGTTGACGGCGCCACAGCTGGCGTCCGTGGTGACGGTCGCAAAAAGGGCGGAGTTGGCGATTCCAAAACGCACTTCTTTCCCTTCCATGTTGCCGCCGGAGTGCTGATCGCTCGCGACTTGATCGACGCCGGCAAGCTGAGGATTGCCGCTCGACTCCGCGGCGTATGCCGCCGTAACTCCGACGAGAAAGAGAACGGCCATCGCTCCCCACACGGCCCAGCCGTGACGCGGCGAGCCGGTCATACGACCGAGTGTATAGGTGAGGCCCGCGGGGATCGCGAAGATCAAAACAATCTGAAGAAAATTGGTGAAGGGTGTGGGATTCTCGAACGGATGCGCGCTGTTGGCGTTGAAAAAGCCGCCGCCGTTGGTCCCGAACATCTTAACGGCTTCCTGCGAGGCGGTTGGCCCGAGCGCTATGGGCTGCTGCGTAACCGTTTGCGTGGTCGTCTTGCCGTCAGCGCCCTGAGTCTGCACGCTTTGCGGGTCGATGAGTTGCGCGTTGGCGTAAGGCTTTAGATTTTGCACCACGCCTTGCGACACGAAGACCAGCGAAATGATCAGGCACGCGGGCAGGAGCACCCACAGAAAGCAGCGTGTTAGGTCGACCCAGAAGTTGCCAATGGTTTTCGATTCGCGGCGCGCGACGCCGCGAATCAGCGCAATCGCCAAAGCGATGCCCACCGCCGCAGAAGCGAAGTTGTGATAGGCCAGCCCCGCCATCTGCGTGAGGTAGCTCATCGTCGTTTCCGGAACGTAGGCTTGCCAGTTGGTGTTCGTGGTGAAGGAGGCCGCGGTGTTCCACGCGAGATCGGGCCCGACGTTGGCAAGCTTCTGAGGATTGAAGCCCATCCACAGTTGCAGGCGCTCGATCAAGTAGAGGAGCACCATGGACACGCCGCTGAAGAGCAGCATCGCGGTCCCGTACTCAATCCAGTGCATTTCTTGTTCTTCGCGGATACCGCACAGCCGGTAAATCAAGCGCTCGACAGGCCGCAGCGCGAAATCGAGAAAGGTCTTTTCACGATTGAACACCCGGGTTAGGAATACGCCCATGGGTTTGGTGATCGCGAAGATCACCAGCAGGAAGAAAATAATCTGGTACCAACCGTTGGAGGTCATGGCTAGAAGTCTTCCGGCCTGAGCAGGGCCATCAGAAGATAGCCGAACAAGCAGATACACACCGCAATCAAGAGAATGTTTTCAAGCATGGGTTAGTCGCGTTCTATTTGAGTCGTTCACACCCGCGAAGATAGAAAATGGCGACGACGAAGAACATCACAGTCGCCACGATGAATGCTATATCCGCCAAAGAAGTGCTCCTTCTCAAACTACGGATTCCAGTCGCCGCGGATGCCCGGAATGCCAATTTCTCGATTGGCGGAACGGCTCAGAACCGGCAAAATCTCGGTCCGGGCTTCCTACCCGTTCGCTGCAAGCGCCCCTTCCATCCAGAAAACTAGCAGCGGCGCACAAGTGCAATCAATTGCGAACGATAGCGAATAAAGGCTTAGGAAGTGATGAAGCCGACATAAGGATTTTGTAAGGAAGATTCAACGACCGGGCAGATCCCCCGTAGCACAGATACCTCTGTCTCCGTGTTCGTTCCGGCACCGGCAACAGTCGTGACGCCAGGGATTAGGAAAACGAATGTAAACTATGTGAGCAGCCTCGTCTTATATATGACCATTCCTGATTCAAGCGGAAGTCTCTCCCGGGTGCTGACCACTGTGGCAAAAGCTACCTCGGACTCCTCCGGTTCGCAAGCCGAGCACGTGGTCATCCGGTTGTTCGACGAGCATCGGACTCGCTTGCTGCGCTACGTGCTTTCGATCGGCCTGCCGGTACACGATGCGGAAGAGATCGTTCAGGACGTATTTCTCGCGCTATTCCGGCACCTCCAGTTCGGTCGGCCGCGCGATAATCTTCGGGGCTGGATTTTCCGCGTCGCGCACAATCTGGCCCTCAAAGAGCGCCAAGCCGGCCAGAATCGACCGGACCAGGCGGAACTCAATGACCTGGTCGCGGCAGGACACGTCGATCCTGCGCCGAGTCCCGAGCAGCAAGTCGCGTTCAGCCAGCGGCGGCAATGTCTGTTGGCCGCGTTTCGCGCCCTCCCTTTGCGTGATCAGTATTGCTTGCACCTGCGCGCCGAGGGTCTCCGCTATCGGGAAATTGCGGAAGTCCTGGATATGTCCCTGGGCGCCGTATCGATTTCTTTAACCCGTTCCGTCGGGCGCCTCGAGTGCGCCGACCGAGGGTGAGCTGAATGCGTTCCCAAGACTCTCATCCTTCCGACGAAGACTTGCTGTTGGCGGCCGACGGTGAACTGCCTCCACAGCGCAGGAAGGAAATTGGCGATCACTTGGCGGCTTGTTGGGATTGCCGCGCGCGCACGGGTCGCTTCCAAACCACCATCGCCGATCTGGTGGAAACACGACACGCGATTCTTGATCCGCAATTGCCTTCCGACGCGGGAAGACGCGCCTTGTTGAAGGCGCACCTGTCCCAACTCGCGGCTGCTTCGAGCACCGGCACGTGGTCCAGATTATTTCATGGCTCACCGCCTCGACGGCTCCTGGCTCTTGGTCTCGCGTCGTCCGTTATTCTTGCTTGCGCAAGTGTCGCGGTGATCTACCGTTCGCGTTTTCAAGATTCCTCCTCGATCGTTGCCCAGGGTCCGCTGGAACCAAGCCGAATCCTAACTCCCGGGGCCACGCGGCAAGTGAATTTGCGCGAAGTCTGCGGTGCCGCGCCCGACATAGCCGCCCCCCGCGTCATCCCCGTTTCCGTGCAGCGCCAGGTTTTTCAGGAATACGGCATGAACGGCGTCCCGTCCAACGACTACGAAGTGGATTTCCTGATCACTCCGGAGCTTGGCGGTTCAGACGACATCCACAATTTGTGGCCGCAACCGTACTACTCCACGGTTTGGAATGCGCACGTCAAGGATGAGTTGGAGGACCGCCTGCACGAAATGGTGTGCAACGGGGAACTCGACCTCAGTACCGCCCAACATGACATTTCCGCCGACTGGATTCTGGCCTACAAAAAGTATTTTCATACCGTCCGTCCCCTGTAAACGAAGAACGATTGTCTCGGCCAACGGAGCCTGGAAAAAGCCAACGAGGGCGTTTTCTCTCCTGTTGCTGTCAACCTATAAGCCTTTTACGGACCTCGCGCATCTCACTTGCAGCCATTGCCCAGCAGGCACATTTGGATGGTCTGCATCGCAAACCCTCGGGTCAGCTGTGTAACATTTAGCTGCCCACAGTACGTCTAAGAATGCACGTCTCCATTACTGGGACATCTGAACAGAGCGTGATCGTGTTAATGGCCGAAAAGACATACAAATCCCGACGCAAACGATGGACACCTCTACGCTTGTACTTTTTCGCCGTGCTTTTCTGCTGCGGCGCGGCGTACTCCGCCCCCGCGTCTAGGGCACAAGCCGCGCAGCCTGCGCCCGCGAAAGCGGTAGGAACGGTGAAGGCCGCCTCCGGCAAGAACATCACGCTCGCCTCCGAGGGCGGGGGCGACATCACCATCGTCGTTCAAGATGGGGCACGCTTACTCCGCATCGAACCCGGACAGACCGACTTGAAAACCGCGGCTCCCCTTCAATTGGAGGACCTACAACCTGGCGACCGCATTCTGGTCCGCGGTACCTCCGGCCCCGATGGCAAGTCATTGCTCGCCATTTCGGTCATTGCCATGAAAAAGGCCGACATCGCCGAGAAACGCGCGCACGAGCGCGAAGAGTGGCAAAAACATGGCGTGGGCGGCCTGGTGAGCGCGGTGGATCCGGTGGCGGGAGTGGTCACGGTCTCGACATCAGCCCTGGGAGCCAACAAGACGGTCACCGTGCACATCTCGAAAGATACGATCCTGCGCCGCTATGCTCCAGGTTCGGTGAAGTTCGATGACGCCGCCCCCGCTCCGATCGATCAGATCAAAGTAGGAGATCAACTTCGCGCGCGCGGTGCTCGCAGCGGCGACGGCAACGAACTCACTGCGGATGAAATCGTGTCCGGGTCGTTCCGGAACATCTCAGGCACGATCGGTTCAATCGACGCGGGCGCCGGCACCATCACGGTATCGGATTTGGCGACCAAGAAACCCGTGGTGGTCAAGGTCAACGACACTTCCCAATTACGGAAATTGCCTCCGGCGATGGCGCAGAGAATCGCGGCGCGATTGAAAGGAACTTCCTCCGGAGGCCAGCCAACCGGTTCCACGGCGGGCGCGTCTCAAGGAGCATCGCCATCAGCGAGTTCGGCTGCGGCTGGCGAACGACCGGCTGGTGGCCAAAGACAAGGCGGCGCTGGCGGTACTGGCCAAGGCGGCGCAGGCCAAAGCGGTGGCGGGCAGGGCGGTGGAGGTCAAGGTGGAGCGCCGGACCTGCAGCAAGCCGTCGGCCGTATGCCCGCTGCGACCCTGGCCGACTTGCAAAAAGGCGATGCCGTGATGATCGTCGCCACATCGGGACCTGAAGGCGCGAACGTAGTAGCGATCACCCTTTTAGCGGGAGTCGAGCCAATCCTCCAGGCGTCCCCAAGCGGCAGCCAATCGATCTTGACGCCTTGGAGCCTCAGCGGCGCGCCCGGCGGCGATGCGGCGGCGCAGTAACGCGAACGAAAAAATCCGTGTATTGCTTCCAGGAGCCTAGATGAGTTTCCGGCAAGTCCAAAAATACATTCTCACCATCGCCTTGGTTTTGCTTGCCGCGATAGCGAGCCTCCCCCTTGCGGCGCAAACCAATACGTCGCAAACCAACAATGCCACCTTGCGCGGGCAGGTTACCGATCCGTCCGGAAGCGTGGTGCCTACCGCGACCGTGTTGCTGACCACTCCAAATGGCGACGCCATTACCGCGAACACGAACCGCGACGGGATTTATGAGATTAAGGGTCTCGCGCCCGGCAAGTACGGCGTCAAAGTTATCGCCACCGGCTTTACCTCCTTCGAGAAAGACGGACTCGACATCGCCGCCGGTCAAACCCAGAAACTCGACGTGAAGTTAGCCATCGAGACGCAACAGCAGCAAGTGGTCGTCACCGACCAGGCGGCCGCTGCACTCGACGTGAATCCCGCCGCCAATGCCGGCGCCATCGTGATTCAGGGCAAGGATCTGGAAGCGCTTTCCGACGATCCGGACGAACTCCAAGCGGACCTTCAAGCTCTGGCGGGCCCTTCCGCCGGACCCAACGGAGGACAGATCTACATCGACGGTTTCACGGCGGGACAACTGCCGCCGAAGGCTTCGATCCGCGAGATTCGCATCAATCAAAACCCGTTTTCCGCCGAATACGACAAGTTGGGTTACGGAAGAATTGAAATCCTGACCAAGCCCGGCACCGACCAGTGGCACGGCTCTTTGTTCCTCACCGCTACGACCGCGGCATTCAATTCGCGCAACCCGTTCGAGCGCTTGCCCGAAGGCGAGCAGCCGCCCGGCTACGAGTCCACGCAGTTCAGCGGCAACATTGGTGGCCCGCTCAGCAAGAAGGCCTCGATCTTCTTCAACTATGAAGAGCGCAACATCAACAACCTGAACGTTGTCAGCGCTCAGGTTGTCGATCCGACGACGTTTCTGGTCACGCCCTTCAGCGCCGCGGTGCCCAATCCGGACACCCGCATCAATCTCAGCCCCAGGCTCGATTACCAGGTCAGCGCCGGCAACACGCTTTCCGTGCGCTATCAGTTTTACCGCCAGACCCAGGACAACGAGAGCGTCGGGGCTTTCAATCTCGCGTCGCTGGGAACAAACCAATACGATTCCGAAAACACGCTGCAGATAAACGACACGCAGACGTTGAGCCCCAAGGTCATCAACGAAACTCGCTTCCAATACATCCACGAGGTCGCGAATCAGAGCCCGGTAAGCACCGCGCCCATGATCTCCGTGTCCGGGGCATTCGCCGACGGCGGCAACAGCACCGGCACCAATGACGACACCCAGAATCGCTACGAGTTGCAGAACGAAACCTATATGACTATCGGCAAGCATTCGCTGAAGTTTGGCGGAAGGCTGCGTTCAACCACGGACGAGAACCTCACCAACGCGACCTTCAACGGCGAGTATTCCTTCGGCAAGCGCACCCTGGCTCCTTCGGTTTGCACCCCCACTGCCGCGAATGACAATTGCGAAATCACGCCCTTGCAGTCCTATCAGATGATGCTGCAGAACCTGGCGGCTGGTCTGACGGTGGCCGATATCCAGGCCATGGGCATAGGCCCGAGCTATTATTCGCTGGCCGTGAACCCCGCCGGCCACGCCAACGCCGACGTGACGTACTTCGATGGTGCGCTCTACGTGCAAGATGACTGGCGTGTCCGCTCCAACGTGACACTCAGTGGCGGCTTGCGTTACGAAACCCAGAACAACCTCGGCGATCACGCTGATTTCGCGCCCCGCGTTGGCCTCGCCTGGGGCATTGGCGCAAAGGGAAAAAATGCCTCGCCAAAATGGGTGCTGCGCGCGGGCTACGGAATCTTCTACGATCGCTTTACCGAAGATCTGGTGCTGGCGCAGGAATTGCAAAACGGCGTGGCTCAGCAGGAATACCTGGTGCAGTATCCAGCCTTCTTCAACCCCACGCAGACCGTGCCGCCCTCCGCATTTTCGGCGGCCACGATCTCGCCGCAAACGATCTACCAGCCCAATCCGAATCTTCGCACCCCCTACACTATGCAGACCGGCGTGAGTGTCGAGAAGCAGCTGACCAAGTACGCCAATGTCGCGGTCACCTATCTCAACTCCCGCGGCGATCATGCGTTCTACACCAATTTCATCAACGCAAACGAGGCCGGCGCGCTGCCGCCAAACGAAATCTTGTATCAATATCAGTCGGAAGGCGTCTTCAAGCAGAACCAGTTGATCGTGAACAGCAGCGTGCGCATGGGCGCAAAGCTCACCCTGTTTGGCTATTACGTGCTGAATTACGCGGACAGCGATACTTCCGGCCCCACCTATATGCCCTCCGATCCTCTGAATCCCTCTCTCGACTATGGTCGCGCTTCGTTTGATTATCGCAACCGCGTTTTCATGGGTGGCACCATCGGCCTTCCTAAAGCTTTTCGCCTGAGCCCTTTCCTCATTGCTAGTTCGGGTGTCCCGTTCAACATCACCAGCGGCGACGACCTTTTTGGTGACGCGCAATTCAACACGCGGCCCGGAGTAGCTACCTGCTCGGCCACCCCCGCGCCGAATATTGTTCAGACCAAATACGGCTGCTTCAATGTGGCTCCCGGACCCGGCGACGCTATCATTCCGATCAACGACGCCACCGGACCGGGGCGCTTCGTCCTGAATTTGCGTCTGAGCAAAACCTTCGGCTTCGGCAAGGTGAAAGAAGCGACTGCGCCAACCGGTCCGGGAGGTCCAGGTGGCGGAGGGACGTTTGGGCGCGGGCCAGGAGGCGGCGGTGGCGGGGGTGGACGCGGCGGCGGTGGTGGCGGCGGACCCCGAGGAGGCGGCGGCTTCGATTCGGGTGCGACAAATAAACGCTATGGCCTGACGTTCGCCGTAGCTGCGCGCAACGTCTTCAATAACGTGAACCTGGCCACACCGGTTGGAAACCTCAGCTCGCCCCTATTCGGCGAGTCCAACGGCCTCGCGGGCCAGCCCTATTCATCCAGCACCGCGAATCGCCGCATCGATCTCCAGGTCACCTTCAGTTTCTGACGTGTAGCAGTCTGCGTCACCATAACCTGTCGCTGCGGCCTGTGCCTGTAACCTGTCACGGCAACCTGGATTATTGCCATGTCATCCTGAGGCTGTCCGACGAGGATAGCCGCAGGATCTCAACGCAATCCCGCCCGCGCAAACGCCTTTCCTCGCCCGCCATCGTGGGCTAAGCTGGCGGCGCCGTAAATCGTTGCTCCTACGCAGGCGTAACTTACACTCTGCGAAAAGAACATTGAGGCAAAGCGGTGAGCCGAGTAACGCCGAAAGACGACTTGGGAATGCGGCGCACCATATCGCGCCGCGATTTCCTGAACGGAGCAAGCCTCGCAGTCGGCGGCTCGCTCGCATTGTCCGGCAACGTGTGGGCCGAGGTCTTCGGTCTGGCAGGCTCTCCCATCGATGCGCCCGCCTATTACCCTCCAGCGAAAACCGGCATGCGCGGCAGCCACGACGGATCGTGGGAAGTTGCCCACGCGATGACTGCCGGCAAACACTGGGAGACCGCGACGCCCGACACCGATTCCTACGACCTGGTTGTCGTCGGTGCCGGAATCAGCGGCCTGGCCGCAGCCTATTTTTATCGCCGGCAAGCGGGACCCAAAGCTCGTGTCCTGATCCTCGACAATCATGACGATTTCGGTGGCCACGCT
>JBEKWY010000133.1:0-23663 GCA_049512575.1 Candidatus Acidiferrum sp.
CGCAAGTACGCGAATACCAAGTCATGACCCAAGAATCGCGAACGAAGTAGATTCTCGCGGCGAATAGTCCAAACGCGCTATTCGGTGCGAATGGCGAGGATGTTCTTGCCCTGAATTTCCAGCTCGATGCCGAGCGGCGGCCGAACATCCGACCCCTGTACCAGACTGCCGCGCACCCAGAAATTTCCGGGAATTTCGCTCATCTTGAGAGGGTCAAAGACCGATCGGCTGCACGGGTTTCCCACCATCGGATGCTTCGCCGTGCGGAAATCGTAGTCACTGATCAGCTTGTCGAGATCGCTGATGTATTCGAGCTGGCAATTCCCGAAGGGTGCGTTGGTCTCCAAGGCCCAGTAACCATTGGCTTGCGAGGCAGAACCCGAGGACAAGCGGATCAGAAGTGCAGGGACATTTTCGCGCGTCAGTTGATTCACAAAGAAGAAACTCTTCGAAGTCCAGGGCTTCGCCATCTCCGCAACGGTAGCGATTTCCGGAGCCGTCGCGGTGGCGTGCGGCATCGATGCTGTAGGATCGATGGCGGGTGCTGGTACTTCAATTTGCGGGGGAGGGGCAGCAGGGGGCGCTTCGGTATGCCGCGGGCGCAGCAGCCAGCGCGAGCCAAGCAAACAAATAACCAGAACAACGACAAGGCCCGCCACGAGGCGCGTCGTGGGATTAACTATTATGCCTGGGCGTGGCGTGCCTCCCACGACAACGCCAGGGATTTGCGGCATTTCTGCTTTGAATCTTTCGGATTGGGGCTGATCTGTCATCCTGAAGTCCGCGTGATTGCCATTAGGATTCCAACCAACTCCACCTGGCAGCCGCAACGCGTGCCGTCATGGCAGACAATCAACTATTCGCGCCAATTGTAGGGCGCAGCGGATGATGAAGCAACGAGCACAAAGCACGGAGTTGCCTGGGAGGAACCCGTACCGAATCGATCACCTCGCGTCACGCATCGGATTTGCTGTTATTGAGATGGGTACAAGTCTAATTCTCAGACTTGTCTCAACCCATATGGCAACCTACTGTAATAGTTACGGCAAGAGCGTGGGAGGCGAGGCAGTTCCCTCCTCAGAACGTAACTTATGAGCAGCGATACACGAGCGGCGGCCCGGGCGTTTGTGCGCAGCCTGAACATCCTGCTGAAATTCGCGCGTCTATACGAATTCGGGCATGCGCGCACGGGCGCGCAATTCGAGACCGCCTGGAAGGAATTGAAGACGGCTCTGGAGGAGAGCAGCGGCAGCGGCCTGCTGCTCGGCGCTTCCGGCAATCAAATTTTGCTGGATGGCGTACCGCTCGGTGCAGCTGCCGGAGAACGAAGTTTCGCTCAACTACTGGCCAGCTCGGGAATTGCCAGCATCCATTTCGGCACCACCACCACGCAACCTCAGTTCGCTCGATTCGTTCGTGGCTTTCCCAGCGGAAACGCCAAGCCGACGGCGCTGGCGGAGCAATTGAAGTCCGCTCTGGCAGGCGACACCAGCATCAAGATCAACGAGATCCGCTACGTGGCGGAAGATTCCTCCGTGGCGGGAATCAAGATGGCTGCTAACCTGACCGCGAAGGTTTTGGGTTCCCAGGGCGACAAGTTCAAGGATTTCTTCGACGATCCGAACAAGTTGCTGCAGATGATCCTCGCAGCCGAAAGCAGCCGCGGGCCGGGCGGCGGTGGTTCGGGACCCGGGTCAGGTGGCGGGGGAGGCGTGGGCGGCGGTGGTGGCGGCACAGGCACGCTCTGGGACACGGGAGCGGGCGGTAATGCGGCAGGAAGCGGCGGAGGGTCGGGCAGCGGCGGCTTTGGCACGGGCAGTGGGGCAGGGGGCGGTACAGGCGGCGGTGCTGGTTCCTCAGTGCCTGTGGGAGCATCTGCGTCCCATCCCGGCCACGGAGCGCCCGGGGGTGGCGAAGCAGGGCCAGCGGGAAAGTGGCTGACGGCTTCCGCGCTTCTGCGCGCCACGACAACCCCAGGAGGTTCTGACTACGGCGTCGCGGGCATAGGCTCCCCTAGTGGGCCTGGTGGGTATGCGGTTGCCGAAGACGACGTCCGGCAAATGCTCGCGCTGTTCGCGCAGCTCGGCAAATCGCGCAAAGATCCCGAAGCGCGCAGCGAAGTCCCGAATTTCCAGGCGCGGCTCAGCGCCATGCCGGTGCGCGCGCAAGTCACGTTGCAGCAGGCGCTCGCCGGGCTAGCGGCGCAGGCGCCGACCGAAAAAGCGGACAAGCCGATGCTCCTGAAGCTCGCGGAGCACGTGGCGATACGATTTGCGCTGGACAGCTACGAGCGCGGCGAGCTACGCGTCAACGCGGTGAAACAGCTGCTGGACCGCATGAACGCCGAGATCGAGGGTCTGCGCAAGATCCTGGGCACGCAGGAAGAGATGATGGCGAATGCGGGACTCCAGGTGCAGTCCTACACCGAGTTGCTCGACCAGGAATTTTGGGAGCAGGTCCCCGACGAAAATAAGAAGGAAGTACTGATTTCCGACGAGGCCTGGTGCGTCCCCCCTCGCAACGTCCGCGCGTATCTGGAGGATATGCTGCGCCGCGGCGAGCTGAAGACCGTGAATGAGATTTTAATGAAGTATGCCGCGTGCGTTGGCCTGGAAAATCCCGAGGCGCGCCGCACCACGGCAATCGGCCTGTCCGACTTGGCGGAGCTCTATGGCAGCGGCGACGGCAGTGCGTTGATGGACGGCATTCGCCGCCTTGGCAACCAGCTTGCCATCGAACGCGAACCCGAATTACAGACCTTGATCAGCGCGGCATTTGTCAGACTCAGCCAGGAAGCGGCCTCCAAACGATGCTATCCGGCAATGCAGCAAGCGCTGGCGTCATTGGATAGCGTCGAGGCAATGCGTCCGGGATCCACGCAAAGCCTGCGGCCGCGCATCGGCGCGGAAGAGCGCATGCCGGAATTCATTGAGGAAGCGCTGCGGAGCGGTCACATTGCGGACGGCATGGTGGAGATCCTGGCGTTGATGCCGAAGGCGACGCTGCACTACGTGACGAATCGCTTTGGACATTGCGGTTTCCGCGAAGATTGCGAGCTTCTGGGTGAGATCGTGCGATCTCTTGGCGAAGAGGCCACCAATCGCCTGCTGGAAACGCTGCAAACCGCGCCTGCTTCCGAGGCTGCGGAAACGGTAGGGTTGCTGACGCAGCTTGCTCCTGACGCGGTCGCCAAGATTCTTCCGGTGCGATTGTCGCAATGGCCGCGCACCGCGCACGACCGCACCGTCCGCCAGCTTTCGTCGGCTCCAGTCGAGCACCGCGTGCAACTTCTCGTGGCTCTCTACGATTCTCTCGATATCATGATTCGCCCGCTCGCCATCGACGAGATGGGAATGAGCGGCTTGCCGGACTGTATCCCAAAGCTGCTTGAACTTGCCGAAGACGATTCCACGCCGGGTTTCACCAGGGTGAAGGCCGTTGAAGCGCTGGGACGCTTGCGAGCCGCTGCAGCGGCGCCGCTGTTCCAACGGCTGATGGAAGCAAGGCAGCTTTGGCGCTGGAGCTATCCCGAGGAACTCCGAATTTCCGCAGCGCAGGCGTTAATGCGCGTCGACGCCACCATGGCGCTCCAGAAGCTCACGCCCAGCGGATTCGACCGCAGAGATTTGACCTTGGAACCCACCGACCCCGACCCCAATGCCTCGGTGATTCGTCAGCGGCGTTACGCGCGACTCAAGCTCTCGCGCAACGTTGCCGCCAACACCAGCAATCTGCGAGACAACATTCGTTTGGCAATACCGGAGCTTAATTTGGGCGGCGGCATCGGCGCCGGCGACCGCCACTTGGCGCCTGGCTCGCTTTTGACGCTGAAGCTTTCACACGGTGTGCGCCACATCAAGGCTCAGGCCGTAGTGCGTGGGGCGCGACCACAGGCGATGGCCTTCGAATTTGTCGAGATGGATCTGGACGAGCGTGCGAAGTTGCGAAAGCTGCTGATGGAGCTAGGCGGCTTGCCCATGGCGGCTCAGGTATCGAACCGCACTCGCCGGCGCGGGCGCGTCGCCATGACGAGAAGCTAGTCGTTCAGAAGCTGGATCTCGGGAAACGTAAGTCGTTCGAACGATGTGGTGGTAAGGCTGTGGTCGTAAATTGTTGACGAAGATGAACGCGGCGCAAATAGTTGGCGCCGCCCCCTCCCTGATGTTGTTCCCGTTTGAGGTACCCGTCCGGTTGGGCAGGTAAGGCGCCCGGCCTTTCGGCGCGCAATGATCGTGGTTAATGGAACCTATGTACCATTGCCGCGATAGGTCGCTGCCTCTACGGTACTAGTGCGATAGTCCCAGAAGGTGACGGAGGGGAATGAAGCTAGCGGATCCAAAAACGACCGCGGGCCGGGCTTTCGTACGAAGTCTGAACATTCTTCTGAAGTTTGCCCGCTTGTACGGCTACGACCACAGTCGCACCCTCGAACTGCTTGGCGTTGCGTGGTCCGAGCTGCGCACCGCGATTCCCGCCGGCACCGAAGGTGGCCTGCTGCTTGGCGCGACCGGCGATCAATTGCTCCTGGACGGCGTGCCTCTCGAAGGCGCCCCGGCGGAAAAACAATTCGCACAGCTGCTTTCGGCCGCTGGCCTCGCCAGCGTGCAATTCTTTCCGTCGATCACCGAAGAAGAATTGGGCCGTTTTGCGCGCGCCTTTCCCACGGGCAAGGCCAAACCCGCGGAACTCGCCGAACAACTGAAGGCTGCGTTGGTGGGAGCCCAGGGTGTACGAATCAACGAGATATGTTTTGTGGCCACCGACTCGCGTTTCCGGGATGCCAGCATGGCGGCGCAACTCGCGGTCTCGACGCTGGGCGACGATCAGGATCAATTCAAACAATGGTTGAACGATCCGCAAAAGCTGCTGGAGATGATTGCGGCGGCGCAAGGTGTGACGAGCGGAGGGGGGCCCGGTAGTGGAAGTGGCGGTTCGGGAAACGGTCCCGGGTACGGTGACGGAAGCGGTAGCGGAAGTGGCGGCGGAGGCACCGTAGGAAGCGCGGGCGGTGGTGGAGGGGCAGGAGCAGGGGGTGGTGGCTCCTATTACGGCACTGAAAATGACAGTATCGCCACGGACCCTGCCGTGGTCGGGAGCGGTACTTTCGTCGCGGGTCCGGCCACAAATTCCCCGGCGCCGTTTTTCTCAGCATCCGGCACGGCGGCCCCAGGGCTGGGAGGCCAAGGAGGATTTGGTTCCGGCCGGTCCTTCACCGGTGAGCCCAGCGAAGAAGAAATTCTCGGCATTCTTAGCGCGCTGACCAGCATCGGCCACGTGGGCGCGGGTGGCGGTGGCGGCATGGCCGCGGCTGGCGTGTTCCATGAGCAGATGTCGCAGCTGCCTGGCCGTGCCCAAGACACGTTGAAAGCGGCGCTCGCCGAATTGGCGTCGCACGCGCCCGATGCAAAGCCGGATCAATCCATGCTGGTGCAGCTCGCCGAGCACCTGGCGATTCGTTTCGCGCTGGAACGCTACGAAAAAGGGGAAGTGAAGGTCAACGCGGTCCGGCAGATGCTCGACCGCATGAATCAGGAAATCGAAAGCCTGCGCAAGATCCTTGGCGCTCACGAAGACAAAATGAGTGAAGCGGGCGTGCTGGTCGAGTCGCACCGTGAAATCCTAGACCGGCAGTTCTGGGCGGCTGTTCCGGAAAGCGGCAAGCGCACCGTGCTCCTCTCCACGGAAGCGTGGTGCATCCCCCCGCGCAACGTGCAGTCCTACGTCAGCGAGTTGATCGAGCAGGGAAATATTGCCGATGCGATCAGCGTCCTGCAGAACTATGCAGCGTGTGCAGACAGCGACGAAACCGACGCCCGCAAGAAAACCGCGGCGGGCCTTTCGCAGATGGCTGAGCTGTACGCCAAGGTCGACCCGAAACTTCTCGTCGCCGCGTTGCAGCACCTTGGACTGCGCCTGAACATCGAGCAGGACGCAGAGCTTCAGGGCATGGTCAGCGCGGCATTTGTGCGTTTGAGCCAGGAAGCAGCCACCAGCCGCAGCTACGCCGCAATGGAACAGGCCCTCGATCTACTGTCCGGCGTGGAAGCACAACATCCCGGCACGGCGTGCGCGTTGCGATCGAAGATGGGCATCGAGGAGCGTGTTCCCGAATTCGTCGAAGAAGCGTTGCGCGCACGCCAGGCGGCCGCGGGCCTGACCAACGTCTTGAAGATGATGCCGCAAACAACGATGGAGCAGCTCTCCACACGATTCAATCGCTGCAGCTTGCGCGGCGATGCCGAGCACATTGCCAACCTGGCCGCCGATCTTGGCGAAGAAGGCGTGCAATTTCTGAGGAGTACGGTGCGCGGCGGCCCAATCGCCGAAGCCGTCGAAATGGTCGGCCTGCTTTGCACGCTCGACCCGCAGGCGGTGCAGGTCTTCTTGCCGCCGCGCATGAAGGATTTTCCGCGCACCTCGCAGGATCGCGTCGTGCGCCAGATCTCCGCCAGCGGCGCTCCGGGCCGCTGCCGTATTCTGCTCGAATTGCTCGACCGCCTCGATCCGCTGGTTATGCCGCTCGCCATCGACGAAATCGGCGTCACCGAAGATCGCGAAGCGCTCGGGCGTTTGCTCACCATCGCGGATGGCGACCTGCCGCCCGGGGCTGGCACCTATCTCCGCGTAAAGGCCGTCGAGGCCCTCGGTCGCATCCATGCCCCGGAAGCGATAACCGCGTTGAAGCGCATTGTCGAGGCCAAGAAATTTCTCGGTTGGGCGCAGCCACAGGAACTTCGCATTGGCGCGTGGCAAGCCCTCGAGAAACTCGACCCTGCCTGGGCCATTGCGTTTCTGCCCCATAGCGGGCTTGACAAGGCCGATCTGACCCTCGCTCCGCTCGATATCGCGCCGAACTGCAAGTTCGTGCGCCAGCGCCGCCACAAGCGCGTGCGCCTCAATAAACCAGTCACCGCCGTCAGCACCAACTTGAAAGAGGCCTGCAGCCTGCAGATCAAGACCGCCAGCCTGACCGGCGGCGTGGCTACCATCAGCCGGCACCTCGCTCCAGGCACGCCCGTACAACTCAAGTTCCAATTGGGCCTGCGCAACCTGCAGGCTACCGCGCTGATGCGCGACTACCGCGCCCAGGACATGGCGTTCGAAATCGTCGACATGAACCTCGACGAGCGTAGCCGACTCCGTCGCCTCCTGGCCGACAGCCTGGCCTCGCCAAGCACCTCAGCCGGTGGGGACGATACACCGGTACCGTCCGACACACCGGTACCAGCCATAACCGGCTCCCGCTAGAATTTCCGGGACCCGGCTAGATGGGGTGGCGGCCGCGTTTCGTGGTCGAATGTAGTGGCCGGTCTTTAGACCGGCCATCCACACCTCCCCGCCACATTCTTGGCGTCCGCGCATCGAACCAGATAGAATAAGTGTTTGTGTTAGTCGTCTTATTCCGGGCTGTTAGAGCTCCGGCGCGGTCGAATACCGTCAGGAAACGGCGAAACCATTCATGGATGCAGCAAGAGTTGTTGACAGCGTAATCGCGCGATTTATTGGCACCAAGCACGAGCGCGATGTCAAAAAATTGCAGCCGAATGTCGCGGCCATCAACGCGCTCGAGCCCGAAATCAAGGCGCTCAGCGACGAAGAGCTCAAAGCTCGCTTTCTCGGCCTGAAAGAGCAAGTCCAGGAACCTCTCAAGGACGCTGATCCCAGTGAACCAACATTCCGCGACCTGATGCAAAAGGCCTTCGAGCCTGTTCTGGTTCCGGCATTCGCGCTGGCGCGTGACGCGGGTCGTCGCTTCCTGAACATGCGGCATTTCGATGTGCAGCTGATTGGCGGCATGGTCCTGCACGACGGCAAAATCGCCGAAATGAAAACCGGTGAAGGCAAGACGCTGGTCGCCACGCTGCCCGCCGCATTGAACGCTCTTGCCGGGCGCGGCGTTCACATCATCACCGTGAACGACTACCTGGCGCGCCGCGACGCGGAGTGGATGAGCGCTCTCTATCGCGGCCTCGGCCTCTCCGTCGGCGTGATCGTGCACGATCTCGACGACGAACAGCGCCGCGCCGCCTATGGCGCCGACATTACCTACGGCACCAACAACGAATTCGGCTTCGACTATCTGCGCGACAACATGAAGTACGACCTCGCGAATTGCGTCCAGCGAGGCCACCACTTCGCAATCGTGGACGAAGTCGACTCTATTCTCATCGACGAAGCGCGCACCCCGCTGATCATCTCCGGCCCAGCGGAAGAATCCACCGACAAGTACTACAAGATCGACAAAATTATCCCCAAGCTCATTCAGGACATCGATTACACCCTCGATGAAAAGCATCGCCAGGCCACGCTGACCGAAGAAGGCGTCAGCAAGTGCGAACGCCTCCTGAGCCTTGGCAATCTGTACGACCCTGCGCACATGGAAGTGATCCACCACGTCTACCAGGCTCTGCGCGCGCACGCCCTGTACAAAAGAGACGTCGATTACGTCGTGAAGGATGGCGAGGTCATCATCGTTGATGAGTTCACGGGCCGCCAGATGCCCGGTCGCCGCTGGTCTGATGGGTTGCACCAAGCCGTCGAAGCCAAGGAGAGCGTCAAGATCGAGCGCGAGAACCAGACACTCGCGACGATCACCTTCCAAAATTATTTCCGCATGTACAAGAAACTTTCCGGCATGACCGGCACCGCGGAAACGGAAGCGGCGGAATTCGCCAAGATTTACAACCTCGATGTCGTTGTGATTCCGACCAACCGCGCGCTAATTCGCAAGGAATATCCCGACGTTGTCTACCGCACCGAAAAAGAAAAATTTGAAGCCGTCGTCAACGGCATCATGCAGGAAGACAATTCCTACGCCAACGGCATCCGCCATTTCCACGAGCGCGGCCAGCCGGTTCTGGTAGGCACGATCTCCATCGAAAAATCCGAAGCCATCGCCGACATCTTAAAAAAGGCCGGCCTTCCCCACCAGGTGCTCAACGCCAAGCAGCACGAGCGGGAGTCGCGCGTCGTTGCCCAGGCGGGCCGCAAGGGCGCCGTCACCGTCGCCACGAACATGGCGGGTCGCGGCACCGACATTCTTCTCGGTGGCAATCCCGAGCAGATGACTCGCGACTATTTCCTGAAGAACAAAATGGCCATGCCCTACGCCGCCGCCCCCGCGGTCATCCCCGCCGATGGCAACAATATCAACGCAGCCGGCGAAATCGCGCAACCGATTGCGCCCATGGTCCTGTTCCAGCACGAAGGCAAAATCTTCCAGGTTCCCGCTGATCAGTGGAAGCCGATCTACGAGCAGTTCGCGCAGCAGTGCAAAGCCGAGCATGACGAAGTCGTCGCGCTGGGCGGCCTGCACATACTAGGGACCGAGCGCCACGAAGCGCGCCGCATCGATAATCAGCTTCGCGGCCGCGCCGGTCGGCAGGGCGACCCCGGTTCCTCGCGCTTCTTCCTGTCGCTCGAGGACGACTTGATGCGCATCTTCGGCGGCGAACGAATCAAGGCCCTGATGTACCGCTTCGGCATGACCGAAGGCGTGCCCATCGAGTCCGGCTTGATCTCTCGCCGCATCGAAACCGCGCAGAAATCCGTCGAAGCGCAGAACTTCGACGCTCGCAAACACCTGCTCGAATACGACGACGTGATGAACAAGCAGCGGGAGACGATCTACGCCATTCGCCGCTCCGCGCTCGAAGGCAAAGATCAGCGTGACTATGTCCTCGGCATCGCCGAAGACGTGGCCCGCGAACTCGTGAACACCTATTGCCCTCGCGAGCAGCATCCCGATCAGTGGAATACCACGCAGTTTCTCGCCGAAGTAAACAGCAAGCCGTAGTGAAGCGCTACGAAGAAAAGGAAAAGCAGTTCGGCGCCGATCTGATGCGCTGGCTCGAACGCCGCATCATTCTCGACGTCGTCGATTCGCAGTGGAAGGACCACCTCCTTTCCCTCGATCACCTGAAAGAAGGTATCGGCCTTCGTGGCTACGCGCAAAAAGATCCGATCGTCGAGTTCAAGAAGGAAGCCTTCGTCCTATTCGAAGACATGATGGCGCGCATCGACAACGAAACGATCCGCTATCTTTTCCACATCCAGATTCAGCAGGCCGAGAAGCATCCCGCTGACATGCAGGTCCGCCCCGAAGCGCAGAATGCACCGGCTGCAGCGCAACAACGCTCCGGCGGAACGCAAGCAGCCGTTGCCAGCGCTGCAGCGCGAGCCGCGGAGCCAGCCCCTCAGCGTCTTCCCGACGTCGCCCGCCAGCTAGAACGCAAACAGCAACGCCAGCAAAAGGATTTGCAATACCAGACCGGCCCCGCCCAAGCCGAACCGCCCAAGCCAGTCCGCGCCGCAGCAAAAGTAGGCCGCAACGATCCCTGCCCCTGCGGCTCCGGCAAAAAATACAAAAAATGCCACGGCATCAATTCATGAAGGAATGCCAACAGGGCGAACAGCGCGAACAGCGCCGTCCATATCTTTGTGGCTGCTCAGTTTTGCTGCGCCACGCAATCCTGGTGGTCGCGCAGTTCCGGCGGTCGCGCAGTTCCGGCGGGCCACACAATTCCTTGTAGGGGCACAGCACCGCTGTGCCCCAGTTCAGCAACACGTATACAATTTACTTGTCTCGTAGGTTGAGATCCTTCGCTTCGCTCAGGATGACATTCGGTTGGCAGCGCGAGGTTGATCACAGTGCGACCAATCATGAGTCAGCCTGTAGACGCCTTCTTCAGAGGGCGGGGTTTAGATGATAAGCAGGCGCAAAACAAACCGTCGTAGAAATTCGATCCGCAAAGTTTCGTCAGCTGTCGAGAGGTAAAAATGCCGCCAGGACCAGCCACCCAGCAGATGCCCGAACGTTACCCGATCCCCGGAGTAAAAAATCTAGTCGCAATAGCCAGCGGCAAAGGTGGCGTGGGCAAAACCACAGTAGCTGTAAATCTGGCCCTCGCCCTCGCGAAGCTCGGCCACAAAGTAGGCCTCCTCGACGCCGACGTCTACGGCCCCAACGTTCCCATCATGCTAGGCACGCAAGAAGAACCCCGCGCTACGCCAGAAAAGCGCATCTACCCCGTCGAAACCCAGGGCATAAAAATGATCTCCATGGGCCTGCTGAATCCTGGAGACAAGCCCATGATTTGGCGCGGCCCCATGCTCCACAGCATCATCACGCAATTCCTGCGCAGCGTAATCTGGGGAGAACTCGACTATCTCTTGATCGATCTCCCGCCAGGCACGGGCGACGTGCAGCTAACGCTGATCCAAACGGTAGCAGTCACCGGCGCAGTAGTGGTCACCACGCCATCCACCGTCGCCCTGGCCGACGTCCGCAAAGCCATCGAAATGTTCCGCCAGGTCAACGTAGAAGTCCTGGGCGTAGTCGAAAACATGAGCACCTTCACATGCCCCCACTGCGACAAGCCCATCGACATCTTCGGCCACGGCGAAGGCGCCAAGACCGCCCGTGAATACGGCGTCCCCGTCCTGGGCGAGATCGAAATCGACCCGCGCATCCGCATCGGCGGCGACACCGGCGAACCCGTAGCCGCCCAAGGTAAAGACTCCCCGGTAGCAAGAAGCCTCTACGGTGTAGCCCACGCCGTAACCGCCCGTCTGGCCGAACTAGGCTCGACGACGCAGGGTCCGACCGTCACCATTGACTGACCGTTCGTCTCTGCGAACTCTATGCCCTCTGTGGTAAATTCTCGGAAGGAATTGACGACCGAATGATCCGACCCTATCGCGGCAAGCGCCCCGAAATCGCCGCCTCCGCTTACATCGACCCCGCGGCCGTCCTCATCGGCGACGTAGTCATCGGCGCCGACTCCAGCGTCTGGCCCTGCACGGTCATCCGCGGCGACGTAAACTACATCCGCATCGGCGCCCGCACAAATATCCAGGACGCCTCGGTCTTACACGTAATGCGCGACGAATACCCGCTGATCCTCGGCGACGACGTGACCATCGGCCACAGCGTAACGTTGCACGGCTGCACCATCGCCCAGCGCTGCCTGATCGGCATGGGCTCGATCATCCTGAACGGTGTCACCATCGGAGAAGGCAGTATCGTAGCGGCAGGCACGCTAATTCTGGAGCGCACCGAAATCCCGCCGAACAGTCTCGTAGTTGGCCACCCCGGCAAAATCAAGCGCACCCTGACGCCCATCGACCAAGCCGCCATCGACGAATACGCGAAGCGCTACGTCGCCTACAAAAATGTCTACCGCGAGGAACCCACCGAGTGAGCAAGCAAAGTCGTAGGGGCACGGCACGCCGTGCCCGTCCGTGCCCAGACGCCAACCGTCGCGCCGCCGTCATAGGCAACCACACCGTCATTCCGAACGGAGTGGGTCGGTTTTTTCGTCCGCGTTCACTTCCTGTGAACGCGTCGGCCCGCGCAGGGAGGAATCTCTCTTAGTCTTTCCATGGCCAATAAATCCAAATTCCAAGCTATAAAAGGCACGCGCGATCTGCTCCCCCCAGAAACCGCCCTCTGGAACCATGTCGAGCAAACGGCCAACGAAGTCTTCGCCACCTTCAACTTTGGCGAAATTCGCATGCCAATCTTCGAACCGACAGAACTGTTCGTCCGCGCTGTGGGCATAGAAACAGATATTGTCGGCAAGGAAATGTTCATCCTCGGCTCCGAGCACGACAATGAGACCAGCGCGGATCTGGATTCGCAGAAACAGATTCTGGGATTGATAACCGTCTCTTCTTCTAACGAGGCAAGCATTCAGGGTTTCCTGAAGAGGCTGGCGAGGTTTTTGAGTGAATATCAGATCGCCCTGAAGAGTGGCCTTGTTTATCAATACGAGAACGCAGACGTTGGGGTGGGATATCTAAGACAGGCGATAGAACATTTCGAGGGAGTTGTATATTCCCCTCGGGACGCTCAGTGGCAAGAATTATTTGATGCCGCAGTTGGTCTCTGCCGACTCCACGTCCGAAACATCTTAATCACACAGACTAACGCCCTTCGCCCCGAAGCTACCGCCTCCGTCTGCCGCGCTTACATCGAACACGGAATGCAGCAACTCCCCCAACCCGTAAAGCTCTACTACACCGGCCCAATGTTCCGCCGCGAGCGCCCGCAAAAAGGCCGCTACCGCCAGTTCTACCAAATCGGCGCCGAAATCCTCGGCGGTCAAGACGCCCCTGCCATCGATGCCGAAGTGATCGAAATGGTGATGACCTTCTTCGACAAGCTCAATCTCCAAGGCGTCGAGCTGAGCATAAATTCCATCGGCCACAACGCTCCCGACTGCCGCCCAGCCTACGTCGAACTCCTGCGCGCCGAACTCACCAAAGTGAAAGACAAACTGGGCCCAGACTCTCAGCGCCGCATCGACACCAACCCGCTCCGCGTCCTCGACTCCAAAGCCGAAAACGAGCAAGCCATCATCGCCACGCTCCCACACATCGCCGACCATCTTTGCGCCGAATGCGCCGCCCACTACGCCGCCGTGAAAAGGCAACTCGAGCTCCGCGGCGTAATCTACAGCGAAAACTGGCGCCTGGTCCGCGGCCTCGACTACTACATGCGCACCACGTTTGAAATCACGGCGCAGGGTTTAGGCTCGCAAAACGCCGTATGCGGCGGCGGCCGCTACGACGGCCTGGTCGAACTCCTCGGCGGCCCGCCCACAAAAGGCATCGGTTTCGCCATCGGCGAAGACCGCCTGATCCTCTCGCTGCAAGAGCGAGCCAAGTCCGCGAGCGAAGCGAGCAGCAACCAGTCGCCAGCCACGAGTTACCAGTCGCTACACGTCTACATCGCCTGGATGGGCGAAAAAACCTACGCCACTGCTGTCCGCGCCGCAAAAGATCTCCGCCAAGCCGGCTTCAGCGTAGAATTACCCGCAACGGAACAAAAATTCGGCAAAGCCCTGGGCCAAGCCGACAAGCTGGGCGCAAAATTCGCCCTGATCCTGGGCGAAGACGAAGTCACCGAAGGCCTCTGGACGCTGAAAACGCTAGACGACGGCGCGCAAGTAAAGCTGCCCGAGCCAGAAATAATCGAGCACCTGCGCAATTCGTTGGGCACGTCGCCGCAGTTGTAGTGGCGGGTCTTTAGACCCGTTCTTGCAGCACCCGTAACCGCCCTCTCCGCGAGGCCGGGGTTTAGAGTAAGACGGGGCGCATCACGTACAATAGATCTCGCACGTAACCACGAAAAGGACGACGACCTTGCTCGATTTTCTAGGCAACCTGAGACGTACCCACTACTGCGGCGCCCTGCGCGCCGCCGACGCCGGCAAAGACGCTGTAGTCCTCGGATGGGTAGCCAAGCGCCGCGACCTCGGCAATCTCCTCTTCCTGGACGTCCGCGACCGCACCGGCATCGTCCAGGTCGTCTTCAACAAAGAAACCCAACCCGAAGCCCACGCCAAAGCCGAACACGTCCGCAGCGAATACGTAGTCGCGGTCGAAGGCAAAGTCATCCAGCGCCAAAAATCCAATCCCGACCTGGCCACCGGCGAAATCGAAATCATCGCCAAGAATCTCCACATCCTGAACAACGCCAAAACTCCTCCATTCCAGATCGAAGACGAAATCAACGCCGCCGAAGAAACCCGCCTGCGATATCGCTATCTCGACCTGCGCCGCCCGCGGCAACACGCCAACCTGGCCCTGCGCCACAAAATTCTGCTCGAGATCCGCAAGACGATGGACGAAATGGGCTTCCTCGAAGTCGAAACGCCCATGCTCACCCGTTCCACCCCTGAAGGCGCCCGCGACTATCTCGTCCCCAGCCGCGTCCACCACGGCCAGTTCTACGCATTGCCGCAATCCCCGCAAATCTTCAAACAAATCCTGATGATCGGCGGCCTAGACCGCTATTTCCAAATCGTAAAATGCTTCCGCGACGAAGACCTGCGCGCCGACCGCCAACCCGAATTCACTCAGCTCGACGTCGAAATGTCCTTCCCCCGCCAGGAAGACATCTTCCACGTCATCGAGCAGGTCATGGTCCGCGCCTGCGCGGTAGCCGGAGTCAAAGCGCAAGCGCCGTTCCCGCACATGCTCTACAAAGACGCCGTCCGCAAATACGGCAGCGACAAACCCGACCTGCGCTTCGGCATGGAACTCCACGAAGTTACCGACGCCTTTCCGCAGGAAGCGAAAGAAAAATTGCAGATTGAAGGCAACGTCTTCGCTTTCGCCGCGCCCGGCGCCG
This sequence comes from Candidatus Acidiferrum sp., assembly GCA_049512575.1. Lineage (GTDB taxonomy): Bacteria > Acidobacteriota > Terriglobia > Acidiferrales > UBA7541 > Acidiferrum. Next base: position 15,140 of record JBEKWY010000133.1, read on the forward strand.
CAACCTATTCACGCAAGCAACTCGACGAGCTGACCGAAAAAGCAAAATCCGCCGGAGCCAGAGGCGCGTACTTCGTCAAAATTGAGAGCATCAAGAACATGAGCTCATCGGTTGAAAAGCTGATCGGTGGACTGAATGTAATTAAGCTCTGCGAACTGACTGCTGCAAAACCGGGCGACCTCGTCGTAGCCGTCTCTGCCAAGACCGAAATCAAAGGCACCGAAGCCGCCGCACTGGTCGCAGGCCAACTCCGCCTCCAACTAGCCGAAGCCCTAAACTTAATCGACAAGACTCAATGGAAATTTCTCTGGCTAACCGGCTTCCCGCTCTTCGAATGGAGCCCCTACGAAAAAACCTGGGTCAGCGCCCAACATCCGTTCACCGGCATCGTCGAAGAAGACCTCGAAAAACTGGAAACTGCCCCGTGGGAAGTCCAATCCAAAGGCTATGACCTCGTCCTAAATGGCGTAGAACTAGGCTCCGGCAGCATAAGAATCCACCGCCAAGACATCCAAGCCCGGCTCTTCAAAGCCCTGGGCCTAACCGAAGAGCAAACCCGCCGCCGCTTCGGCTTCTTCCTGGACGCCCTAACCTACGGCACGCCACCGCACGGTGGAATAGCCCTAGGCCTCGACCGCGTCGTCATGCTCCTAGCCAACGAAAAATCCATCCGCGAAGTAATCGCCTTCGCCAAAACCACCGCCGCCCAAGACCTAATGGCCGAATCCCCCAGCGAAGTCGACAAAGACCAACTCGACAACCTCGGCATCGCCCTCAAGACCGACGCCGCTCCAGCAGAAGGGCAGAAGTGAAATGGATTTGAGCACTGGGGTCAAACATCCGCCGGCGATTCGATGTGGCGACCATCAGGTATTGACCATCGGAAAGGGTTCGAGCTTTAGCTCGGACGATCCGGGATTCTAGGGGGTCGGAGCTTCAGCTCCGACATAAGACAAAGGCTGGGATGGGGCTTCAGCCCCTGAGGAAACATCTTATGGGTCGCCTGACACATCGCACCAAACCCGGTTGGACCTATTTCATCACAACCAAAGCGGCTCAAAATATTTCTGTATTCCAAGTCGAAGAAGTAGCGGATATTGTGATCACCAAAATGTTGGAATACCGAAGCAAAGGAAACTATCTGTTGCACGATTTTGTTCTGATGCCAAATCACCTACATCTAATTCTGACGCCAGCCAGTGAAGTCACATTAGAAAAAACAATGCAATTGATCAAAGGCGGAAGCTCTTACGAGATTCATAAAATCCGCGCCGACAAAATGCACATATGGCAATCGGGTTTCCACGAATCCAGAGTGACCGACTCGAGTGACTACAAAAAGAAATCCGACTACATCCGTTTCAATCCAGTGGTTGCAAAGCTTGTTGATCGCCCGGAAGATTGGTCATTCAGTTCGGCTTGCCGACTGTCTGAATGCGACCCAATTCCTCAGGGGCTAAAGCCGGTCGCCCCTACCTTGACTAATGTCGGACCTAAAGGTCCGACCCCCAGCTCCCGATCGGCAAGCGCATGAGTCGCATTCGCATACTCCCCGAAGCCGTCGCCAACCGCATCGCTGCGGGGGAAGTCGTCGAGCGCCCGGCCTCCGTCGTGAAGGAGCTCCTCGAGAATGCGCTGGACGCTGGCGCCAGATCCATCCGTGTCGAAGTCGAATCCGGCGGCAAGCGCATGATCCGCGTTATCGACGACGGTCACGGCATGACTCACGACGATGCGCTGCTCGCCTTCGAACGCCACGCCACCAGCAAGTTGCGCTCCGCCGATGACTTGATGTCCATCGCCACGCTGGGCTTTCGCGGCGAAGCCATGCCGACCATCGCCGCGGTCTCGCGCCTACTTCTTGAAACCCGGGACGCCGCGGAACCCGAAGGCACGCGCGTCGAGTTCGCCGGCGGAAAACTGGTCGGCGTAAAATCCGCAGGCCTGCCCGCGGGAACCACAGTCAGCGTCGCCGATCTCTTCTACAGCGTTCCGGCGCGCCGAAAATTCCTGAAATCGGAAACCACGGAACTCGGCCACATCGCCTCGCTCGTCACGCACTACGCGCTCGCCAATCCCGGCAAACAATTCGTTCTCACCACTCCGACGCAACAAATCGTCGATTGCTCGCCCGTCGAGCGGCTGGCCGACCGCGTCTACCAACTCTTCGGCAAGCAAGCGCTCGATGAACTGGTAGAAATCCCCACGGCCTCCGCCGCCTTTCGCGCCGCCATCACCGAGCCGGAGCTCGAAGCGAGCGAAGAGAGCGCGCGTATCAGCGTCTACGGTTTCACCTCGCGCCCCGAGGTGCAGCGCCCCAACCGCAACGGCATCTACGTCTTCGTGAACCGCCGCCTCGTCCGCGACCGCCTCATTCTCCACGCCATTCACGAGGCCTATCGCAACATCCTCCCGGGCAACGTTTTCCCCGCGACCCTTCTATTCCTCGAGATGCCCTACGACGAAGTCGACGTCAACGTGCATCCTGCCAAGATCGAAGTCCGCTTCCGCCGCTCACAATTCGTCCACGATTTCACGCGCGACGCGATCCGTCAAGTACTCATGGGAGCCCGCCCGATCGCGAGTTTCGCCGCAGCGGCAGGTTCTGGCGTGGCATCTTCGGTTTCACCGATGAACGGCTCCGACTCGTCGTCTTCTACGACTAGCGCGCCACCGATCACACCTGGCAACGGCATCGGAGTTCCGCGAGCCATCATCCCCGCGTTGGAAGAAATTGGCCTCGGCTCCGGCGTGGGCTCCGACGGCGGTTTCGATCTCACCGGCGCACCGCAGCGGCCCGTCCCTCAGCGATTTAGCTTTGACTCGGGTACCCCGTTTGGCGCCGCCGGATTGATAGCGCCGGCATACGCCGAGCCCAATTGGGCGGCGAACTTCGCCGCAGCAAACAGCGATTCTCCCGCCCGCCTTCCGCATCCCGATGAAATCACGGATCTGAAGCCACTCGGTCAAGTCAGCTCCAGCTTCATCGTGGCGGTGAATGGAGAAGGCTTGTGGATTGTCGACCAACACGTCGCGCACGAACGCGTTTTGTTCGAGCAACACTTGGAAGCGCGCCGCGCCGGCAAAGTCGAAAGCCAGCGCATGCTGATGCCCATGATTCTCGAACTCTCGCCGCGCCAACTGGTAATCTACGAAAAAATCGCCGAAGAGCTTTCCGCCAACGGTTTCGAGGTCGAGCTCATGGGCCCGCGAAGCGTAGCGATTCAAGCCGTTCCCGCAGGGGTAGCCAACGCCGACGCGGAAAAGCTGCTGACGGAAATCCTCGACGGCATCGAGCGCGAAAACGCGGCCATCTCAATCGAAACGCTGCAAGCGAAAATCGCCGCGTCCACCGCATGTCACGCAGCGATCAAAGTGAACATGCCGCTCGACCTGACGAAAATGGAATGGCTGCTCGGCGCGCTCGCAAAAACCGATTGCCCGATGAGCTGCCCGCACGGCCGTCCGGTAGTGCTGCGCTATTCAGTAAAAGAGATCGAGCGCGCATTTCATAGAATCTAAAAGAGCAGCCGCAAAAAACGGCAAGAGGGGAAATGAGCGAAACACAAAAAACAGCGGTGATTTTCGGCCTGGCCAACAAGCGCAGCATCGCGTGGGCAATCGCGCAAAAACTCCAGCAAGCCGGCTGGCAACTGGCCATTACCTACCAAAATCAACGCCTTGAGCTCGAAGCCAAAGACCTGATCGCGGATTTGCCCGGCGCCTCGGGCTTCATGTGCGATGTCACGCAAGACGATCAGCTCGCGAAACTGTTCGATGAGCTAAAAGAAAAATACGGCGTGCTGCACGGACTGGTCCACAGCATCGGCTTTGCTCCAGAGGCCGATCTGAAAGGTGATTTCGTCAACACCACGCGCGAGGGATTCCGGGTCGCCAACGACATCAGCGTGTATTCGCTGATCGCCGTGGCGCGCGGCGTCCTGCCGTTGATGACCGCGGGCGGCGGAATCGTGACGCTCACCTACTACGGCGCGGAAAAAGTCGTGCCACGATACAACATCATGGGCGTCGCCAAAGCCGCCCTGGAAGCCACAGTGCGTTACCTCGCGGACGGCCTAGGCCCGAAAGGCATTCGCGTGAACGCCATCTCCGCTGGGCCGATCAAGTCTCTCGCGTCGCGCGGAATATCCAATTTTGGCGACATGCTGAAAACGCAAATCGAGCGCGCTCCCTTGAAACGCAACGTGGACCCCGCCGAAGTCGGCGCCACCGCCGCATTCCTGCTTTCCGACGGCGGCTCCGGCATCACCGGCGAAACCATCTACGTCGATTGCGGCTACAACATCATGGGCTTCTGAGCCTTCCCGAGACGCCTCCATTTGATCCATTTACACCAGGCCAATCGCCGTTTAGAGTTATCGTCGCTACAAGCAACTCTTGGGTGCCGCACCCTTTGCGTTTTTCAAAGGGTGCGGGTTTAGATCCAACTTCAGCCGGGTCTTTGCCACTAAACCGCCAACACACGAATGCCCAAACTAACCATCGCCATCGACGGCCCAGCGGGCTCCGGAAAAAGCAGTGTGGCCCGCCGCATCGCCGCCGTTCTCGGATATTTGTATCTCGACAGCGGCGCCATGTATCGCGCTCTGGCGTTGAAAGCGTTGCAGCACAGCATCTCTCTCGACGACGAAGCCCAACTCCAGAAACTCGCTGCCGATACCCACATCGAACTGAAGCCGCCCACGCCCGAGCAAGAGCGCGCCGGTTCGAAGAACGATGTCTTTCTGGATGGCGCGGACGTCACCGACGCCATTCGCACCGGCGAAGTGGCGCAAGCAGCGTCGCGGCTCGCCACCATCGCGGGCGTGCGGCATGTGCTGGTAGCGGAGCAGCAGCGTGCCGGCGCGGGCGGCGGCGTGGTGATGGAAGGGCGCGACATCGGCACCGTCGTTTTTCCGAATGCCGAGCTGAAGATCTTTCTGGATGCTTCGCCGGAAGTGCGCGCGGAACGCCGCTGGAAAGAGCACCAGGAAAAAGGCGACGACTTGACCGTGTTCCAGGTGCTCGAAGAAGTTCGCCAGCGCGACCAGCGCGATCGCGAGCGCAAGGTCTCGCCGCTGGTGCGCGCCGCGGACGCGGTGATCGTGGACAACACCGCGATGGATGTGGAAGAAACGGCGCGCTTGATCGTCATGCTGGCGCGGGAACGCGATAAAGATTTTGTGGCGGCAAGGAGGAATGCGTGATGCGAGTGCTCGCAATTGCGGCGTTGGGACTAAGTAGCGCATTGCTGATTTTTCCAATGGTGATTTTGGCTCACACGACTGCAGCCGCATCCCCGGATGCCCAGAGCGACGAGACGCGCAAGTTCCGAGCGTATCTCGACGCCGATTGGAAGCGCTGGATGGAGGAATATCCAGACATCGCCACGCAGGTCGGGTATCCCGGGCAGAACACTCGCTGGACCGATGATTCGCCGTCCGGAATTGACAAACGGAAAAAGCATCTTGCCGAAGCCATTGCGGCGTTGAAGGAAATTCACCGCGACTCGTTGCCGGAAAGCGAAAAACTGAACTTCGATCTCTATTCGCAGTTGCTGCAAACCGCGGACGAGGGACTGCAGTACGGCGACGATCCGATGCCATTCCGCTTCGTCGTGCCGCGCAGCCTGTGGATGCCGCTGAACCAGATGGAAGGCATTCAGCAGGGAGCTGCGGACACGCTGGAAAGCACGCCGCACCACAGCGTTGCTGAGTACGAAATCATTCTGGAACGCATGAGAGGCCTCCCGCCTTCCGTCGAACAACAAATCGCGCTGTTGCAGGAGGGCTTGAAGCGCGGCTACACGCCCCCGAAAATCACCATGCGCGACGTGCCCAAGCAGATCGCCGACCTCATTCCCGCCGATCCGATGGCCAGCGCCCTCCTTCAGCCTTTCACGGAATTTCCGAGCTCATTTTCCGATGCCGAGCGGGCGCGTCTGACCGAGCAGGCCAAGAAGATTTACACCAGTTCGCTTGCGCCTGCGTTTCAGAAATTGCACGACTACGTGGCGGCGACTTACCTGCCGGCGTGCCGCGAGAACATCGCGGCCGCGGCACTGCCCAATGGGGCGCCGGCGTATGCGTTCCACGTGCGGTGGCAGACCACCACCGATCTCACTCCGCAACAGATTCACGACATCGGCCTATCGGAAGTGAAGCGGATTCGCGTGGAGATGGACAGAGTCATTGCGTCCACGAATTTCAAAGGGAGTTTTCACGATTTCACGGAATTCCTGCGCACCGATCCGCGCTTTTATTACGACAAGCCGGAAGACCTGGTGAACGGCTACCGGATCATCGTGAAAAAAATCGATCCGGAACTGGCCCACGAATTCGGCAAGCTCCCGAGGCTGCCCTATGGCGTTTGCGAGATACCAGCTTTCAAAGCGCCTTCGCAGACCACCGCGTATTACCAGCCGGGATCGCCGGCGGTGGGACGCCCAGGCTGCTATTTCGTGAATACTTACAATCTGCACGCCAGGCCAAAGTGGGAGATGGAGTCGCTTTCGTTGCATGAAGCCGTTCCGGGACATCACCTGCAGCTTTCCCTGGGGCAGGAGATGGAGAACGTACCGGAGTTCCGCAAGCATGTCGGCTATTCGGCGTTCGTGGAAGGCTGGGCGCTCTACTCCGAGAGCCTCGGAGAAGAGGTTGGCTTGTTGAAGGATCCGTATTCGAAATTCGGCCAGCTCACCTACGAGATGTGGCGCGCCGTTCGCCTGGTGGTCGATACCGGCATGCATTCGATGGGATGGTCGCGCGACCAGGCCATTCAGTTCTTCAAGGACAATACCGGGAAGACCGACCAGGACATTACCGTCGAGGTGGATCGCTATATCGTCTGGCCGGGCCAGGCGCTGGCTTACAAGCTGGGGCAGTTGAAAATACGGGAGTTGCGCACGGCGGCAGAGAAAAAGCTGGGCCCCAGCTTCGACGTGCGCAAGTTCCATGACCAGGTGCTTCAGAACGGGTCGGTGCCGCTGGACGTGCTCCAGCAGCGTGTTGATTCCTGGATTCAGGCCCAATAGAGATAATTCGCACCCCGGGGCCGCCTGGAGTGCCAAAATTCCCTTGACCTCAGTAACCGTTGTGCTATAATATCTTCGGGTAAAACTACGTAGCCTTCTTGTTCCGCAAGTTCACGTCCATTCAGTTAAGGTGTTTCCAAGAATGTTCTTTGGAATCAATAACATGCATGTTCTTCCAACTCGCCCATTTTGCTTGTAAGTCCTTTAATTGCAATTATTTACAAGCCGCTAAGACCCGGAAGGAAGGACGGACGCGTCCGTCCTTCCTTCGATGAATTTCCACGGCTCCAATCGTGTCCGCGCGCGTCCGGATGCGTGCCAGGCAACTGCCCGTGGCCCGCTACTCGGCGGGGCGGTTGGTAATGGATACCCGGAACGGAGGTTTGGATTTTTCGGCGGGGTCGGCGTCGAAGCTCTGGTTGGTCTTGGTGGCGTCGTAATCGCGCCATAGCCAGGTCATCTCCGCGGGGAATTCGGCGGCGCCGTGTCCGGCGTTGTGGGTACCCTTGCCGAAGCTAAAGTGAAAGTCGTATCCCCCAGCTTTCAAGGCATTGGCCATGCGCAGGTTCGCGAACGGCCAGTTGCCGTATCGCAGATCGAGGTCCTCCGAACCGTCCTGTAGCCAGACACGGATGTTCCGGTGAGGCTCGCGCAGGATCTTGTCGGGGTAATCCTGCCCGCCGTCAGGATTGGCAGGATCTTCTTTCCACTGAATTCCCTCGAAGCTGCCGATCCACGAAATAACGCGGCTGAATTCGTCGGGCATCTGCCACGCGGCGTTGAAGGAACAGATGCCGCCCGACGAAAGCCCGGTGATCGCATGGCTGTACGCGTCCTTGCGAATGTTGTACTTGGCAGCGACTTCGGCAAGAACCTCATCGCGGAGAAAGCGGGGATAGCGGTCGCTCACAGTGTCGTACAGCGTGCTGCGCATGGAGTCCTTGAGCGTGCGCTGCCACTTGTCGGAATAGGCTTTCACGAAATTGAAGGTAGGCGTGCCGGGCGAGCCGCTGATGTCTCCCGGATTGGTGAAGACGGCGATCATCACGGGGATTTTCTTCTGCGCGATCAGGTTGTCGATGACGTTGAGCGCTGGATTATTCCCATTGCGATCGAGATACCACTCGCCGTCCTCAAAAACCATGAGCGCTGCCGGAGTCTCGGGATCGTACTGGGCAGGCACGTAGATCCAGTATTCGCTTTTCATGCCGTCGTAGAGTTTGCTGGTGTGGATGATTTTGTCGGAGAGCTTGCCGGACGGGACGCCGGCTTGTTGATAGGAATCGGGAGTGAAGGCCGGGAGGTCCAGGCGCCCGCCAAACTTCGCGTTCTCAAGAATGTAGTAGAACGAATGGAGCTTGCCGAGTGGCTCGATGTGGGCGACCGCGTACCAGAGATCGGATTTTCCGAGCTGATGTGTCTCGGGGCCGGCAGCGTCGTCGATGAACAGCGCGGGCTTTGACGACGCCTGAATCGCGAAGAAGAAATCGG
>JBEKWY010000134.1:0-13961 GCA_049512575.1 Candidatus Acidiferrum sp.
GAATAACCCCGACGGAAAATCCCCGGATGCCTTAGCGCTACGTCTAGCCGTGGGCGGAAAACCTGCCGAAAAACCCCGTTTTTAACGCTCATGTGCGGAGAGAGTATGCCGCGGTCGTAGATCGCAATCGGAGATACGTTCAAGTGTCAGATAGCTTCTGCAAGCTCCTTGGCTATCAAAGAGATGAACTGATCGGCAAACAATACGACGACGTAACCGCTCCCGGCACAAATGACATCCCGACTGTATCCAATCTCCTTCAGAGGGAAGGCTATATGCATGGCATCTGGGTGTTCGCTCATCGTAGATGCACGCGCATCTTGGTGCGTTACGAAGCTTGGGTTCGCCGTGATGGCCTGATCGAATGCAATATGGACTTGCTCGGTGCAGGGGCTTAGAAACTATTGACCTCTGAAATTATTAACCACCTCTTCGGGAGGATATAGTGCGTCCTAAGCGTTGTTCGTCAGTCTGGTACCCTTGGCTCGGAATTTCCGTTTGGGTCATCCGTGAAGTGCATCGCACGCTTTTCCTGTGCTGGACGCACCGTGCTAACAGATGATTGGAGCGGTAGGTCGAGATACAGTCTTTCCTGGGTCGGTGAAAGGAACATTTTTGTGTCGAGTCGAGGCAGCCTGCAACCAGGGTAGAACGGGCCCCGAACCATTTGTCCGCAAGCAGCCTAAGTGCGTCGGTGTTATTAAAATTTCAAATAGACCTTGCGCGGGGACTTCGGTTCAGGCTCTCGCCAACCGGCTTTTTTGTTAATTCTTGGAACCAAGTCCCTGAGAATTTGGCGTGCTGAATTGTAAGGCCGCAAGTAGACCTCCCCTAGCTTCGGGGCCGGAGACGCCAAGGAGCGGGCTTCTTCAAGGGCTTTGTCGACCTTCCTCATGCGTTTCCCAAGAGCGCCGATGCAATTCGAACAAAATCCGTTGGCGCCATACAATACGTTATTGTGTGAACACCGCAGACAGCCGTACATATCGAAATACTTTCGCAACCGTTGATAATGTCCGACCGGAAGTAGTCGTTCGATACTCCTGCGCACACTCTTTGTGAGAAATAGCGGCGTAATGCAGTCCATTCGCCGGGTCGGTATCGCGAGAACCCTTCTTTGGAGTGAATTACCGATTTTCAGAGATTTCTTGGATGGCATTTGTCCAGCACCTTTTGCACTTGTTTCATGCTGACGTGCGTGTAAGCCTGCGTTGTTCGTACGCTCGCGTGGCCGAGCATTTCTTGAATCATTCGGATGTCCGCTCCGTGATCCAGCAGATGCGTGGCAAATGTATGCCTAATTAGCTGCGGGTTGACGTAGAGACCAGCTCTAAGCCCTACTCGCATGACTATGTACCGCACCGTTGTGGAAGCGAGTGGCTTCTGGCCAATTGGACCCGCCGGACACGGGCGCGGAATCTTGCGTCTTATCCTGCGAAATGCCTGCTCACGAACGAGGTTTAGCTTCTTGGGAACGTAAATGCATATCCGATCCGAACGCTGTGTCTGCGGATTGTACTTGTAATAGTGCATGCGCCAGGAACCGTTAGGGTTATGGATGAGGTGCAATTTTTGCGGCAAAGCGCGAGTGCTAAATAGATACCCGCTTGTTCGCTTCCCGATGTATTTTCGAAGAAACGCCGCAGTGGCCCGCGGAAACAAGACGTATCTATATCCGCATTTTCCAAGTACTCGTATTCGCCTAGCCATCAGATCTACTTCTTCAACGCGCATCGATTGCAGCTCTCCGGCCCGTGCTCCCGTGCCGTAAAAGACCTCAATCATCGTTCGTTCATGAAGATTGCGAGCGGCATCTGAAAGCAAGCACATTTGCCTTTCGCTCAGCACACGGGGTGGGTATCGTTTCAGTCGTGGTAACCGAACAAAGCGTGGGGCAGACCAGGCAACCAGGCCGCCCATATTAAGAAAGTCGAAGAAGCAACGTAAGGCACTCATGGCGGCCCAAACGGTTGCTCGCTTTACACCTCTTTGGGCGACCGATGCCAAGAAATCCCGTACATCGAGGTGCGTTACTTCCGTGGCCGGGGTGTCACTGAGAAAGCGGCAGAGCGACACGATTGATCCTATATAGTGACGATTTGTGTGGTTTGCATATTCCTGGATCTTCAGCCAGCGAACAAATCGACGCGTCAAGTCCTGGTTAAATTCAATGGCGGAGGGCATGGCGGAAGTCGCCAAGTAGATACCCGGCGTCGCAGTTTGTCAAATGAGTTGGAAAACGGAAGACGAATCGCATTTTGAAGTGGATTAATCACAGACGTGCGGGAATGCCCGATTCGGGCTTGTTGCAAGAAGCGCGGCGGGGGATGCTCATGCTACTATCAGCCTCTCGTTTCCTCCAATCGGAGGATTCGATGACTAGCCTCAAACCAGAAAGTCCCGAGGAACTCCGCAAACGCCTACGCGAGATGTCCACTCTGGAACTTCGCCGCTTCGGCGAGCGAGCGCGAAAACTTTCGGACCCCAAGATGAACTTCGGCGCGACCGGACCGCATGTCATCGAACTTGAAGAGGCCAGGGCGGAATGGCGCAGGCGGCATCCTTAGAGTTAGCGCGGCATTCGCTTTTGATCGTTCACTGATTTGTTACTTGACATGCGCTGAGCGACAGGCGCAGAGTCCTTCTAGTTTCCCTCTCGTTGTTTCTCTCGGTTCATTTTCATGACTTGTCGGCAGATATTTTGGGCGGACCTCGGACGATCGTTTGCCGGTCGGCTCATTCTTTGTGTGTGTGCCGCCCGCGAGTCGAAGGAGAACAAGAATGAATGAACAGGATTCTATTTCGTTGAAGAGGCTACGGCAGAATCGGGTGAGTCGTCGCAACCTGATTCGCGCCGCAGCAGGGGCGGCGTTGGGAACGGGTATCGTGGTTCCCGAACCAGCCTACGCCTGGCAAGAAGACGAAAAGCGGTGCAAAGGCCCCAGGCTCAAGCCAATTCCCGGGGGTGTCGTACCGTTCAAACCCTTCGGGGTCCCTGTCCACCATAACCCGCTGAATCCCGCGACTCCGCTGGCAAACATTAGCGATCCATCGGAGATTGGTGACTTCGATGGGTTGGTCGGTCTGACGCACATTCGAGGTGGGGGAACTGGAACGGACGCCATGGGTAACCCCACGCCGCTCGCGTACCAGGCAGACATGGGCTTTGGGAAGGGCAAGTTCATCGACATCAACGGCATCCAGCACAGCGGTACCTTCGCTTTCGTTTGACTTGACCTGTACACCGGTCCGGTTGGATCGGCAAACCTCCCGCAACAGATTCACGACTTCAACGTGCACATCGATTCCAACGACGTATTCTGGATGGTCGAAGTGGATGAGAACGCTCTCGAAGTTAACTTCGACGAGGGAAAAGCGCGCCTACACGTGCGCAACTTACTCGTCTACGATGACCATGACCTTGCCAACTCGGTGACCCAAGGACTGGGACTGCCCGGTGGCCTGGGCTTCCCCTATCCGGCGATCCCGCCGGTTGCCCCCATTCGGGCTACAGTTTCGTTCGATGTGGAATGGAGCGGTATCGTCGCGATGGCCCAGATTGAAAATACAACGCAACAATTCAAGGGCTCGTTCCTGAGTACCGGAGCCACGATCAACTGGTCTGCGGAAGAAGATGGTTTCCAATTTCAGTCGGAAGCGCCTGACCCAAGTAGAAATCTCGTCTCCGTGCTTGGGCGCGAAAAAAACGGCGTTTTTTTCACCTAACTTAACGATCTGGAATCGCTTATCGATCGGGCGCTAACACTCTCGGAGGACAAGTTTGCGCCGTCGTTCGCCCAGCGGGACGGAAGGCTGTTGTTTGAGGAAGTGTGCCGAAACTTCACGATCCTCCTAACTGGCCGACCACTCCAGTTGCACGGCCTTAGAGAACTTCTTCCCGCAACTCTGGCAGATCGCTTCGTAGGTGCTTTCGTCGTCGCTCCAGCAAGCCGCTTCAGGTGGATTGTCAGTGCCGCAGAAGGGACATTCTAAGAGTTGTTCCTGGGTTTCCATCAGGTACCTCCACAATTTAGATGACTAGGAGGCCGGAATGGCTAGGATAAAGTAGAAATATTGGGCTACTTGGCTTGACCTCTCGCCGTCGAGAGGCGGGGAGTCTCTGGCATACATCTGGCCTACGCAGCGGCGCATTCCTAGAATTCCTAGAATCTATAATCAATTAAATCTGTAAGTTACAGACTCTAAAGGGCACTTAAGCCTCTAGAATGAACACTTGCAAAAAATCGGGGGAGGGGGGAGTGAACAACTCGTTAACATAAAATCGTCCCCAAACTCGTTCGCGGCCCTCCAAAGGGCGACCCACGCAGCAGCTCTCTCCAAGCATTTCGCCATCGCAGTACGCGCTAGCCAACGAACTAAACTCCGGCGTCCTACGTTCTTAGACAAGACGAGAGGCCACCACTCCTCGTCTAAGGCCCATAGCCCGGCCACCCACACCGGCCGCCAAGGAGCACCTATGAGAAATCGCTGGCGCGACCTCTTGTTCGGCATGCGGCTCCTCTGGAAGAATCCCGGCTTCACCTCGATCGCAGTCCTCGCCCTCGCGCTCGGCATTGGCGCCAACACCGCCATCTTCAGCGTCGTCTACGCCACCCTGCTCGCCCCGCTTCCCTACAACCAGCCGGACCGCATCGTCATGGTCTGGTCCAAGGTGAACACCCGCCGCAACGGCGTCTCCGCAGGTGACTTCCTCGACTGGCAGCGCCAGAACACCACCTTCGAGTCCATCGCTGCATGGACCGGCCGCCAGATGAGCCTGAGCACTTCCGCTCTCCCCGAACAAGTCCGGGCCGAGCCCTGTACTCCGGGTTTCCTCCACGTCTTGGGACAACCATTCCTTTTGGGCCGGGACTTCCTCCCCGAGGAAGGCCAGCTCGGTAAAGACCTGGAAGTGATCTTCACCTATCGTCTCTGGAAGCACCGCTTCGGCGGCGACAAGAGCATCCTTGGCCAACAGGTCCGCATGGATGGCCTGCAATACACCGTCGTCGGTGTTCTCGCTCCCGGTGCGACCGATCGCGTCCAAAGCGAACTCTACGTCCCGCTCGCGTTCAAGCCGGAACAGTTGAATCACGAGTTCCACTGGATTCTGGTGATGGCCAGGCTTAAACCCGGCGTCACCGTCGCCCAAGCCAACGCCGATATGGATTCGGTCACGCAGCACATCGCCACCGAGTATCCCAAATCGAATCAGGGATGGAGCGCCAGCGTCGAACCCCTCCAAAACGATTTTCTGAATCGCGACGTCATTCGCGCCCTCTGGATTTTGCTCGGCGCGGTAGGTTTCGTACTTCTGATCGCCTGCGCCAACGTCGCCAATCTTTTGCTCGCCCGTGGAACCGCACGCCAGAAAGAGGTAGCCGTCCGCGGCGCACTCGGCGCCACGCGCGCGCAGATTTTCGGCCAGTTTCTCACCGAGAGTGTCGCCCTTGCGAGCATCGGCGGCGCGCTGGGGATTGCGTTAGCCTGGGCGTTTCTGAAAGGCATCGTAGCCCTGATGCCGCCGTTCACGCTCCCTTCGGAAGCCGACGTCACCCTGAACATTCCGGTGCTCCTGTTCACGCTGGCCGCCACCATGCTTTCCGGAATCCTGTTCGGCTGCGCTCCAGCATTTCAAGCTGTACGGCTGAACCTGAATGACACGCTGAAAGAAGGCGGGCGAAGCGGAAGCGGCAGCGGCAAACACAAAGTACGTTACGCGCTGGTTCTGACCGAATTTGCCCTGGCGCTAACCCTGCTCGCCGCGGCTGGCATCGCTATTCACGGCTTCTGGGGCCTCACCCACGTGGACATGGGCTTCCGCACCGATCACGTCCTTGAGTTCCATCTCCCAATGCCCGCCGATCGGTTAAAGACCCCCGAAGAAATGACCGCCTTCTATCGAAACCTGATCGAACGCGTTCAAGCTCTTCCCGGCGTTGTCTCCGCATCGGCCTCCACCGGTATTCCGATCTACGGCACCAACTTCGGAATGCCTTTCGATATAGTCGGCAAAGCGGTGGCCGACCGCTCGCAAAGGCCCGGCGCGGGATTCAACATGGTTAGTCCGGGTTACTTCCAGACCTTCGGAATCCGCATCGCCAAAGGCCACGCGTTTACCGAAGCCGACGTCGCGGGCGGTGCGCCGGTAGCGATCGTGAACTCCGCCTTCGTAAAGAAATATTTTCCAAATACCGATCCGCTCACGCAGCAGCTCGCCGTTGAACAGATCGTCCCAGGCACAGCGAAACTCGGCGATGTGATCCAATGGCAGATCGTCGGCGTGTACGAAAACGTGCGCAACGGCGGGCCCAAAGGCGACGGCTTCCCCGAAATCGACGTGCCGTTCGCGCAGAGTCCCGAGCCCGATGTAACCATGGCAGTGCGCACGCTGAGCCAACCCGAAAGCCTCAGCAAAAGCATCGCCGCCGTCATTCAGTCCCTCGATCCCGACCTGCCCATGGCCGACGTGAAAACAATGGATCAAGTCCTCGACGAATCGATGGGGGGCGACCGCTTCGGCGCCGTGCTGTTCGCCACCTTCGCAGGGGTAGCTTTGATTTTGGCGGCGTTCGGAATCTACGGCGTGATGGCGTTCGCGGTCGCGCAGCGTACGCATGAAATCGGCCTGCGCATGGCGCTAGGCGCAGCGCCTTCGCAGGTCCTCGGTTTGATCTTGAGGGAAGGCATGACCCTCGGCCTGATCGGCCTGGTGATCGGTTTCTTCGGCGCGTGGGGCGCCGGCCGCTTGATGAAAGGACTGTTTTACGGCTCCGGCTCTCTCGACCTTCCGGCGTTCAGCGCAGTTGGCGCGGTCCTGCTGCTGTCCGCGCTGATCGCCTGCTATGTCCCCGCCCGCCGCGCCACCCAGGTCGATCCCGTAACCGCTCTGCGCCAGGACTAACATTCTCGACAGGAACACGGAATATTGAACCGGGCTGCTGTGCTATAACCGGGTCTGCAGGAGGGCCAAATGATAGCTCGCCTCTGGTCCGCACGCGCCACCCCACAGAATTGGACCGCCTACGAGCGGCATTTCATCGACACCGTCATCCCGGAACTCCGCGCGCAAAAGGGCTACGTTGCCTCCAACCTGCTGAAACGTGAAGCCGGCGACGAGATCGAAATCACCGTCATCAGCTTCTGGCATTCGCTCGAGGCCATCGACGCCTTCGCCGGGAAGGACCGCGAGGCCGCCGTGGTCGCCTCCCACGTCACGGCCTTCCTTAGCAGCTTCGACCAGCGCGTGAAGCACTTCGATCTAGCGTTCGCGGATACCCCGTTCGACCTGCGTTATGCGTAATTTCGCGGCCCAGTTTGTCTGGCGATCATGTAGTCGTGCGGCGCATCACCGTGTCAAGGTGATGTCAGATTCGGCCATTTGACATCATTGAGGTACGCATGACATCATAAAAACATGCGGACCACCCTTTCGATCGACGATGATGTTTTCCGTGAAGTAAAGGCGTATGCCGAAAGCCGCGACGTCGCTATCGGCAAGGCGGTATCGGAACTCGTGCGCCGTGGACTGCGCGCGCCCCTGCAGACCCGTCTGGTCAACGGCTTTCACGTCGTCGAACTGCCACCTGACTCGCCGTCGGTAACTACGGATGATGTCGAAAAGCTTCGGGACGCACCGGAGTGAAAGCGGGTTTCTTGCTGGACGTGAATGTCCTCGTCGCAATGGCCTGGCCTACCCACCGCGCACATGGAAAGGTCCAGGAATGGCTCGCCACCCACGTGCGGGAAGGATGGGCGACCTGCCCGCTGACCCAGACTGCCTTCGTCCGTATCCTCTCGAATCCTGCTTTTTCTCCCAACGCTCTCACGCCGTCGGATGCTGCCATCCTGCTGGGAGCCAACCTTGGCCACCCTGCGCACCGGTTCTGGACCGACGATATCGGCTTCGCGCAGGCACTCGAACCATTCGTCTCCCAGCTGACGGGCCATCGACAAGTGACGGATGCCTATTTGCTAGGGCTTGCGATCCACAAGAAGGGGAAGCTTGTGACGATGGATCACGCCATCCGGGCGCTGCTGCCGGACAAGAGTCCGGAAAGCACCTCTCTCGTCGTGTTGTAGGCGAAAGCCGAAGAATGCAGGGCCCAAATTCGGTTCAGCCGCCAGCGTCTGCGCCCTTCGTTATCCGTTGGTTAGTGAAAGTGCCACTTTTCCGGAAACATTTCCGGCACGACTTACGTTACTTCAGACAACAAGGAGGTGTGCCCATGCGTCTCGCCACTGCCCTACTCGCATTACTTAGCCTGACCGGCCCGGCAGCCCTGATTGCTCCGACCGTCGCGGCAGACACCCCGCAAACCAGGGTTTCCGTCAGCGATCTCAACAAGCACCCTTTCGACGTCGATTTCGCGCCGGACCAGAAAATTCGCATCGATCTTCGTTCTGGCGATTGCCGCATCGTGGGCAACGACACACACAAGATCTCCGTGCGCGTGGACACCAAAGATCCCGATAAAGCCCGCGACGTCACGGTCAACTTCAAGCACTTCGGGAGTCACGGCGATCTGCGCGTATACGGCGGACCGAAAAACGACATCCAAATCACCATTGAGATTCCCAAGGATTCCGGCGTGGTCGTGCGCATGCCCTTTGGCGACCTGACCATAGAGGGCATCACCGGCGACAAGGACGTGGAACTCCACGCGGGCGACCTGAGCATTCAGGTCGGCGCGGCCGCCGACTATGGCCACGTCGATGCCTCCGTCATCACCGGCGACATCGAAGCAGAGCCCTTCGGCGAAAGCCACGGCGGCCTGTTCCGGTCGTTCCAAAAAAACGGGACTGGTCGCTACAAACTCCACGTCCACCTCGGCGCCGGCGACCTCACCCTCCGCTGAGTTCTTTACGGGGCAGCCTCGCTGTCCGCGCATGCAGCCGCGTTTGCCTTGCTGCAGCCGACCGCGTATAAACCTTGCCATGCTTCCTTGGTTGCTGCTCGCGGATCAGACTTTTACCGTGAAGGTGGTGCGGTCGGAATTGCGCTGGGAAGTGCTCAAGGTCGCTGTCGCCATCGTTCTTCTCGGCACCGGTTTGTCGGCGACTGCCCTGTTCTACTTCCGGCGCAAGACTCGCGACCTGGCGCTCGTCTATTTTGGTCTGTTTTCTGTTCTTTATGGCGTGCGCCTGCTTGCCTTGCAAGGCGTTGTCGAGGCCCTGTTCGATGCATCGCCGCCGTTTTGGGCCCTCGTCGCTTGGTTCCTCACCTGCACGATCAATGTTCCGGTCGGCCTTTTTCTGTACCAAGTGGCCAACGAACATTTCCGGAAGGTGTTTCGCTGGCTAGTTGCGATCCAAGCCCTGTTCGCGGTCTTCGGCATTTTCGCACCGTTCGCGGGAGCCAACATAGACAGGCTGCAGAAGGCAAATAACGTTCTCGTGCTCGGAACCGTTGTGGGCGCCGGTCTTTTCGCCTTGTTCACTCGCCGCCGCGCATTCCCGGGCAAGTCGATATCCGGCGACATCCGCGTCGTGGTGGCGGGCTTTTTCATCTGGCTGCTCTTCGTCCTCCACGCCAATCTCTACTCGCTGCGTCTCGTGCCGGGGCCGGACGTGGAGTTCCTGGGTTTCCTGATCTGCGTCGGCTGCCTCGGGTACGTCGCCGCGCACCGCACCTTTGTTAACGAAGAGCGCCTCCTGGCCATCAACAAGGAACTCGAAATCGCTCAGCAGATTCAATCCTCGCTTCTTCCCCGCGAAGTCCCGCGGCTCGCCGGGCTGGATATTGCCGCGCGCCATCTCTCGATGAGCGCCGTCGCCGGCGATTTCTACGATTTTCTGGTCATCGACGAAAAACACGTGGGGGTTCTGATCGCCGACGTCACCGGGCACGGCGTTCCCGCCGCGCTGATAGCGTCGATGCTCAAGGTCGCGTTCGCCGCGCAATCCGATCATGCCGATGCTCCCGCGCGCGTGCTCGCCGGGCTGAATCGTGCGCTCTGCGGAAAATTCGACGACCACTTTGTCACCGCTGCGTATGTGTTCATCGATCTGGAAGCGGAAGTAATGCGTTACGCCGGCGCGGGCCATCCGCCGCTCATGGTCATCTCTCGCGCGAATGGCAAAGCTCAGCAAATCGAAGAAAATGGCCTGATGCTCGGCCTCTTCCCCGAAGCCGAATACACCGCCGTCGAAATTCCACTGACCACAGGCGACCGCTACCTGCTGTGCACCGACGGCGTGCTTGAAGCTTCCAACGCCGCAAAGCAAGAATTCGGCCGCGCGGGCAGCTTGCAGTTCCTGGAATCGAACTCCACTCTCAGCGCTAAATCCTTCTCCGATAAACTCGTCGAAACACTCGCCCGCTGGTCCGGCAACCTCGCCGGCGGCGCACAGGAAGACGACATCACCCTGGTCGTCCTCGACTTTCAACCGGCCCCGCTCTGACGGCATCACATTGCCTTGCCCGTTTCCCCCGCGTATAAGAGAGTGCCATGTCGACCTGCGTTCTGTGCCTTCTCCAGCCCGTTACGATGACACCCTCGCAGTTGCGCTGGGACCTGCTCAGCGTCGGCGTTGGTGTGCTTCTTCTCGTCATTGGCCTGGCGGCCATCGCCTTGTTCTTCTTCCGCTTCAAGTCTCGCGAGCGATCGCTGGTTTATTTCGGTCTGTTCACCATCCTGTACGCTGTCCGTCTTCTGGGTAATCGCACGATCATCGAGTCTGTCGTCGACGTACCCCGAAACTTCTGGAATTATGTGAATTGGGCCATCAGCTGCACCATCGTTCTTCCCTTCGGCCTGTTCTTGTACGAACTGGTCATGGACCGGATGAAGATCGTGATGCGCGTGATTCTCGCGGCCCTGGCGCTCTGCGCAATCGTAGCGACTGTCGCCGCGGCATGCGGTGCGACGCTTGCCGGGCTGAACGCCGCCAACCATATCGTCACCCTGGTCACGGTGATTGCGGGCCTGATCTCGATCGCGATCATCCATTTTACGGCTCGGCCGAGGCTGCCCTTCACTCGCGAGGTGCGCGTCTTCATGGGCGGATTCCTGTTCTGGTTTATTTTCATTCTTCAGGCCAATCTCTCGAGCCTTCGCCTGATGCATGGCTTCGGGACCAATTTTGAGTTTCTTGGCTTTCTGGTATTCGTCGGTTGCCTCGGCTACATCGTCGCCCATCGCACTCTGGCCACCGAAGAACGGCTCCAGGCTTTGCATCAAGAACTGGAAATTGCCCGCGCGATCCAGGCGGCCACGCTTCCGCGCGATGTTCCAAAGCTTGCCGGGCTGCAGATCGCAGCTCGCTACGTTCCCATGAGTGAGGTGGCCGGAGACTTCTACGATTTCCTTGTCGATGACGAAACGCATCTTGGCGTTCTTATCGCCGATGTTTCTGGTCACGGCGTCCCTGCCGCGCTGATCGCCTCGATGCTAAAGGTTGCGTTCGCGGGGCAATCGCAATTCGCCAGCGATCCGGTGCGCGTCCTGACAGGACTCAATCGCTCGCTCTGCGGAAAATTCGAAGAGCACTACGTCACCGGTGCCTACGTTTTTTTCGATCTTGAAAAAAAGCTGATGCGTTACGCGGGCGCGGGACATCCGCCCATCATGCTCGCGTCCCGCTCGGCCAACACCGTCCGACGCATCGAGGAAAACGGCACCATTCTCGGCCTCATTCCCGACGCCACGTTCACCGCGACCGAAGTCCCACTTCGGCCGTTGGATCGCTACCTGCTCTACACCGACGGCGTTTTCGAGGCCATGAGTCCATCGCTGGAGGAATACAGCAAGCCGCGCATCGAAAAATTCCTTGCCGCGAACGTCACGCTCTCGACCAACGCGTTCGCGAACGCGCTGCTTGACGATGTCAATCGCTGGTCTGCCGATCCCAACGGGCGCAGCCAGGACGACGACATCACCCTGGTTGTCCTCGATTTTCAGCCGTCCGCACAGGCCGGCGCATGAGCAACGCTGCGCTGCCGGCCCGAGAGGCGCAGGGTCCCAAGCTACCGTTCCATCTTGCTCGTGTCGCTGTAGTGCTCTCCATTTCCGTTCTGATCAACTATATCGATCGCGGCACGCTCTCCATTGCCGCGCCCATCCTCAAAGACGACCTGCATCTCTCTCCGTCGCAGTTAGGCGTCCTGTTGTCATCTTTTTTCTGGACCTATGCCGCTTTTCAAATCGTGTCCGGTTGGCTGGTCGATCGCTTCGAGGTGAATTGGCTGCTGGCGATCGGCGTTTTGGTGTGGTCGGCGGCCACGCTGACGACCGGGTTGGTCCATGGCTTCGCGCTGCTGCTGTCCGCTCGACTGCTCCTCGGTATCGGCGAGTCCGTGTCCTACCCGTCCTGCAACAAAATTATCGCCAAGCATTTCCTGGCCTCCCATCGCGGGCGCGCCAACGGATTGATCTCGGCGGGTTGGGCGGGAGGTCCGGCGCTAGGCACGCTGGTCGGAGGGCTCTTAATCGCACGAGTGGGCTGGCGATTGTTTTTCGTGGTGGTGGGCGTTGCGAGCGCGCTCTGGCTTTTCCCGTGGATAAAGTGGATGCCGAAAGGCCCGGGCCTGACCACAACGAAAGCAACGAATCCTGCAAGCATTCTCGAAATCCTGCGACAACGTTCCGCGTGGGGGACCTTCGCGGGTCTGTTTTGCTTCAACTATCTTTGGTATTTCCTGATCACCTGGTTGCCGTTCTATCTTGTGCGTCAGCGCGGTTTTTCACTGCAGACGATGTCATTGGTGGGCGGAGCGGCCTTTTTCGCCCTGGCAATTTCCGTACTCACCTTCGGCTGGGCGGCCGACCGGTGGATCGTCGCCAGCAACAATCCCACACGCGTGCTCAAGACTTTGTGCGGAGGAGGCCTGGCCCTCGCGTCGTTGAGCTTTGTGGTCGTTTTCCTGGTGGCCGATCACGCCATCGCGATGGCGATCTTAGTTTTCTCCTGCGTCGCGTTGGGCATGTGCGCACCGAATCTCTGGACCATGACGCAAATTCTGGCTGGCCCACAAACCGCCGGCAGATGGGCCGGCCTGGAAAATTTCTGCGGCAACCTGGCGGGCATCGTGGCCCCAATTCTCGTTGGCATCATCCTACAACGCACCGGCGAATTTTTCTGGGCCTTCGCCATTACCGGCGGCGTCACCCTCGCAGGCGCCGCGTCGTACATTTTCCTTGTTGGCCCCGTCGAACCCGTGCAATGGCGAGAATCGGTCTCTGCGTAGAGGCACGGAGACTGGAGGGGTAAAGAACGCGGCAAAGAGAAGAGATTTCCCACAGAGTTCGCAGAGAGAAGAGAGACCCGAGTTACTCCGCCACTTGCTCCCACCGTCCCGATTGCGCCGACCGGAACACCGCTTCGATCACCGTCATATTCTTGATCGCGTCTTCCAGCGGCGACGGCACCTCGCCGCCTTCGCGTATTGCTCGCGAAAACGCATCGCCCTGAATTGTGTATTGATCGCAGATCGGAAGCGTCTCGATCGTGATGCCGCTTCCAAACACATCTTTTCCATCGTCAACAAATATCCGCGTCGCGCGATCTGGCGGCGCGTTGAACGGAATTTCGATCTCGATGCGCCCCTTCGTGCCCAAAAATTGCATGCGCTGGCTTGGCACCATCTGCGTGCTGCACACAAACGTGGCGTGCCCCGACGGAAAATCCAGAATCGCTGACGCCAGCCGGTCGGTCTTGAACTCCGGGTCACGCTCGATCAACCCCGAAACTCGCGTAGGCTCCTCCCCGAAAATGAATCTCGACGTCACGATCGGGTAGCAACCAATGTCCAGCATCCCGCCGCCGCCCCACTCGACTACGTTCCTCACATTCGCCGCATCGCGATTGAAATAGCTGAAAGCTCCCATGATGGCTTTCAACTCGCCGATGCGCCCCGAGCGAATCAACTCCCGCGTCCGCAACCACTGCGGGTGTGTCTTCACCATGAACGCCTCGCCGATTTTCACGCCCGCGCGATCGCGCACCGGCAGCAGCGTCTT
>JBEKWY010000135.1:0-13653 GCA_049512575.1 Candidatus Acidiferrum sp.
GTCCAAAAAATAGGCCGCCTCATCGCTGGAACGACGAGGCGGCTTTGACGCCAAGAGGGCGTCGCGAAGGGATTTTATTTGCTTCCTGCTGTGCCGCTGGTATTTTTCTTCGTGGACGACGGATTCGAGGCTGCGACATTTTGCCGCATTTCTTTTGCTTGTTTCAGGTGATCCTGCAGAGTCGGAAGAGTTTGCGACGCGAAGTCCCTGATGGCCGCTTTTTGCCCCCCACTGGCTTCCTTATTAAAGTCAGCGATATCTTCCTCGTGGTCTTTCACCATGTCGCGCGCATAGGCTCGGTCGAACGCCGCGCCGGACAGTTTGGAAAGCGCGTCATAGGTCGCTTTGTCCTTTGCGCTGATATCGTCCGGGAGGTTGATGTTTTCCTGCGCTGCGGCTTTCTTTAGCTCATCGCCAGCCTTGGTGTGGTCTTCGAACATGCGCCGGCCAAATTTCTTTACGGCATCGCTGGTGCCTTTCTCTTCCGCGAGTTGACCCAGCCTTACTTCCGCCATGCCGCCCTGCGCGGCCTTCTTTGCGAATTGCGTATCACTCACGGCCGCATGTGCCGGTTTCTCCGAATTTTCCTGGTGCGCCAGGACCGCCCAGCAAGCCAGGAACGTGCAAAACGTCGTGACTCCGGCTACGTAAGCTGCCTTCATCCACGGACTATTCAAATTCCTCATGACTTCTTCCATCCCCAAACAAGTGCTACTTGTGAGCGTGGCAACACAGTAGGTCCGGTGCGCGGCTGCGACCATCCGGTGTTGGCTGTAGGCAAGCGTCAGAGGATATGTAGGCTGGTGTAGAAGCAGGGATTGGGACAGCGTTGCGTCCGGTTAGCTTTTCCGCAAAACCAGACAGCTTGCCAGCATGTCGTGAAGCGCCTGCCGCTTTTCCGTGAAACCCGCCATCGCGTATCCGATACCCAGCGGAATAAAACTGGTCACGATTTTTCCGAAGTGACGTCCCGAAGCGCGCGCGAAAGAAACTTTTTGGCCGGCCATATCGGTCACGATCAGTCCAAGCGCTTTCTTGCCCGCGGTCCCTTGCCACTCCGAGCTTTCCAGTAGCGCGCTATAGAGCCAGTTGCCGCCCAATCCCACGAGCACACAAAACCAAATGAAAAGGAGAAAAACGGGAGGCAGCCCGTCCATGAAGGGACTTCCATCGCGAGGAATTCTGGCCAACATTCCGCCAATGCCCATGGCCATAGCTGCCCCGATCAGAATCGGGATGCCAAACACGCCCAGAATCAGCGCGTCGATCAAGTAGGCTAGGACACGTAGCCAGAATCCTGCATACGCTACCGCGGGCGGAACGGGCGGTCCGGCGACAGCCACTGCAACCGGCGCGACCGCACCCGCCACAACCGGTGCAAGTGAAGTGGATTGTCCGCATAGGCTGCAGAACGTAGCGCCATCGGCAATCGTGTTTCCACACTTTGAACAGTACACGGCAGTTCCTCCACCTTTGCTCGTCTGCAGATTGAGAGGCAGCGGAATCCTACGTTGCGCCGTCCTATATGGTCAATACGGAGTGCGACCGGCAAAGGTTCAAAGTATAGTGGCGATCGGGATGGCGCACAGTTTACGGCGGCGAGCTTCGCTCCGCTTGGCTGATCGCCGCTCGACTGCTATCCTTCCGCCCGGTAATGGTTCCGGAGGCCTTCCGTGCGAAAAGATTTGTCCTTTCTTGCGGCGATTCTCGCGCTTGCAAGCGTTGCGGTCGCCCAACGACAGCCCGCGAAACATTTTGACGGCAATTCCTGGTGGGACCACATCAAGTTTCTGGCCGACGACAATCTGGAAGGCCGCGAGACCGGCAGCGAGGGACTCCGCAAAGCAGAAGCCTACATCGTCGAGCAACTCACCAAAGCCGGCCTGCAGCCGGCCGGCGTCAACGGCTTCTACCAGCCTGTTAAATTTGTCTCCCGCGAGATCATTGAAAAAGATTCGTCGGCGGCGCTGGTTTCCAACGGAAAAACCGAGCAGCTCGTCCTCGGCGAAGATGCCTACTTCAACACCCGCGTCGACCTTGCGCCCGAAGAAATTGTCGCGCCTCTTGTGTTCGTCGGCTACGGGTTGCAAATTCCAGAGACCAACTACGACGATCTCGCCGGCCTCGATCTGAAAGGCAAAATCGTTGTCTACCTGGCGGGCTCCCCGGCCGACACTCCGACCGCGCTTTCGGCGCATTACCAGACCGCGGGCGAGCGATGGAAAGCTCTGCAACGCGCGGGTGTGATCGGCACCGTCGGAATACCGAATCCTGCTTCGATGGACATACCGTGGTCGCGCATGTCGCTGAATCGCGCGCATCCTTCCATGGATCTCGTCGGCGCCGAATTCGACGAAACTTCCGGCCTGAAACTGTCTCTCACGTTCAACCCTGCGGAGGCCGAAAAACTTTTTGCTGGCTCGGGCCACACGTTTGCCGAGATCGCGGACCTCGGCAAAGATCGCAAGCCGCTGCGACGTTTCCCTCTCGGCATTTCGTTGAGGGCTCACGCAACCGTGAAATCGACCTCCGTCGAATCCGCCAACGTGATCGCCAAGCTTCCCGGCAGCGATCCCTTGCTCAAGAACGAATACGTCGCGCTCTCCGCTCACGTCGACCACATCGGCATCGGCGAGCCCATCAACGGCGATCGCATCTACAACGGGGCGATGGATAATGCTTCGGGCGATGCCGTGTTGCTCGACATCGCCGCATCCTGGAAAGCGCACGAGACGCACCCACGCCGCTCGATCCTTTTTGTCTTTGTGACCGCGGAAGAAAAAGGGCTGCTGGGTTCGAAGTACTTCGCCGCTCATCCCACCGTTCCCGCGAAATCCATGATCGCCGACGTCAACATTGATATGTTTCTACCGATCGTGCCGCTGAAAGTCCTGAAAGTGCAGGGCCTCACCGAATCCGACCTTGGCGATCGCGCACGCGACGCCGCGCAAGCGTTCGGCGTACGTGTGCAAGCCGACCCGCAGCCGTTGCGAAACGCTTTCATCCGCAGCGATCAGTACAATTTCATACGCCACGGTATTCCCGCGGTGAAACTCGACGTCGGTTTCGATCCCGGCTCCCCCGACGAGAAAATCTTCAAGGAGTGGCTCACGGTCCGCTATCACGCGCCTTCCGACGACCTTGCGCAACCGGTCGATCGCGCCACCGCCGCAACCTACGAAGAAATCATCCGCCAGCTACTCATCTCGGTTGCCAACGCCGACGCCGATCCACAATGGAAGCCGGACTCCTTCTTTCGCCGCTACGCCGCCGGCAGCGACTAGCATGGCCACGCCGCATCTCCCTTCCGAACAGGTCAGCAGAATCTCTGAACTCGTGGCTGAATACATTTCCGATCAGCGCAGGCGATTCGTTCGTCTCGCTGCGAATCTCCCCTCAACTCACAAGGAGCGCCTTACAGGATTTTTTCGTCAAGACTTGCTGGAGACTACGCGAACCGTGGTCTTGGAGAAGGAAAGAATCGACAACCCAAGTTTTTATTCGATATTGAAACCCCTGGGCTTTTCCAACTTGCCTGACTTTGCCCTAATGGCCGCAGTTACCTATCAGGATGTCGTCGTTTCGCACGAGCCTTTTTCGGACGGCCTGTTGTTTCACGAACTTGTACATGTCGAGCAATATCGCCAGCTTGGAGTGCCGAGTTTCTCGGCGCTTTACGTCCGTGGATTCTTAAGAGGCGGAGGTTACGATGGCATAGCTCTCGAAATTAACGCCTACGACTTAGGTGGGCGCTTCGAGGCAGACCCCCGCAAGACCTTTTCGGTGGGAAAAGAAGTCTCTACGTGGATCGCGCAAGATCGTTTCTAGTCTTGCCGCATACAAGGCCGACAAGTTAGCGCTCAGGTCTGGGTTCTCGATTCTAGTCGCCCCAATACGGTCCCTGCCCCTCAACCCAACCACTGCGGGTTATGTCCGGTGCCATCAAAATTCGTCGAGGTTTTGTACAGCTCGAACTGCCCGTTTCGTGCAGTTTCCACGGTTTTGTTGAGCAACGCCGCAACCTGCTCCGCGCTGAGCGGCCGAAAATCCCGTGCCGTTTGCAAAGATTTCTCCAAAATGGAAAGCGAATCGCATCCCGTGATCACCACGCTGGTCGGTAAGTTCATGGCATAGTGCAGGCACTCTGCCGGTTCCACGACCTTGCTTTGCAGAATGATGCCGGCACCCATCGGCTTCATCCCCAGCACGCCGATCTGTTTCTGCACCAGCACCGGCAGCACTTTTTTCTCAAAGCTGTTGAAGTGCGCGTCCATCACATTCAGCGGCATCTGCACCGTATCAAACTGAAAATGATGCGCATCCGCCGTCGCCAGCATCTTCAAATGGATGTCCGGACTCTTGTGCCCGGTAAATCCGATGTAGCGGACCTTCCCCGCTTTCCGCGCCTCGACGATCGCTTCCATTCCCGCCCCGGGCGCAAAGACCTTCTCCGGATCGTCCATCCGAATGATCTCGTGGAACTGCAGCAGGTCGATATGGTCGGTCTGCAATCGGCGCAGCGATTCTTCCAGTTGCTCGGTTGCCGCCTTCCGAGTTCGCCCATCGATCTTGGTCATCAAGAACGCCCGCTGCCGGTATCCGTCCCCCAGCGCCTTGCCCATGCGCACTTCACTTTCGCCGCCATTGTAATCCCAGCAGTTGTCCAGAAAATTCACGCCGTTGTCGATCGCCGTGCGAATGATCCGGATACTTTCTTGCTCGTCCTTCTGGTTTCCGATGTGGAAGCCTCCCAGCCCCATCATCGAAACTTTTTCGCCGGTGCGTCCCAGCGTCCGATAGGGCATCCCGAGCTTGGAATCCACCGCCCACGCCAGCTTTTCCGCGCCGGCCGCGACCGTGGCCGCCACCGCCATCCCCACAAACTCCCGCCTGGATAACCCGCCATCCTTAGGATTTTTCACGTCCTCGTCGAACATATTCGTCTCCTTCACGGGCTGAGAGCCCTAGCCTACACCCGCGCCTATTCCTGTCAAATCACCTCCGCTCACACTGCAACCGCCGAAAATTCGCGAGAGAGTTGGTATGGAACCATTTCGGCGGCTATAATCCGCGTGTTTGCCTAAGTCGGCTGAGCCGGCAAAACGAGGTATCTCATGCCTTCCCGCATTCTGACCATCATCGCTTCGCTTTCACTTATTTTTTTGCTCGCCACCACGCTCGTCCGCTCGCGCCCCTCCGCGCACGGCCTACTCGTCGTCGCCAATCAAGTCGAACATACCGCCTTGCTCGTCGATCCGGAAACCCGCCGCGAAGTCGCCAAGATCGTCGTGGGCGTCAACGGCCACGAAGTCGCCGTCAGCAAAGATGGCCGGTATGCCTACGTTCCGATTTACGGCAATTCCGGCGTCGGCAAACCCGGCACCGACGGCAGCACCATCGATGTCATCGACATCCGCGAACGTAAACTCGCCTACACCATCGATCTCGGAAAGCCACTGCGCCCGCACGAGCCGGGCATCAGCCCCGACGGTCGCCTGTACGTAACCGCCGAGCTTTCGCAATCGCTCGATGTTGTCGATCCAGCCGCCCGCAAAATCGTCGCGGAGAATCCTACCGGCGATCCGGAATCCCACATGTTCGTCATCACGCCAGATGGGAGTCGCGCCTACACGGCCAACGTGCACTCCGGCACCGTCAGCGTTCTCGACCTGGTTCATCACTCCTTGATCAGCACGATCCCCGTCTCCAAGCAGGTTCAGCGCATCTCTATACAGCCCGATGGCCGCTTCGTCTTTACTCACGACCAGGAGGCGCCGAGAATCGCCGTGATTGATACCGCCGCCAACAAAGTCGCCTCGTGGATCGACCTGCCCGAATCAGCCTACAGTTCCGAGCCCACACCCGACGGCCGCTGGCTGGTCGCCGCCGGCTTGAAGGGTCACATCTTCGCTATCGACTTGCACGCCCGTAAACTAGCCAAGACCTTCGACGCCCCAACAGCGCTGGGCAAAGTTCTGGTCCGGCCCGACGGTGGCGTCGCCTACGTTTCCTTCTTGACGGCCGGGAAAATCGAGGTCCTCGATCTGCATTCATGGCAATTGCAACCGTCCATCGATCTGACTCCAGGCGTAGACGGCATGGCTTGGGCCGGTAGTGAAGCGCCAGTAAAAATAGTTCTTGATTAGCCGTTGGCCCCGCTGTTCCGCGCAGCGCCAGTTCAGGAGCGTTAGCTTTTCGCCGCCGGTTTCTAGGGGTGCTGCCACGACCGCGCAGATGTCATCCTGAGCGCATCCGACGAGGATGCGGGATCCGGGATTCCGGCCTAGCCGGAAAGGATCTCAAGTGATGAGTTCAAGACCGACTTTGATTGGCGACGAAAATGAACATCGATCAACTCCGCAAACTCTGCCTCTCCTTCCCCGGCACCACCGAACAAACCGTCTGGGAAGGCGACCTCACGTTTAAGGTCGCCAACAAAATGTTCGCTCACACGGTGCTCGAAGTCGCCCCCGTATGGCTTTCGTTCAAATCTTCACCGGAAAATTTTGCGGAATTGACGGAACGTCAAGGAATCATTCCCGCCCCGTACCTTGCCCGCGCTCAGTGGGTCGCGCTGGAAACCAGGGACGCTCTCTCAATCGACGAGCTGACTTGCTTGTTGCGCGAATCCTACGATATGGTTGTCGCCAAGCTTCCCAAGAAGACTCGCGAGCTTATCGCGCAAGGCGGCGCGCTAAAACCGAAAGCGCCGAGCCGCAGGCGCGCCCGGAAAAAACCGGCTAAAGACAGGAAGCGCTAGCGATATACTTCCCGTACATTTCAGCGAGTGGACGAACCCCGTGGCAGCGATTTCAGGTAGGCAATAATCGCCTTCGCGTCGGCTGGATTCATGTGGTAGATGTGCATCGGCGGCCTGATTTCCTCGCCTTCCGGTCCGGTGCCCTTCTCCAGGATGCGCTCCCCTTGCTCTTCCGTGAAACTTGGGAAACCCGCCAGGGCCGGCGCATGGTCCGCCCAATTCGGAATCTTTGCCACCGGTAGGATCCAGATCGTCGCTCCGCTGAGCCACGCGTCCTTTCTCAGTTCCCCTCGGTCATTCCGAGGGGTGTGACATTCCGGGCATTTTGCAACTTCCTCGACCAGATACCGGCCACGTTCCACGTCACCGCTGGCAGCGGCGGGTCCCGCTGCAGCGCGATTCCACGCGTTCGTGGAATTCGTCGAAATCGCCATCGCAGCAATCAATGGCGCCAGCAAAATGAGATGCGCACCTCGAACTTTGTTCATTGCAGCCTCAGCTCGCTTCGCGGCAATCGCTCCACCAGGCATATGTTTGAGACACCCAGGCACACGCCAGCCCGACACGAATCTGAATCGCCCCTCACAGTCTGTCTATCGGGTCTTTCAATCACCACGAAGGGAAATTTCCGGTACGCATCCCTCGGCTGATTGCAGTCCGCGAACGTGCCGCGGTCCACGTAGCGTCAGCACTCCCGCTTACTCTTAGGCACGAAGCGCCCGTGAAGGCTGAAGCCCCGCCGCAATTGAGTCGAGGAGCGAAGCGGACGACCCAAGCAGCCAACAGTTCGATCTAAACGCTCATCTTCATGATTGCTGAGAACTCGGCGGGACCGCGTTAAGCGGCTTACTTCCAATATTTTCGCCTTGAGTCCCTCGCCGTACTCGCATTCGGCGTGCCGTGGCTTTCCAGGGGCCAAACGATTCTCAGGGACCAATCTTAAAATCGACTTTGTATTCGTGATAGTTGCGGAAGTCGATGATGTTGTGGCTACAGTAGCTGGTACCCCGTTCACAACCCAAGCTCTCGGCATGGACCGGAAGCAGAAACGATGTCCCGCCAATCGTCACGTATGCATAGTCAACCGCGGATTCGACCGTATCCATGGGGAAATCCGATGGTATGTTGCGCGCCTGCATCTCGATTCGCAGGACGCGCGCGGTTTTCGGATCCACCCATACCGAGCCTCCGTAAGCCGCAGACAAAGACTGAGAGCCGGACTGCAGCCTCCAGTGCGAATTCTCACCCCGCACTTGAAAGTCGTAAACCTGGGCACTGAAACCCGAAATCGTAGACGCACCGCCGGACCGGAACTGCGCGCTTGTATCGGGGTGAAAAAGTTCCAGCAGCGTGGACGCAAATTCTCCGGTGGACCACGACCCACCGATTTCCTGCAGGCCCTTGTCCGTAGGGCGGTCGTTGATCTTCACGTCACGATAGCTTTCCTGTGCGTCAGCGTAAATGATTTCAGCCGAAACCACGTCCAGGGGCATTTCCCTCTCGCGGCCTCGTTGGGTAGACCGCGCCATGAACTCCTTGCAAATAAAGTTGGGAAGCTTCTCTGAAAACTCGAACGCCGCCTCTCTGGCCCTTTCGATCAAGGATGCGGTGGGACTCAGTGAACGCGTGGGTACGGAGTCCGCTGGGGGCGATGCGGCCGGCGGCGGGTCAGGACAGGGAGGCAGAGGCGGCTGTATGCCTCGTTTCAAGATGGGACGAACGTCGGAGCAAGGAGGGTCTTGCGACTGCGTTGAGGGCGGCGGCGCGGAAGCCGGCGATTGCGCCGGCTGCGACTGCGTCGAGGATGGTTGAGTTTGGCCGACAGCACTTGCTTGAGTATCGGAAGACTGATTTAGCTGCGTTCTTGGGCTGCCGGGTATGGGCACGCTTCCACCCGGAAATCCAATTTGCGCATTCAGGGAAATCGGAGCACACAAAAAGAGTGCGAGGAGAACCTCAAGGCCGCTAAATCTCCGACCCGAGTAAGAACTACGCATGATCACTCCTCTGAATGGAGCTTCCAACAACAGCGGACAAAAATCTCCAAGCCATGCAAAACAATTCCAAGAGTCTTAAAAAGGGCAATCAAACCCAGCAGAACACCGAAGGAAAAGGTTAAGGCCGGTCCTCGTCGTCATATTCCTTAGGCACATCGTCTTCAAGCACTTCATGCGTGATCACTTCCGACCCCTCGGCGTCCCCTGCGCGTTCCACGCCGCTGACGATCCCCGCCTCAAATGCCTGGCCTTCCTCCAATAGTTCATCCGCGCTCTCGGAATCCACGTCCTCAACAATGGAAATGCCTTGAAGGTCTCCGGCGCCCGTCCCGGCCCGCGCCACCCGCGACTTCGGCTTCAGCCGCACCGTTTCCACGTCTTGACTTCCCCGCGCCACGGTAGCTTGCGTGCTCGGCGGCGTTTTCTTCGGAGCGGTCTTGCTTTTCACCGGGGCCTTCTTCGGTGCCGCTGCCTTCGCCTTCGCAACAGCCTTGTTCTTCGCGCTGGCCGACACCTTCGCCTTCTTCGCGACTCTCTTTGCCGCCGCCTTCGGTGCCTTCTTTTTCTTCAGTTTCTTGGGAGCTGCTTTTTTCTTGGCCATACGGGCAGTCTAGCACTAGCAGGGTCTGACGCATATACGCAGCCGGGCTATCCACCGGAACCTCGCCCTGGGGTCCAGATTCATTTCAATTTCTCCAAATCCACAAACTCTACGCCCCACGGCGTCTTGCCCAAATCCAGCCGCGCCACTGTAATCGGCAATTGAAATCGTCTCGGCCCGGCGCTTCCCGGGTTGATGTACATCACGCCCAACCGCTCGCTT
Organism: Candidatus Acidiferrum sp.; assembly: GCA_049512575.1. Lineage (GTDB taxonomy): Bacteria > Acidobacteriota > Terriglobia > Acidiferrales > UBA7541 > Acidiferrum. The sequence goes on from JBEKWY010000135.1 coordinate 9,581, forward strand.
CGGCCAAATTTGTGGGAGTGCCCGCTCACCACGATCTGGAATCCCGCCGCTACCGGATCCAGGTCCAGCGCATTCACATCGTGGAGCACGTATAGCTGCACAGGACCAGCCTCGGCAACTGCCGTGGCCGGCAACGCCCCCGCCCACTCCGCCGTATCCACATTCCCCCGCACCGCCACCACCGGCGCCACTTCTCGCAGCTTTTCCAGGATTCCCGGTTCACCGACGTCGCCTGCGTGGACGATCAACTCCGAGCCACGCAGCGCCCGCAACGCCTCTTCGCGGAGCAGTCCGTGTGTATCCGAAATCAGTCCAATCCGTTTTGGGGTTTTTCCCACGCCACGATCATATGCGGTGAATTGCAGAACAGGAAGTATCAGGAATTGAAGAAAATGCCTTAGCTCAGCGCGGAAACCTTCTCGGGAACCAACCGGCGCCGGAGTGGCTTTGCTCCAGGAACCGGGAACGCCATGTGCCAGAAGTTCACATCGAAATCCGTGAACTCGATGCCAACATGAACCTTGCCATCGCGCGAGCGCTTGATTGTTACAACTTTACCCTCGGCTTGCTCGTTCGAGAGTTCGTTTTCCAGCAGCAGGATATCCCCGAGGGCCACCGGCTGCTCCAGCTCGATCGACGCGCCGTGCAGGCTCACGGTGTGGGACTTCGTTTCTACCGCGAATGTTTCCCCATCTTGCGTGATTCCGTGCACTCGGAGTGGCACGCTCAACATGACCCGCATCGTACGACGCCGTTCTTTACATCGAAAATGAATTATCGCCATGGGGACACGTACCTCTCACTCGAACGATTGCGAAACCCTTGCCGTTCCGCTACGGGTTCCGCTGCCAGTGCGGCAAGCCCTCCGCGAACCAAGTTCCGCACATTTGTGATTCTGCCTAGGCCACGAAAACCGCGCAATGGCATGTCGGTACCAACTTGCCGGTCGCAGAAACAGTACCCTCGTACCTAGCCTTCAGTTAGGGGGCGTCCCCCGAGTCGATTCCCTTCGCGCGGCCGGTTCTCACTTTATCTAGGTAATTTGCAGAAACCGCCGTTCGCTTTTTGTTCGTCAAGCGAAGAAAATCAATCCCGTCATCTCCCGCGGTCCCCGCTCGCATTCGTAGGTTACTGCCGCAGCCTCGACATCAGAGCGATCAAATTCGCCCGGTCCTCTTCGCGAACCGCTGTGAACTTTAGCCCCATGCCGCGCCCGTCGTCGGCATGCCGCACCGTGGCGTCAGCGCGAATCTGCCCTTCCTGCACCAGGAAGTGCAGGTTCGTTGGCACGCCGATATCCTTCGGTTTGGGCGTTTCGATAAATACACCGCCCACGCTCAAATCATGCACCCGCGCGACATCGTCGCGACCGTCGCAGCGCCAGAACACCCAAACATGCTGCGGCGTTTCGACCCGCGTGCTAAGCCTTCGAGAGGGAGAAGTAGTGTGAAAGTGACGAGCCAAGCTTCACCGCTAAAGAGAATCGCTAATAGCCGAGGGGACAGAGACGGGATGATTGTACTCGCGAAGAGCATCGGAAACATCAGCAAAAGCCTGTAAAAGCTGTGGAAAAAACGCTCACTCTTCCTACAATCATTTGGTCGATAAACCGGCATAATCAGAGCCACCTCAGACACTACGATCAGGAGACGGTCCGCATGCGCGCAGTTCGTATTCAGTCCTACGGTGCCCCCGAAGTGATGCAACTCGAAGATCTGCCAACGCCCGTCCCGGGTCCCGGTCAAGCGCTTGTCCGCGTGCAGGCCGCCAGCGTCAATTACCTCGACATTCAAAAACGCCGCGGCGAACTCGTAGGCCAGGCCTTCTACAACCGTGCCACGGCCGCAGCCGGCCAGCCCGACCTCCCCGCCACTTTAGGCAGCCAAGGCGCCGGCGTCATCGAGGCCCTTGGTCCAGACATCACGCAATTTCACACCGGAGACCGCGTCGTCTTCGTTGGAAACTCCTACGCCTCGCACGCCTTAGTCCCTGCTGCCCGGCTCATCCCCATCCCCGCCGACCTTACCATCGAGCAAGCCGCCGCCGGAATGAATCAAGGTTTCCTGGCCTACGCCTTCACCCACTTTGCTTACCCGATCAAGCCCGGCGACTGGTGCCTCATTCATGCCGCCGCCGGAGGCATCGGCCTCTTGCTCTGCCAGATGGCCAAGCTTCGCGGGGCCCACGTAATCGGGGTCACTTCCAGCCAGGAGAAGTCCCAATCCGTTACCGAAGCTGGCGCCGACGAAGTCATCGTCTCCACGCAGTCCGACATCGCCAAAGAAGCCCGTCGGATCACGGGCGGCCGCGGCGTCAACGTCGTGTACGATGGCGTCGGCAAAGACACCTTCCAGGCGAGCCTCGACAGCCTTGCCCCCGGCGGCTACCTCGTGATCTACGGTCAGTCCAGCGGCTACGTCCCGCCTTTCGATCTCATGACCCTGCAGGAAAAGGGCTCCCTCTTCCTCACCCGCACCAACGGCCTGCCCTACGTCAAGGAGTATCCGAATTACCTTCAGCAACTCCCCACGTGGCTCCGCGAAGGCAAGCTCTCGGTCCGCATCCATCGCACCTATCCCTTGGCTGAAGCCGCCGAAGCCCACGCCGCCTTCGAACGCCGCGAAATCGTCGGGCGCATCCTCCTGCTTCCCTAAGTTCAGGCGCGTAACCCAATTTCTCTTAAGAGGACCAACCACTTGGGAGTTACAATTTGTTTCATCAACCTGACTGCTAACCCGAGACGCTTGGCAGCGATCTTCGTTTGCTGCTTGACCTTCCTTTTGTCCCCGCCCCTGACGATCGCCCAGCAATTCCCTGGACCACAGCCCCCGCCGCCACCCCCGCCCCCAAGCGACTACAAAATCGAAGTCAACGTGAATTCCGTGCTTGTCCCCGTGGTCGTCCGCGATGCTCGAGGCCATGCCGTCGGCAACCTCAAGAAAGAAGACTTCCAGCTCTTCGATCAAGACAAGCCCCGCCAGATTTCCGGCTTTACGATTCAGCAGCGAGCGGCAGCCGAAGGCGATGCGCCCCCTGCGGCACCCGCAGCCCCGGCCACCGATGCTCCCGTGCCCAGCGCGCCCCAGCCTCCCGCCCCGCCCGAGCGCTTCATTATTTTCTTGTTCGACGATATGCACCTGAGCGCTTCCGACCTGAGCCTGGTGCAAAAAGCCGCCTCAAAAATGCTCGCCGAGTCCCTGGCCGATTCCGATCGTGCCTCCGTCATCTCCATTTTTGGCCGCGCCGACAGCGGCGTCACCAACGATCGCGCCAAGCTGGAAGAGGCCATCGCCAAGCTTCAACTCCGCAATCCCTACCGTCACACCGGCCAGGAGTGCCCGGACGTCGATCTCTATCACGCGGATCGAATCGAAAATAGGAACGATCGCGCAGCGCTTGAGGTCGCCATCGAAGACGCCCTGGTCTGCGCGCACCTCGACCCCATCATGCGCAATGTGGCCGAAGCCATGGCCCATCAGGAAGCTAGAACCACACTCTCCATGGGCGAGCAGGATGTGCGCATAACATTGATTTTTATTCGCGAATTGGTGCGCAAAATGGCCGGCCTGCCGGGGCAACGCACGCTGATCCTGATCTCGCCCGGTTTCTTCACCGTCACTCCGGAAGCGCTGGCCCTGCAATCTCAAGTCATCGAGATGGCCGCGCGCTCCAACGTGACCATCAGCACCATGGATGCGCGGGGTCTATACACCACGGGACTCGACGCCACTCAAGAAGCTCTGGGCCCCGCCCGCGAAACGCGCCTCAAGGCCCAGTCGCATGTGGAATCCATGGAACGCACCGAGGACGTCATGGCCGACATCGCCGATGCCACCGGCGGCACGTTCATTCACAATAGCAATGACCTCGAAGGAGGGCTCAAACGTCTCGCAGCCGCGCCCGAGTACGTTTACCTGCTCGAGTTTTCTCTCAATAACGTGAAGCTGGATGGCGCTTACCATCGCCTGAAAGTCAAGGTCGATCGCGACGACCTGAAGCTGCAGGCCCGCCGTGGCTACTTTGCGCCTAGGCCCCAGAAAGGCAAATGAAATGGGCGGGTCAACTGGTGGCGG
>JBEKWY010000136.1:0-13754 GCA_049512575.1 Candidatus Acidiferrum sp.
GCCCGCCGACATTCTCGGCGCGAACGTTTTCAATCTTTCCACCAGCGCCTTCGCACTGCATCGTGGCCCCATCTTCACCGACCTCCTGCTCGTGGACGAAATCAACCGCACGCCGCCGCGAACGCAATCCGCCCTGCTCGAAGCCATGGAAGAAAAACAGGTCACGATCGACGGCACGCGTTACGAGCTTTCCAAATCCTTCGCCGTTTTCGCCACGCAGAACCCCATCGAGTTTGAGGGCACCTATCCGCTGCCGGAAGCGCAGCTCGACCGCTTCCTCGTAAAAATTCGCATTGGCTATCCCGACGCCGAGCAGGAAGCCCAAGTCCTGCAAAATTACCAGGACGGCTTCGATCCGCGCGAGCTGCAACGCCTGAATTTCTCCGTAGTGCCGCTCGAAGTCCTGCTCGCTGCTCGCCAAGAAACCGCCGCCGTTCGCGTTGAGCCCGCCTTGTTCCGCTACATCGTCACGCTGGTCGCTCGCACGCGCAATTCCGCCGCGGTCAGTCTCGGCGCCAGCCCGCGCGCCGCCATCAGCCTGATGCTTTTCGCAAAGGCCATCGCCGCAACCGAAGGCCGCGATTACCTCATCCCCGACGACATTAAAGTCGCCGCGCCGCCCATTCTTCGCCACCGCCTCGTCCTCAAACCGGAAGCCGATCTCGAAGGCATGACCGCCGATCAAGTCGTACGCGAAATCGTTCGCTCCGTCGAAGTTCCCAAATGAGCGATCTCCCGCATCTCGTCCCCGCGACGACCCGCGGTTTCGGCAAGCCAGCCAAACGCATCTCCTTTGCCTTCGGCCGCCGTTTCTTTTTGCTCCTGCTGATCGGTTTGGTGTGGCTCGGCCCCGCATGGAACGACTCGCGATTTCTCTACGCAATGGCGTTGTGGGACGTCGCTGTCGTGGCCGCATGGATTTGGGATTTACGTCGTCTCCCCAGAGCAGCGCAGCTGGATGTGAGCCGCGTCTGGAGCCAACCCATTCAGCTCGACGTCGAAGCGCGCGTCACACTCGAACTGCAAAATCTCGGTAGCCTTCCGATCGCTGTGGAACTCACCGACGACGCGCCGGCTAGTTTTCAATGTGGCACCCCGCAGCTTGAACTCACAGCCCCCGCCAAAGCAACGTCAGCGGCAAGCTACACCGTGCGTCCCGGCGAACGCGGCGACGCAAAATTCGGCAACGTCTATCTCCGTTATCGCACCGCGCTGAACATCGCCGAGCGCTGGGCCGTCGTCCCGCTAAATCAAATCGTCCGCGTCTACCCCAATCTCGAAGAATCGCAGCGCGACACCATCTTCCTGATCCGCAGCCGTCAGATCGCCATGGAAAAGCGCCACCAGCAGCAACGCGGCCAAGGGCGCGAGTTCGAAAGTCTCCGCGAATATCGCGAAGGCGACGAATGGCGCGACATCTGCTGGAGCGCCACCGCCCGCCGCGGAAAATTAATCAGTCAGGTCCACCGCATCGAGCGCAGCCAAACCGTCTGGATCGTCCTCGACGCCGGCCGCCTGCTGCGCGCCCGTGTCCGCGGTCTCAGCAAACTCGACTACGCCGCGGCCGCCGCGCTCTCGCTCGCGCAAGTCGCTCTCTATTCCGGCGATCGCGTCGCCATGCTCGCCTACGGCCGCCGCATCCAGCAACGCCTTCCCGCCGGCCGCGGATCGGGCCACGTCCGCGCGCTCCTTGAAGGACTCGCACAAGTGAAAGGCGAAGAACTCGAAGCCGATCACCAGCGCGCCGCCGAAGCGCTGCTCACTTTTCAAAAACGCCGAAGCCTCGTCGTCTGGCTCACCGATCTTTCCGAAACCGCCGCGACACCCGAAGTGATCGAAAGTGTCTCCCGCCTCGCCCATCGCCATCTCGTTCTCTTCACCGTGATCGGCCAGCCCGAGCTGCGCGAACTTCTTCGCGAACGTCCCGCCACCCCGCGCGAGATGTTCCGCCACGTCGCCGCCCAGGAAATCGTGCAGCGTCGCGACATCCTGCTGCGCACACTGCGCCAGCAGGGAGTCCTCACGCTCGAGGTCGATCCCGCCCACCTTTCCTCCGCGGTAGTGAACCAATACCTCGGCGCAAAAGAGCGCAGCCTGATTTAATTACTGGTGATGAGCGACTGGTAGCTAGATGCGCGCGGCAAGCGTCGAACTTACTTGACGGATTTGGTCGTCCTCGGTGGCGGCGCTTGGCCTCCGCGCCAGATACAAAACCAGCAACGTCGCCAATCCGCCGGCCAGCATAAATTTAATGCGCGCCGGCAACGCCGTCGGCGAAACAAACGCTTCGACGACCCCAGCGATCACCAACAGCGGTATCGTCCCCAGCACCAGCCGCACGCTCCGCGCTCCAGCCCGCACCAGCGATTCCCGTCGCGACAAGACTCCCGGAAACAATAATCCCTTCGCGATCCCCAATCCCGCTCCGCCGGCAATAAAAATCGCCGGCAATTCCAGAACGCCGTGCGCCGCCACAAAACTCCACAGCGACAAGCTCATTCCTTCGCGCCAGCACGCCACGCCGACCACGCCCATCATCAATCCGTTCAGCAGCATCATCCACACCGTGCCGATGCCCGCGGTAATCCCCATCGCAAACGCCGCGAACGCCACCGAAATGTTATTAGTCATGATCCCGCTCGACGCCAGCGGCTTGATCGTTACAATCGAATCCGTCCACATTTTGTGATTGTCAATCGACTGCATCATCGCCGGCCCCAGGAAGTACCGCGAGAATGCCGGGTCGCCCACGCTAAGCAAGACAGCCGCCAACGCCGCAACCAAAAACAAAACAAACGCCGTCAATGTGTCAGGAAATGTCTCTCGAAAAATCGCGGGAAACGTATCCTTATAAAAGGTCCAGATCCCGCCGCGGTTCGCCCGCCGCCCCATGTAAATCAAATTATGCGCCCGCCCCAGAAGCTGGTTGAGGTAGATCGCCAGTTGCGTGCTGGTTGGATCTTCGCGCACAGTCGACAAGTCCGACGCCGACTGCCGATATAATAGTGCCAATTCCTGCAACTCCGCCGGCGTCAACGCAGTTACACTCTTGCGTCCGCTGACGGTCACCAGTTGCTCGAGCCGATTCCAGTGCGGCCGCCGCTTTTCAAGCCAGCGAGTGGAGATCACGGATGGAGCCTCTCGACAAGCTTACCATCGACACGCCGGAGCAAACCGCGCTGGAGTTTCCGCTTGCCGGAATCGGCAGCAGGTTCCTGGCCATGACCATTGACTCGGCGATTCAGTTTGCCGCCTTCTTCATCCTGTTCCTCGTTCTCGCCGTTGCCGTCCCCGCGTTGCGCAGCTTCGGATCGGTCGCCCCACAGTGGGCCATCGCGATCCTGATCGTCGCAGGCTTTACGATCTACTACGGCTATTTCGCCTTCTTCGAAGCTACCTGGAACGGCCAGACGCCGGGAAAGCGTTACGCCCAGCTGCGCGTGATGAAAGACGACGGGCGTCCTATCAACGCGTATGACGCCATCGCGCGCAATCTTCTCCGCATCGTCGACCAGCTTCCCGTGTTCTACGGCGTCGCGATCATCAGCGTCTTTCTCAGCAAACAAAACAAGCGCCTGGGCGATTTTGTCGCCGGCACCGTGGTCGTGCACGAGAAAACCGTCGATGCTGCGCGCCCCTTCCTCGAAATTCGCCCGGACGATTCGGCCATGGCGTACGACGTCAGCCGAATAACCCTCGACGAATTGCACCTGATCGAAACGTTCCTGCAACGCCGCGACACCTTCGACCCCGCCCTCCGTGGTTCCATGGCCGCGCAAATCTCAACCCGCATCGCGCAAAAACTCGAAGTCCAGGTTTACGGCTGGCCCGCCAATGAAAAATTTCTTGAAGCCGTCCACGCCCAGTATCGCGCTACCGGCCGCTATCGCAGCGCGTAGCTTCTTGGTGACGCCCACCATACGTGGAGAGTCACCCTTTATTAATGCGGTTTGATTGCCCGGCGTAAGATCAAAATAGTTGCTTCTTACGATTCGCTATTTGCCCCCACAATTTTTTGCGTTTCATGTGACGCGGCTCCCTCCGCTACGTCTAATTATTTAACAAGACGAGTGAATATTATCCCGCGGGCGGCGCGTGAAGTGTCCTGCACGCTGTGGGCCGTGGAGACTTTAAAGGAGCTGTTTATGAAAATCTCGAGAATGTTAAGTCTTCTTTTCGGTGCAGCACTTTTGTTTGCTTCCGCCGCCATCGCGGGGGAAACCAACAAGAGCTCAGTTCAACTGGAAGATAAGGTCATCGTCGAAGGCAAGGCCCTCACCGGCAAATACACTGTGGAATGGAGTGGCAGCGGCCCGACGGTTCAAGTCACCCTTCTCCAAGGTAAGCAGACCGTGGCCACCTTCCCCGCTCACCTGACCGAGCAGCCCAATACCAACCCGCAGGATGCGTATAGCACGAGCACCGCGCCAGACGGCTCCAAATCACTTACCGCAATTTATCCCAGCGGCAAGCATTTCTTCTTGCAAATCGACCAGAACCAAGCCAGGCGGTAGTCCAACAAGAACCGGCCAACGAAAAAATCCACCGCAGCCTGGTAGGGGCACAGCACCGCTGTGCCCCATCTCGGCAACGTCGATCCGCAAGAGCGGACCATTGTTATGTTTCCCGGATGTTATGGTTTCCGGATGAATCCACCGTAGCCCTGTAGGGGCGCAGCACCGCTGCGCCCCATCTCGGCAAAGCCGATCCGTGAGACCAGACCTATTGCTGTGTTTTCCGGATGTTTATGTTTTCCCGAGGAGCGGCGAAAGAATCACTTTCTTACGAAGGTGTTCAAATCGCACTGCCGTTCGCAGCCCAGATTGACGAGGCTAGCGCCGTGGCGTAGCGTAGAAGTCGTCATGAAAGACTCAGTGTACAGAAATCGTCGCGTTGGAACTGCGTGCATCGCGATTCTCACGACGCTGGCGGTGCTGATCGTTCCTTTCTGCGGACGCATCTGCGCGGCTTCGACCGGATGCGAGAACGGTGCAGCTATCGCTGATTCCGGGGAGAGCTGTCATCACGGCGCCGTTTCGAATCGCTCCGGATCGGGCACGGATCTGGCGTCTGCGAAGTCGTGCAATCAGCACGAGCTGCCTGCAGTCATCAGTGCGGAACAGAAGCCGTCGTCGCTGCTAAGCGTGTCCGCCTCCATAGTTCCGTCTGGAATTCAGCAAACGCGATCTAGCGATCTTGATCTCGTCGGCCACTCGGCTCGCGGGCGCAACAACGGTGATCCCCCACAAGCAAGTCTTCCCGCCCCAACCACGTCCGTTCTCCGCATCTGAATAACTCCTACCCCGTAGCTCGATTTCCATAGCGAATCCTGTAGTCGCCCTCTTCGGAGGGCAAGGCTTTAGATGCGACACGAGCTCGCCACTACCCGTGCTGCATCCTTTCGCCCGTGAGCATTCGCAACCAACGAACGAAATTCTCTAACCGCAAAGCACCACGGAGGCCCAATGAACGCCCGAAGAACTTTCTTCAAAAATGCAGCAGCATTCAGCGCCGGAATTCTGGGACTAAGCACGCGCCTCGCCGCACAAGCATCGCCAACCCCACTCGGTCACTCGCCAGGCGTAAATCACTCCGCCCACCATGTCCACGACGACTCCGCACCAGGCCCCGCGGTGATCACCCCAGACGTCGCCGATCTCCCCTTCGAAATGGACGGCGGGGTAAAAGTCTTCAAGCTGACCTCCGAAGTCGTGAAACGCAAAATCGCTCCCTTCAAAACTATCGACGCCTGGGGCTACAACGGAAGCTGCCCCGGCCCCACGATCCAGATTCAACAAGGCGATCGCGCCCGCGTGATCTTCGAAAACCGTCTCCCCGAATCCACCACCGTCCACTGGCACGGCCTGGAAATTCCCATCGCGCAGGACGGCGTCCCCTGGATCAGCCAGAAACCGATTCCGCCCGGCGAAAAATACACCTACGAGTTCACCGTTCATCAGGAAGGCACGTTTTTCTACCACGCGCACAGCGCCATGCAGGAAATGATGGGGCAAATCGGATTGTTCATCGCCCACCCCGAAAAACCATACCGGCCGCGGGTCGATCACGATTACGCCATGGTTTTGCAGGAATGGGCCGTGCTGCCCAGCAACTCCGTGCCGAACAGCGCGGGCATGGAATTCAACTGGCTCACCTTCAACGGCGTCTCCGCGCCGGCGATTACGCCAATGATCGCTCGCCTTGGCAGCCGCGTGCGTCTCCGCATCGTGAATCTCGGAATGGATCATCACCCAATCCATCTTCACGGAAACCAATTCGTGCAGACCGGCACCGAAGGCGGCCGCGCGCCGGAATCAAGCTGGTACCCGATGAACACCGTGCTGGTCGGCGTCGCGCAAGCCCGCGTCATCGAATTCGACGCCAAGTATCCCGGCTCGTGGATGGTCCATTGCCACCTGCCCCATCACATGATGAACAACATGATGGACCTGCTGCGCGATCGGCAAATCACCACCGCAGGCCAAACCGATCCACAAGCCCTCAGCCAGATGCAAACCCTGGCCAACACCGTTGGCTTCGAGCATATGCACCACTCCCCGATCGCGGGCAACGCCGGCTCCGTCAAAGGCTTCCCGCAAGACGCCTTTATGGAAATGGGCATGGATGAAGCCGTCGCAAAACCCGAAACCTACGGCCTACCTGCAAACTGGAGTGCCGAAATGATGGGCATGATGACCCTGATCCGCGTCCTCCCCGACGATCAATACAACGAAATCCTCCGCAGAAAAAATTCTCCAATTTCCGAGGGAACGCATGAACACAATCACAATTCCTGACCATCCGTCCTTTGTAGGGGCGCAGCACGCTGCGCCCCATCTCGGCAAGTTGCCAGCTTCGCGCAACCAAGCCAATGTAGGGGCGCGCTTCAACGCGACCGTTTCGGTCCGTCCACCCACTCGGATGCGCACGAAATCATTTCTGCTGCTGCCGTTCTTTTTCCTGCTCGCCACAAATCTGCCCGCCCAGGAAATGCAAATGCCTCCTTCGCAGGAACACGAACACCATCACGGCGACATGAAACCGGTGGAAGCTCACTATCCACAAGTGGGCCGCGCGCAGGCCACTGCGCAAGGTGCGCTGGTTACGCTGGAGCAAGTGGAAAGCATCGCGCGCCAAATGAACCCAACGCTGCGCCAGGCCGAAGCGGAAATTCGCGCTGCAAAAGCCCGCCAGCAGCAGGCCGGCCTCTATCCGAATCCTTCCATTGGCTACACCGGCGACGAGATCCGCGGCGGTTCGGTCGGCGGAGGTAAAGAGGGAGTTTTCGTACAGCAAACGGTCGTGACCGGGGGAAAACTCGGGCTGAGCCGCGACGTCTTCGGTAAAGAGGCGAAACTCGCCACCATCGAAGCCGACGAGCAACGCATACGTGTCGAAAGCGCCGTAAGAATGGCGTTCCTGCGCGTCCTCGCCGCCCAGGAAATGCTCGACGCCCGCCGCGACCTCGCGAAGATCTCGCAAGACAACGCGGAAACACAGCGGCGGCTCCTGAACACCGGCCAGGCCGACGAAACTGAAGTACTCGACGCGGAAGTCGAAGCGCAACGCATGCGCATCTCTGCCAGGATGCAAGAAAACACCCTGCGCGAAGAGTGGCGATCCCTCAGCGCGGTCATCGGTCAACCCGATATGCCGATGGCAACCGTAGCGGGCGATCTCGAACACGGCTGGCCGGAACTGAACGAAGAAGAAGCCGTGGAAGCCATCACCAAAGAAAGTCCCGCGGTGCGCATAGCGGAAACCGCCGCCGACCACGCGCAATCATTGCTCGCCAGAGCCCGGCGCGAGCCGGTTCCCGATCTGCAGGTTCGCGGCGGCATGGAGTACAACAACGAACTCCTGAACGGGCTGCCGTACGCCAAAGGCTGGGAAGGCATCGCCGAGCTGACGGTGCAAATTCCGATTTTCAATCGCAGTCAAGGTGACATCTCCGCCGCTCGCGCGAACATCGATCGTGCCGAGCAGGAAAAGCAGCGCATCGCGCTCACGCTGCGCGATCGCGCCGCGTCCGCCGTCGATCAATACGCAAACGCGCGCCTGATGGCGGTGGAGTTTCGCGACGAAATCTTGCCTCGCGCGAAAAAAGCCTACGGCCTGATGAGCGAAAAGTACGGGCTGATGCTAGCGTCGTATCCCCGCGTTCTGGAAAGCCGGCGAAAACTCTACGAACTCCAAATCGAATACATCGCCGCTTTGGAAGGTGTTTGGACCAACGGTATCGCCCTCCAGGGCTTCCTGCTCACCGACGGCCTTGAGGCGCCCGCGCGCCCCGGCGAAGTCGATCGCCCAATCCGCGAAACCAACGTGCCGACGCCCGAGCGCACCATGTCCCCAGGCGAAGGGATGCCTCGGCCCTAAATCGCAATAAGCGTCGTCGAGCCATATGTAACCGGATTAGATTCTGTAGCTTAGCGGCATAACCGCCCCCCAAAAAAAGTGTCGCCACCGCTGATAGCGAGTGCGCAACACTAGTACCCTAGTCACGTTGACCCACTGAAAACTTGCTGAGTACTGTGCCAATAGGGCGAATGGGTGTCAGCGGCCGTGTTTTCTCCGAAAACCGCTCGATAGGCCACGTTAGACCCAAAGGAAGTCGAGAGACCCGAGGAAGAGTAGGCGGAGCTTTCGTTCTGCTCGATCCGTTATGACGGCGATCATGAAAGCCGGGCGGTACGAAATTGTCGGCGAACTTGGCCGGGGCGCTATGGGTGTGGTCTACAAGGCCACCGATCCAGTGATCGGGCGCGCCGTCGCGGTGAAAACCATCAAGCTGAGTGAAGAAGGCACCGGGCTGAGCCGTCCGGAATTGCTGTCGAGATTTCAGACCGAAGCGCGCGCGGCGGGATTGTTGACCCACCCGAACATCGTGGTGGTGTTCGACGCCGGCGAAGAAGAAGGCCTCTATTACATCACCATGGAGTTGGTGGAAGGAAAGAGCGTGCAGGCACTGCTGGATGCGGGCCACGCATTTCCGCTGCCGCGCGTGCTGCGCATCATGGAGCAGACCTGCAGCGCGCTGCAATTCGCGCATGAACGAAACGTGGTGCACCGGGACATCAAGCCGGCCAACATCATGCTCACCGGCGACGACACCGTAAAGGTCACCGACTTCGGCACCGCCAAGATTCTGCAATTTGGAACGGTGCAACAGACCGCGCACGTCATGGGCACACCGAGTTACATGTCACCCGAGCAGGTGAAGGGTCGCGCGGTCGATGGGCGCAGCGACATTTTCTCTCTAGGCGTCATGCTCTACGAAATGATCACCGGAGAGAAGCCGTTTCCCGGCCAAAGCATCACCACCGTGATTTATAAGATTGTGAACGAAGAGCCGGTGCCGCCGCGGCAACTCAATCCTTCGATTCATCCGGGAATCAGCGCGGCGGTGATGAAGGCGCTGGCCAAAGAACCGGAAGATCGCTATCAAAGCTGCCGCGAAATGTTGGAAGATTTGCGCAACTATCGCGCGGTGGCGGGCGTCGAAGGTAACCCGAGATCCACCGTAGTGATGGGCGCGGGGCAGCAGGTATCGCCCGGCGTAACGGTGGCGATGAATCCAGGCGGACTTCGCGGCGCGCACACCAGCAATCTGCACGGCACGCCGGCAGGTCGTTTGGCAGCCATGGGCGCGGGAAATCCGACGCAGACGCCGCCCCTGCGGCGCACGGGCGCCATTCCCGCTTACGCAGAGCCAAAGAAGAGCGGCATCGTCGGCACGATCTTCGGAGCGTTGTTGCTCCTCGGCGTAATCGCGTACGGCGCCTACAAGCTGCGGCCGGTTTTCGACGATGCCCGGCAACATCATGACGCGTCCGTGCCGTCGTCGAACGAAACGCCAGTCGCGACAAGCGAAACGGCGCCTTCGGGAGCGGACGCATCGGGGCAACCAGGTACGCCGCAAACAGCGGCGGCGGATACAGCCGATGCGAAATCCACATCCGCGCCGTCAGCGGCCGCGCCAGCCTCGTCCAAACCTTCGGATGCCGACGCGGAAAAAACACCACCAAAGAAGCTCGAACCGGTGCAGAGCTCGAAGGCCACGCAATTCAAACAGCACATCGAAGATGTGATTGCGGAACGCGGACTGACGGGCAAAGCCAAAGTTCAAGGCGTCGGAAACACGCTGATTCTCGAAGGTAAGCTGCGCCCGACCGAACACGGCGAGCTGCTGAAATTGTTGCGCGACGCGCCCACGGACGTTCATGTGGTGGACCATATCGAATACGACGACACACCCGCGGCCGCTGGGGAAACTGCGGATGAAGGCTCGCACCCAGTGCCGTGGCACGGACTCGGAGCGATTCACGTGGTGACCGACGTAGTGGGGGCGACGGCGGTGTTGCGCGGACCTCGAGGGCATACCCTCAAAGACTGCCAGACGCCGTGCAGCTTCAACAATCTCATTCCCGCGCATTACAGCGTGGAAGTGAAGAAAGACGGCTACCGCGACATTCAGACCGCGCTGCAGATCGAAGCCAACAAGGTTTCCGATCAAAAATTGAATCTAGAATCGCTGGCGAAGGGACTGTTCCTTAGTAGCGACCCAGCGGGCGCGGATGTGTTCATCAATGGCGCGAAGCAATCCGGGCAAACACCGGTGACACTGCCGCTCGCAGCGGGAGACTATAAGCTCACATTGCGACTGCAAGGCTACGACCCCTATTCGGGAACGGTGCAAGTGAAGGATAACGTGCAGACGCAACTGGCGCTGAAGCTGACGGCTAAATCGAACGCCCGCATTGCCTGGGCGCAAGTGGACTCGTCTCCGAATGGCGCGGAGATTTTGGTGGACGGAAACGACACGGGAAAGGTGACCCCTTCGAGAGTAGAGTTGCCGACGGGACTGCACACGGTCACGCTGAAGATGGACGGCTTCAAGGATGTACGAAGGAGGATCGAGGTAAGCGACGGTGGCACGGTGACGATCAACGAATCGCTTAAGCGACAGTAAATACACGAGTTACACACGTCGAAAGAGCTTTTCCGCCTTTGAAACGCCTCAGTACTCTCTAGATACTCCCCCTCCCCCCGGTTTTTCACAAGTGTTCATTACAGGCAACTTGAAGTCCTTTGTTTTGAAACACTTCTGCAAGTGTTCATTCTAAATGAGTTAACGCTGATGTCGAGCCCACTTTTTCCGGGCGGTGATTGGAGAAATCCACTCGAATTTTGAACCCTCTAGAAGGTCTACCCGGCCTGTTACATTTTGTAACCGTCTTCATAAGCTAGTCCTAGAACTACATCGCAAAGGCTATGTAAACAAGCCACTTACGTGCTCAAATCCTGGGAAGGAGGCGTGCTGGCAGTATTAGCAGGTTCTCCCCAGTTCGTGGCTTAGCGTTTCCTGCAGAGGCGTGGTTCGGCGGCAGAGAGCGGGCAGAATGGCGACTAAATGAGGAATGATTTGGCCCTTCGCGTACCAACGTCTATCGAAAAGCATCGAGGCAGGCAGGGATCTCCGGCCGATTCAGGGATAGGCGGCGACCTTGCCACCGTGCCCGCGGCCATTGCACGGACACGAAAAGAACCAGCGATGACCGACAGCAGGACCGAGGAAACCGATCGCGCGCTGCGCAGACTCCATTTGCTGCTGCGATCGACGCGGCTTTACGAACGAAACCATCCCCACACGTTACAGGCCCTGGACGACGCGTATGAGTCGCTCCGCGGCGTAGCGTCGCGTTTGAAGGGGCTCGAAATTCGAGTGGAACGCGGCGGGTTGGTGGCGCCGGAGGTCAGCGATTCGCTCCTCCCTGACGCAAAAGGTGAATTGTATGCGCTGGCGAAGGAGCTACAGCGAGTTGGAATCCATGCACTAGCTTTCGCGCGAGAATTTCACGTAGGCGAACTCGACACGCTGGCGCAACTTGTGAAGGCAACGCTGCTAACATCGGAAGAGAGCGTGAAACGAGGAGCCGCGACGCGGTGGCCGGCACTGCTCGCGGAGAACCGGGTGGAAGGTATTTCGGTCAATACACAAACAGAACGCAGAGTGGACTCGGTACTGGCGAGCCTGATCGCCGCATTGGTGGCCTATGGCGGAAGCTCGCCGCGGGAGACCGGCGATAGCCCCATCCAGCCGCCGGAGATCGACGATCTGGTCGCCGCGCTGAGCTTGCTGTCTCGGCTGACGCCGCCGCTGGAGTCGGCGCGCGGGCTTTCGCCGGAAGAAGCGGCGCGGGCAATCCACGGAGCCATGGAAGAGGCGAGCCGCGATACGGTGCGGCTGCTGCTGAGCTGCGTTTCGCAGTACGCGCCGCGCGAGGGCGAACTGCCGCAGCCGTATTTGTTGCGTTTATCGGAAAGCCTAATCTTCGAATTTCTTGGGCCGGAATTTACGGCGGGCGCCCTGACCGCGGTGGGAGTACGGCCGATGTTGCACCGGCTGGGCGGAGTGCTGGTCAACGCGGGTAAATATGCCGGGCCGCACGCTTCGGCACATCTTTCATCGTTTGCCATGACGTGGTCGACGGAAACGTATCGCGAGAAACTGGTGGAGAAGTTCTGGCTGGAATTGCCGCCGCGAGAGAAATCGACGGTGCTGCGCGGGCCGGACGTGTGGTGTGTGCCGATCGTAGCGCTTCGGCAGACGCTGGCGCAGCTGGCGGAGGCGGGAGCGGATGCGCCACGCCGTGAAGCGCGCAGCATTCTTCTAAATTATGCGCGGCGCATCGAGAACGACGACGCCGGAGCGCGGCGCTCGGTGGCGGCCGGGCTCAATGAATTGACGGCGGTGATCGAGTCGTTGTGGCCGAATCAGTTGCCTGAAGATCTGAGCGGCGGCACGCTGAAGGCGCTGGAAAAAGAGACGGTGCCGGAGACGGCCGCACTACTGGCGGCATTTCTGGAGACGCTGGGACGCATCGCGGTCAATCGCGGCGACTACGCGGGATTCGAAGCAATTCTCAATGGGCTGGAAAAATCACCGAAGGATCGCGACCACGATCATATGGCGGCGCTCGCGCGGCGATTGGTGGCGCAGGATCGCTGGTTGCTGCTGGTGGACGCGGCGTTCGCGAACCGGGCGCTCGACCCGGCTTTGCCGCGCCTGTTGCAGCGCGATCCGGAGCGATTGCTGGAGCGCATGACTTTGTTGCTAAGCGAGCCGAACAGCGCCGAGCTCTTGCCGGGCATGTCGCGGCTGCTGCGCACCATCGGAGTGCCGGTGCTGAACATGCTGGAGACGCGGCTGTACGATTCGCGGCGGCAACGCGTCAGCGCGGCGATCAAGCTGCTCGGTTCGACCGACGCCGATCGATTGTTGCGCGGCTTGACGCGAGCACTGGCGAGCTGGGAATGGAGCCTGCAAGATCTGGCGGTGAGCGAGCTGGCGCGACCTGCTAACTCCGCGTCGGGGCAGAGCGCGGCATTCGTGTTTTCCGCAATGCTCGCGGAGGCGCATCCCCTAGTGGTCCCGATGATGATCGACCAGATCGGCCTGGCGCAAGAGACCACCTGCGTGCGGAATTGCTGCGGACTCTTGCCGAGAAGCGCGACGGCATTACCTATGTGGAGCCTTCGGGGTTGCGCGCCGCCGCCGAAGATGCGCTCGCGATGATGGAGGATCGCCCGTCATCCGCACGAGTGCGCGCGGCCTTCGACGCGGCCGCGCAGTCGAGCGTCAACTTCGTAGTGCCGCGGCGTTACGCGCGCGTGCCGCTGGAGTCTCCGCTGCGGGCGCAAATCGATGGAGCGCAGACGGGCATGGCGCGAGTGAAAACGATCAGCCTGGG
>JBEKWY010000137.1:0-13353 GCA_049512575.1 Candidatus Acidiferrum sp.
CCGCGCCACGAGCTTTTCGATCACGCCGTGCTTTGCTTCGCGATCGACCGCCGGGCTGGAGAGAAAATTGCGCAATTCGGCGGATTCAGCGTAGGCCGCGCCGAAATCGGCGAGTTGTTTCAACGCCGGCTCGGCCGCGCCCTGCGCCAAAGCAATATCCGCCAGCGCGTTGGCATATTGAAGGCTTGCGGACTTCAATTCGGTCTCCCGGCGAGACCCTTGACGAAAGCGCTGACCAGAGCTTCCTGCGCCTGCGGCGTGAGTTGTTTCGCGAGCAAAGATTCGGCGCCGTCCACGGCGAGATTTGCGGCAATGGCTTTCAGTTCCAGACGCGCGGCGCGTTCGGCAGCTTCGATTTCGACCTTAGCCGCGACGCCGACTTTCTGCGCGTCGCTTTGCGTTACGTTGCGGATGCGCTCGGCTTCTGCTTGAGCTTCGCGTTGAGCCGTCGCCCGCAACTGCGCGACTTCCTGCTCGAGGTGCGCCAGCTTTTCTTCTGCTTCGCGCAATTGACGATCGGCCTCGGCTTTCGCGGCAGTTGCTTTCGTGATCGCGGAGCTTATGTTGTCCGCATTCGCGCGGAATGCCGGAGGCAAAACCTTGCCGAAAAGCCAGAACAGTCCTCCGGCGAGCAGCGCGAAGTTGATCCACTTGAAAATTTCATTGGTGCGCTCTTGAGCGGCCCCGCCGCCTTCTTCCGCGGCGTGCACACTGAGCACCGCGAGCAGCAGCGCAAACAATACGGTGGCGAAGATTTGGATCCGTCGGCGCGTCACTGAGCCTCTCTTGCCGGGCTGCTGGGAGGCCGCTGGGGTGGAATTTGCAAAACGCGGCGCGCAATTTCCGCGGACAGCTGCGCAACGCTGGCTTCGATTTCGCGCCGGGCCGCGCCTAGTTCCGCCGCCACGCGCTCTTTCGCGGCGGCAACTTCGGCCGCTGCTTTGCTGCGCGCGTCCTTCAGCAGGGCGGCGCGCTCGTCGAGCAATGTTTTGCGGGCGGCTTCCTGCTCGGCGTAAACCTTGGCTCGGGCGTGCTGGAGCGCTCCCTGATACTGCTTCACTTTTTCGGCGGCGTTGACCTGAGCGGCTTCGGCAGCTTTGCGCGCTCCCGCGGTTCGCGCTTCGCGCTCGGCCATAATCGCGAGCAAGGGCTTGAAGAAAATGGCGCGGAGAATGAAATAAAAAACGAGAAGGATCAGGACTGTAGGCACAGCCTGAAGGAACAGTTCGCCAAGTTGGTGAACAATCTCTTGCATTTAGCTTGTGTCGCCTGAACCTCAGGATTGACGGCCGCGCCGCGCGCCCGACCTGGGAATGAGCGCCTCGGTGGGCCGAGAAGCGCCCGCATTGACAATAATTTTATAGCATCCGGCGCGGCGCGGCGTCAATTCGGCGCGGATGCATAGAGTTAGCTACTAGACACGTTTCGGACGGGTGCGCGGTAGCGTACGCCGCCTGAAACGCCGATATCCCGAGAACGCAAAGGGCTATTGCTTGGGCGCGGGCGCAGCGGCGGGTGGTGCCGCGGATGCAGCCGCCGGCACGACGCCCGATTGATCGTAGACGTAGCGGATCGTCACCGGTGTATTACTTCTGCCCGTCTTCAGGTGCAAAGTCTCATAAAGTTGTGTGCTGTCAGGGGATAGCTCATAGGTCCGGCTCATCTTGCCGCCACCCGGGTTCTTTTCGTCGGTGGTCAGCCGGTTGCCGTCCCAATGGGCTGCAACCTCCTGATAGCTGGCGTCTTTAGACTTTTGGACCTTGCGGCCATCGGTGAAGAGAGCCCGCTTGTTCTGCAGATCATCGAAGACATCGACTTCGACGTCTTTCTTGGCTTCGGCGACGGTCAGGTTATTCGGGGGATTGAGCAATTCCTGCATTTTCTGGCGGTCGTCGTCGCTCTCATTCTGTTGTCCCATCCTGCGCCCGCCACCGCCACCCGGGTAGCCTCCGCCCGGATAGCCGCCGCCGGGGTAACCGCCGCCCATGCGCCGATTGCCGCCATAGCCGCCGTTGCTGTTGTCGTTGGATCGGGCTTCCTCCATCTTTCTCTGCCCATCGTCGCTGTCGTCCCGATCGAGCTTCCAGCCTCCAAAGATCGACGTTCGCGGCTGCACCGGTGCTTTCTGAACCTGCGGGCGTGGAGGGGGCGGCGGAGGGTCTTGAGACTCTGCTTGCGGCAATGGCCCAGGAGGCGCTTGCGAGCGTGCCAAGCCGGGAGCTGCCAGCACGGCGGCTCCTAGAAGAGCGATCGCCATAAAGACAGTCGAGTTGCGTGAATTGTCGATCATGGATGCCGTTCGGGCATACCCCACACTGTTAGTTCCCTATTCGGTGATGGGAAGTTCCCACCGCCCTGACGGACTCCCCCACCATCACTTCGAGGAGATTTTACCATCAAGGTTTGCCTCATTACGCGCCAACCAACGATTGAGGTCGGTGGCGCGCGAAAGAAGAGCGAGCGCGCCGAGCTTCTTGAAGTTTGTGGAGCGCTGGCGGTAGCCGTGCGCACCAGCCGGCAAAATGGCGAGAAAGGGCACGCCCGCATCGCGCGCCGCCAACGCGTCGTCGATGTTGTCGCCGACATAGACCGCCGTCGCCGGATCGCGCTTTCCCAGTATCTTCAGCAATCCTTCTGGATGCGGCTTGCCACGCTTGACGTCATCCATGGTGACGACCATGCGAAAGTGCGAAGTGTGCGGCCAGCGATCGAAGGTGAACGCAAACTCCCGCCGGGTCCTCCCAGTGAAAAGATTCAGCTCGAAGCGTGCCGCCCAACGCTCCAACTGGCGTGGCGTAATCACAAATTTCTCGTTGCGAACGTTCCCCAGCTTGCCATCCGTTCCCCAATAGAATTTCTCGAACGCCGCGCGCGCCTCGTTGTAGGTGGTTGGCCGGCCAAGCGACGTAACCCAGTTGGCGGTCATGCGCCAGTCATCGTTGTGCCCGGGTTTGCTTTTCCATTTATGCAGGTCCGCGTAGGTGACGCGCTTCCCGCTGAGATGGCGAACGGTTTCCAGGGCCGAGCGCCAATACGTGCCGCGCACATCGATCAGCACGCCGTCGATGTCAAAGATCAGGATTTTCGGCTGCAAACGTTTTTTGGCATCACGTCGATTTTTTGGCTTCATCATCTCCACGGAAAGAAAAAGGAATCGTACGGCGTAGATTCGTGAACCGCGCAAAAAGCGCGCGCTCTCGTTACAACCAAAAATCAGAATATTCAGTGTCGCCGGACTTGGCGAGAACCGTCAAGCTGCCACTCGACGTGTTATTTGCGTTGACCGGCAATCTCAGTGGGAGCTACGGCTGCCGCGCGCCGCGCCACGTATTCGTCGAGGATCCCTTCCAGGTCTTGCGGCCGGATTGGTTTGGTCAGGTAGCCGTCCATTCCCGCAGCGAGGCATTTCTCGCGATCCCCTTTCATGGCGTGCGCGGTCAAGGCGATGATGGGCTGGTGCAGCCCGCTGATCTTCTCCTTTTCTCGAATAGTGGCCGTGGCCTCCAGTCCGTCCATCTCGGGCATCTGCACGTCCATGAAAACCAGGTCGAACTTTTCCTTCTCGAGCGCGTCCAGCGCTTCCCGCCCGTTACCCGCCACCGCCACGCGATGACCTCGCTTTTCCAACAACCTGACGGCGAGCCTCTGGTTCACGGCATTGTCTTCGGCCAGCAGCACACGCAGAAATGCCGACGGATCGTGCGCGTCGTGCAGCGAGAACCTGGTGATCAGCGGGATCGCGCCTTCCTGCTCGCGCGCGCCTAGTACTGTCGCAATCGCCTCGCGCAGTTCCGACTGCCGGATGGGCTTCAACAAATACGCTGCGACTCCCAACTCCAGGCAACGCGCCGCGTCTCCGCGGTGGCCTGCTGAAGTCAGCATCATGATCGTGGAGGTAGCCAATTCCGGTTTGTGCCGGATGTGCTCGATTAGCGTGAACCCATCCATTTTCGGCATGTGCATATCCGTGAGAATCAGACCGTACGGTTCCCCAGCCTCTCGTGCAACCGACAATTGGTCCAGCGCCTCTTGCCCATCTTCGACCGAGGTTGTCTTCATCTCCCAACGCTTCAGCATTCCCTCCAGGATTCGCCGGTTGGTGCGGTTGTCGTCCACGATCAGAACTTTCACGCCGCGCAGAATTTCCGGCGGCGCCGCCGTGCCTACCTTCATCTCCTTGGTGTCCGTTGCTCCCAGGCGCGCCGTAAAGTGGAACTGGCTGCCCCGCCCCTCTTCGCTTTCTACCCAGATCTTCCCGCCCATCATTTCCACTAGCCGCGTCGAGATGGTCAGCCCGAGCCCGGTTCCGCCGTACTTCCTGGTGGTTGACGTGTCCGCTTGCGAAAAAGGGGCAAAAATCGACTCGCGTTTGTCTTCCGGAATTCCAATTCCGGTGTCGGACACAGTAAAACGCAAGACGCAATCGTCGCCATCCCGGCTTTCGATTTGCACCTTCAGCGCCACCTCACCTTGCTCGGTGAACTTGATCGCGTTTCCCACCAGGTTGATGACCACTTGCCGCAGCCGCGTCGAATCTCCGCAAACAATTTCCGGCACTTCCGGCGCGATTTCGCACAGGAGTTCCAGGCCTTTTTCGTCGGCACGGAGAGCCACCGTTTTGAGAGTCGATTCCAGCGACTCCCGCAAATTGAAATCGACTTCCTCCAGGTCGATCTTCCCGGCCTCGATCTTCGAGAAATCCAGAATGTCGTTGATCACCGTCAGCAATGAATCCGATGACGTCTTCACCGTCTCCAGGTAATCGCGCTGCTCCGGCGTCAGTTGCGTATCCAGCGCCAGATCCGTCATGCCCATGACGCCGTTTAGCGGCGTGCGAATTTCGTGACTCATATTCGCCAGGAACTCGCTCTTGGCCCGGCTTGCGGCTTCAGCGGCTTCCTTAGCTCGTTGCATCGCTCGTTCTACGCGCTGGCGTTCCGTGATATCACGCCCCACTCCGGCGATTCCCGTGATCCGGCCGTCTTTGTCGAACAGAGGCACTTTTGTGGTCAGCAACCACATTCTATTTCCGAGGCTGTCGATGGCTTCCTCTTCTCGATTGAACATGGCCTCGCGTGAGCTGATCACCATCTGCTCGTCTTCATAAAAGCTGGTGGCTAACTTTCTGGGGTAGAAATCGAAGTCGGTCTTCTGGAGCAGATCCGCGGGGCTCTTCAGGCCCATGGATCGCGCCAGCGAGGCATTGGCCACCACGAAGCGGCTCTCGGCATCTTTCACGTACATGAAGTCCGGAACGTTATCGATCAAAGCGCGCAGCATTCCCCGCTCCTTCGAGAGCGTTTCTTCCGCCAGCATGCGATCGTCGACTTCACCCTGCAATTGCCGAGTGCGCTCCTCTACGCGGGATTCCAGCTGATTGTTCGAGTTTTGCAGCGCAGCATCGCGTTCTTGAATACGTTCGAGCATCTGGTTGAACGCGGTGATCAGCATTCCAACCTCATCGGCGCTGCCCGCGACCGCCCGCAGCGTGTAATCTTCCTTCGTGGATACGCGACCCGCGATTTTTGCCAATTGCAGGATCGGCCTGGTGATCAGACGGATCAAGCGCGAGGCCGCCAGCAGCGTCGCCAGCACGGACAGGAAAATCACCAGCGCCGCAATTTCCGTATATCGCCGAATCTTGGCATGCAGGGCGTCGAGGTCCGAAGTGAGCACGATTGAGCCCGCCATTTCGCCACCCAACGAAATGCGCTGGCTCAAGGTCACCGACTCGGCTCCGAATCTTACCTCCGCATTCGGCGGGGATTCGCTGCAGTGATCGCTTCCTGGTCCCCGCTTGTAGTCCGCGAAGAATTTTCCATGTTTGTCGTATAAACACGCCTCGACCACGTGCCGCTCCGCCCGCAGCGCGCTCAATATATCCGTGGCGGACTGATGGTCGCTGAAGGCCAGCGAAGCCGTGGCATTCGCGCCGAGCGTGTCCGCCAACGCCGTCAACTCGCTAGTGATCGACTCCCGGTAGCTTACCCGCTCGTAAATCTCGAAGCCGAGACATGCCACGCTCAGCCCGAACAGGCTGGTAGTCAGCATGACCAAGGTCAGCTTCTGTTCGATCGAAGCGTCTCGATACAAAGACATTTCAATCCCCTCTTGGATTCCCCAGCACGGTCTTCGCCAGCGACAGCAGCTTGGCGCTGATCTTCAACTGCGCTTGTTCTGCAGCAATCAGGTTGATCTCGAAGCGCACCTTTTTTTGCTCCAAACAAAATCCGATGATCCCGCCGTCCCGAGCGAAGTGTTCAGTCTCGCCCACGGTGAGCACTGGACGCCCGCTCGCGTTGGCCAACTCCTCCCCCTGCCGTGCTCTCTGGGCTGCGGCAATAAACAGTACCTGGCAACCTTCGATCCGCTCCCGCTCCTTGAGGTGCCGCACTCGCAACTCGCGGTTCCCCACGCGCTTTCCCTTCACGCTCTCATCCAGCGCCCCGCGAAATGCATCTTCTCCAATGGTGCAATACGTCAGAGGACTGTCGGCGTCATCGAACGCCTCCGCGGGCCATTCCACGAACTGCGCGAAATGAAACAAGAAGGCCGCCTTCACGTCGTACTCGCTGGTAGAGTTCGACTCCGCTCTGGTTCTCGGCGGCAAACCAGAAGCGGTCACAAGGAAAACCGCCAGCCACAACGCCTTCAGGTTCTTAGGACCCGCGTGCGTTCTCGCTTGGATCCGGCTTGCGTTCCAGCCTCGGGCTGCCGCCTTCTTCACATCAAGTCCCCACGACCTTAGAATCGCCACGTAAGTTTGATGTATCCGCTGCGTTTGATCAGGGCCGATTGCGTCAACCCGCTCAGGTTGAGATATTCGAGATAGTGGTCCTTCAGCAGATCTTGTCCAACGACGCTCAGCGACAGGCTCTTCGCGAATTGCCAGGAGAGGCCGCTATCCATTCGCGTATGGCTTGGCACACCTAACGCAGGTCTGCGGTCCGCGAAAAAGGCCGAAGAATCCCAAGCTAGAGCGTGCCCCAGGGTGACGTGCGATTGCAGTTGCGCCGAGTGATGCGGGCTGCCGCCCTGCGCGTCTGCGAGCAAGACGGTGTCGTTACTGGTGGGATCCTGATGCATGTGTACGCGTTCGAACGCATAGCCACCCTTGATCTCCCAGCGCGCGACTGGCTTCCAGGTCCCAGCGGCCTCCAGCCCGTGCGCTTCGCCGTGCATTTCGTTCGCGAAAGAAAGCGGCAGCAGGATATAAGTCGTTGGCGGCGCAGGCACAACACTGGGCACGCCGGTCTCCAGTGTTCGGAGGTCATCGTAGGAATTGAAATAGGCGGAAAGGTCGAGCGAAAAGGCATTGGTTATAGAAGCGCGGTATCCGGCCTCATACGCGACGAGTTCTTCGTTCTTGAAGTTCGGATCACCGCTCAATACAACTCGAAGGGGAAGGCCGGCGGGCTGAGGGATTAGTCCGCTGTCAACGTGATCGGCGACATCTCCACTGGAAGGCGTTCTTTCCGCTCTGGAAATGGCCATCCAGACCGTTTGTTTTCGCTCAGGCTGCCAGGCCAGGCGTGCGCTCGGCAATACGTCGAAACCGTTGTAGTCGTTGTGCTCCAGTTTAGTGCCCACAGTCAAGAAAAGCTGATCCTGAATCACTTCGATCTCGTCTTGGAGGAATGCGCTGAAGAGCTGCCGCGTGCTGTCGGAAGGATCGTACGAAACCGTCGCGCTGTTGCTCTCGTGACTGGTATAGCGGTAGCCAACCCCCCAAATCAGGTTCTGTCGTTCTCCCCAGGAGAAGTAATCCTGAAACGCCACGTCGAACGTATCCCGGTTGTCGGTGAAGGGAACGTTGCGCTCGTAGCGGTCAAAGGAAACCTGAAGCGTGGACGCAGCCTTTTCGGAATACGTGTGGTTCCAAAACGTCTCGACATCTCCGCCGGACAAGTTACCGTTTTCCGCGTTGACGATTCCAGGAGCTATGCTGAGGACGTTCTGACCCTCTTGCGCGCCGTACAGATTTCCTTCCACCGTTAATTTGTCGTCGGTGGAGAGCGCGCTGTCGGTGCGAAATCCGCCTCGTAGCATGTCCCAGCCGTCTCCGCCCGGCTTGCCATCGAGACCCGGGAGGTGATCTTCATTGTTGTATTTCACGTACGCGCGGTAGTCCGTGTTTTGCCCCGCTGGGCCGCCGTATTGCACGGTCCCAAATTCCTCGTCGATGTTGCCGCCTCCGGCAACGACCAACCCTCCCCGCGTTTCCGACGCGCTCTTGCTAATGATATTGATCACGCCATTCACCGCATTCGCTCCCCATACCGTGCCACCCGGACCAAGGACCACTTCGATCCTCTCGATGTCTTCCAACGGAAGATCCAGCGAGTCCCAATACACGCCGCCGAACGTCGGGGTATACACACTGCGGCCATCGATCATCACCAGCAACTTGTCGCTGAATTGCTCGTTCAGCCCTCGCGCGCTGATCGCCCAGGTATTCGCATCGATTTGCGCGACGTCCAGTCCGGGAACCATACGCAACGCGTCTGGAATATTCACTGCCCCGGAGCGGCGGATGTCTTCTTTCGTAATCACAAAAATCGCCGCCGCTACCTTGGAGAGTTTCTGCTCCTTTTTCGAGACCGACGTTACTTCCACGTTCATCAAGTCTTCCAGGCTCTGATTGGCCAGATCGCCGGGCTGCTGCTGTTGTTGCTGTCGCCCAATCGCTCGCGGACATTCGCTTAAGCAGACCATCAGAAGAATCCATCGCGCTGCGCGGCCGGCGCCCCGCAGGTTTGTGTTCGCTTTGCTTGTTGGCACAGTCTCCCCCGAAGAGGGATGTGCATGCCCACCGCCGAAGTGGAATGAGGCCTTGCGGTGCATGTGCTTTGCATTCAGCGGTTTATCGTGTGGAGCGCCGGTTAGAAATCTCTTAGATTGTGGCACGCAACGGTCTAGTGCCGAAGTGACTCGCCATCCTGTCGCGCTTTCCCAAAATGAAGTGCGCCTTCACTTCAAGCGAGCGCTTCACGTCAACTTCTCGAACTTTAACCTCTCGCGGTTGCTCCTGCTTACAACGCGTTGCTACAATGCTTTTGCACGAGCCAGGGTTGAACCCGGGCGCACCTTCGCGCAACGCCGCGATCGTCGACCAGCGACAGCCGCGCCCGCGACGACAAATTCCCTTACGCACGATTTTTCACTGGCAAGCCTGGCTTGGCGAAACGCGCCTGCGCAGCAGCCTGGGTGCGGCGGTGGCGCGAACAATCGCTCAGTGACCCCGAAATGGATCACTGGAAACGGGTCGCCTCGCGTACAGGGCCAATAGGAAGGAAATCAGGAGAGCACGATGGCCGCATACGGCGGAGTGGATTACATCGACTTCGATTCGCAGCTTAACGACGAAGAAAAACTGGTTCGGCAGACGGCGCGACAGTTCGTCGAAAACGAAGTCATTCCCATCATCGAGAAACACAGCCGGGAAGGCACGTTTCCGCATCACCTGGTGCCGCAGTTGGGCGAGCTGGGTTTTTTTGGCGCGAACTTGCAGGGGTATCGCTGCGCGGGCATGTCGAACGTGGCGTACGGTTTGGTGACGCAGGAACTCGAGCGTGGCGATTCCGGACTTCGCAGTTTCGTATCGGTGCAGAGCGCGCTGGTGATGTATCCGATCTATGC
This sequence comes from Candidatus Acidiferrum sp., assembly GCA_049512575.1. Lineage (GTDB taxonomy): Bacteria > Acidobacteriota > Terriglobia > Acidiferrales > UBA7541 > Acidiferrum. Next base: position 9,640 of record JBEKWY010000137.1, read on the forward strand.
GTATGGCAACGACGCGCAGAAAGATAAATGGCTGCCATTGCTGGCGCAGGGCAAAGCGATCGGGTGTTTTGGATTGACGGAGCCGCAGTTCGGGTCGAATCCCGGCGGGATGCTGACGCGCGCGGTGAAAAAGGGCTCCAAGTACGTTTTGAACGGCGAGAAGATGTGGATCACCAGCGGCTCGATCGCAGACGTGGCCGTGGTGTGGGCGAAGTGCGAGGACGAAAAGATTCGCGGCTTTCTGGTGGAAAAAGGCACGCCGGGATTCAAGGCGTGGGATGTGCACGGAAAGTGGTCGTTGCGGGCGTCGGTGACTTCGGGCTTGGCGTTCAGCGACTGCGAAATTCCGGAGGCGAACTTGCTCCCGAAGGTCGTCGGGCTGAAAGGCCCGCTGGGCTGCTTGAACCAGGCGCGCTACGGCATCGGGTGGGGAGCGTTGGGCGCGGCGATGGCCTGTTACGATACGGCGCTACAATATGCGAAGACGCGCAAGCAGTTTGCCAACAAGCCCATTGCGTCACACCAGTTGGTGCAGGAAAAATTGGCGTGGATGATCACCGAAATCGTGAAGGGACAATTGCTTGCGCTGCATGTCGGTCGACTGAAAGACCAAGGCAAAGTGGATCACGCGCATATCTCGATGTTGAAAATGAACAATGTCGCGATCGCGCTCGAAACGGCTCGCAAGGCGCGCGATATCCTCGGCGCCAACGGCATCGTCGATGATTACTGCATCATGCGCCACATGAACAACCTCGAAAGCGTCTCCACCTATGAGGGTACCAACGACATCCACAAGCTGGTGATCGGCGAGCGCATCACCGGCATCTCAGCATTTTCATAATTCCATTTACCTGCTTCAGCCGGACGCGGTCGGCCAGGCGGGGCAAGCCCCGCCCCTACAAGCGTTTGTCGTTCACGAAGAGCTTTAGCCCAATCTTGTAAGCTGTCACCGCACGATGTATCGTGCCGTACGGGAGCCGACCACATGAATGCGTCCGCGTTTCCTTCGCGCTGTCTTTACGTTCGCACCGCCATCCTGTTCTGTATCTCGATCCTAGCTACCGGAGGATTTGCCGGCGCGCAGCGTAAAGCTGCAGCGGTTGATCCCGCCAAGCCTAAAATCCGCGCGATCACGGCGTTTGTGAATCTGGATCGGACGCAGTATCAGCCGCAGATCGCGGATGCGGTTAAAATGCTGAAGTATGCGCGGACAGTTTTCGAGTCGCGCGGGTTTGAGGTGCAGACGATCCGGATTTCAACGCAGCCATTTTCGCAGTACACGAAAGGGCTAACGACCGAGCAGGCGCTGGCGTTCTTTCGGAACTACGACGCGGTCGCGGAAGAGGATAAATTCGACGCATCGATTGGCCCGGCAATGCTGAATGGCGACGACGGCGAAGCACAAGCCGACCTTCTGGCTGAAATTTTGAAAAACACGAAAATTTTGAACGGCAGCCTAGTGGTGGCCGGCGAGGATGGCGTTCGCTGGCGCGCCGTCGGGGCTGCGGCGCGGGTGATCAAGAAGCTTGAAGATACCGAGCACAGCCAGGCGAATTTCCGGTTTTCCGCCATCGCCATGGTCCCGCCGCTCACGCCGTTTTTTCCAGGTTCGTACCACACGGGTTTCGGGCACCAGTTCGCTATCGCGCTGGAGTCGGCGAATACCGTTGCGGCGGCGTTCACGAATGCGCCGGACCTTCGCGTCGCAAAGCAGAAATTGACCGACGCGCTCGCAACGGCGGCCTTCGACGTCGAAGCGCAGGCGCAGCGCATCGATCGCGACACCGGCTGGGCATACACGGGAATCGATCTGTCGCCCGCGCCATCGAAAGACGTTTCGATCGGCGCGGCGCTGGAAAGCCTGAGCTCGCAGCCGTTCGGGTCGAGCGGAACGCTCACGGCGGCGGCGACGGTCACCGCAGCGATCAAGGATATTGCGGTGAAGCGCACCGGCTATTCCGGGTTGATGCTGCCGATTCTGGAGGATTCGCGCTTGTCGCAACGCTGGAGTGAAGGCAACGTATCGATCGACGCGCTGCTCAGCTACAGCGCCGTTTGCGGCACGGGGCTCGATACCGTCCCGCTTCCTGGCGACATCAGCGAAGAGCGGCTGGACCTGATTATCGGGGATATGGCGTCGCTGGCGTTCAAGTGGCACAAGCCACTGTCGGCGCGGCTGTTACCGGTCGCGGGTAAGGGCCCAGGTGACGTGACCGAGTTCGACGATCCGGCTTTGGTGAACGCGATGATCCAACCGCTCGAGCGGAAGTGACTCGTGCTTGGTGATCGATTCAGTGGTTGAGGTTGCGTGAGGTCGCTTGGGTTTGTGGGTGATACTGAGATTTTGATGATGGGTCATCGGAGGTTCGCTGTGTTGGGATTGAGGTTCGGTGTGACGGCGTGGAAATGGGCGGGTATGGGAGTTGTGGCGGCGGGCATGGCACTACTTCTCGGCGCTGCGCCGCGGGCTGTGAGTCAGACTGGAACGATGTGCCATTCGATGGGGACGCAGGACGAAATCGTACCGGACAAATTGCCTGTGCCACAGAAGCTGAGTGGTATCGGGAACGTGCATATCAAGATCACGGCGACGCCTGAGGCACAGGCTTGGTTCGATCAGGGTCTGAACCTTTATCACGATTTTTGGGACTACGAGTCGGCGCGGGCGTTCGAGCAGGGTGTGCGCGTCGATCCGCAATGCGCGATGTGCTACTGGGGGCTTTACCTGGCGGAGCCGCTCCGGCGGAGGAGCAAACATTTTGCGGATGAAGCGCTGGCAAAAGCGGTGAGCCTGATGGGACATGCGAGCAAGGCGGAACGTTTGTACATCGAGGCGAGCGCGGCGCATGAAGCGGCGGAGAAAGACAAGAAGGATGCGGACGAGGTAGGCGACTCCAAGGAAGTGCAGATCTTACGCAAGCTGGTGAAGCATTCTCCGAAAGACACGCACGCGCGAATATTTCTGGCTTGGACGTTGATGGAAGGCTACGAGGGTGATGGAACGCCGCGGAAGGGGACAAAGGACACGCTGGCGATTTTACAGGGCGTGCTGAGGGATGAGCCGGAAAACTCGGCGGCGAACCATTATTGGATTCATGCGGTGGAGGCTAGCCCCAAGCCGGGGCAGGCGTTACACAGCGCGGACATCCTGGGAAGGCTGGCGCCCACTTCGGGTCACATGGTGCACATGCCGGGACATATTTATTACCGGACCGGGGATTACGCACGGGCGCAGCAATCATTTGCGGCGTCGATGCAGGCGGACGAGCAATACATGCAGGCGCAGCGCGTGCAGGTGGATGACGATTGGAACTACGTGCACAACATGATGTATGCGATCGCGAACCTGATGGAAGAAGGGCAGCTGGCGGAAGCGACCGTGCTTTCCGCGAAGTTAAAGGAGGCGCGGGGGCAGCTGGAGGCGACTTTGTATCCATGGTCGCCGCGGGATTCGATCACGCGGCTCGATCCGCGGTTGCCGGTGGCGTTGCGTGCTGGGGATTGGGCGCGCGCTTCGGAATTGTTGAAAGCCAGCGAGACGCCGCCTGCGGCGTTGTCGAACCTTGGATTTCTAGCGCGGGCGCTGACCGACTTTACGGCCGGGATGCAGGCGCTGGACGCGGGAGAAATTGCGAAGGCGGAGGAAGCGTCGCAACGATTGGACGCGGAGTTGTGGCGCATTTCGCAGGAGCTGAAGGCGGAGGAGGACGC
>JBEKWY010000138.1:0-13209 GCA_049512575.1 Candidatus Acidiferrum sp.
CCATGCAACGGGCCGTAAAGCGCGGCAATCGCCGCGGCGGTGGCGGAATAAGGATCGACGTGCGAGCTGCCGACTCCCCGAATCGTGTTCGCCGAACAGTTCTGCTCGTGGTCCGCGTGCAGGATGAACAAGACATCCAAAGCGTGCTCCAGCGTAGGATTTGCGCGGTACCGCGCCTCGGTCGTCCGAAACAACATGTTCAAGAAATTGCCTGGGTAGCTCAGCTCGTTGTCCGGGTAAACAAACGGCATCCCGAGTGAATGACGGTACGAAAATGCCGCGATCGTAGGCATTTTTCCGATTAACCGGTAGGTCTGCTTTTTGCGCGACTCCGGGCTGAAAATATCTTTCGCGTCGTGATAGTACGTCGACAGCGCCGCGATCGTGGAAATCATCATACCCATCGGATGGGCGTCATAATGAAATCCATCCAGAAATTTCTTGATGCTCTCGTGAATGAAGGTGTGGTGCGTGATGTGGTAGGTCCAATCCTTCAATTGTTCCGCGGTCGGCAGTTCGCCGTGCAGCAACAAGTACGCCGTTTCCAGGTAAGTGCTTTTCTCCGCGAGATCTTCGATCGGGTAGCCCCGGTAACGCAGGATCCCGGCGTCGCCATCGATATAAGTGACTCTACTGACGCACGACGCGGTGTTATTGAACGCCGGATCGTAGCTCATCATGCCGAAATCCGTGCCGTTCACCTTGATCTGCCGCAGGTCCATGGCCCGAATGGTCCCGTGCGTAATCGGAACTTCGTAGCTTTTCCCGGTCCGATTGTCCGTGACTGTAAGCGTTTCGCGACCTACGGAAGGCGTTTCGGCCTTGCGGGCTTGCGTCGCGGCGGTTGTTGAGGAGTCCATGAGCCGATCCTTGGGGGCAAGCGAGGCCCAAGCCTCACTGCGTAGCTACTCTACACCAAACGGGATTGCCACGGGAATGGCCCAGTGACCAGGGCCAACAAGTACTTGAATCTAAAGGAATAGGAAGAGGCGCCGAACATGGGAACAAGTGCCATAATCTACCTCTTGACAATAGTCGTTATAACGAGTATTATTGCCTCGTTCCTTTCAAGCACCCTGGAGGTAGCTGATGATTGCCATTCGCAAGAGCGACGACCGCGGGCGCGCCAACCACGGCTGGCTGGACACCCATTTCACCTTTTCGTTCGCCGATTATTTCGATCCCGAGCACGTACAATTTCGCACCCTGCGCGTAATGAACGATGACCGCGTCGCCGGCGGCGGCGGCTTTCCCATGCACCCCCACCGCGACATGGAAATCGTGACCTACGTGCTGGAAGGCGCCCTGGAGCATCGCGACAGCATGGGCAACGGCTCAGTGATCAAACCCGGCGATATCCAGTACATGAGCGCAGGCACCGGCGTGACGCACAGCGAGTTCAACGCCTCGAAGTCCGAACCCGTGCACCTGTATCAAATCTGGATGATGCCCGACAAGCGCGGTCACAAGCCCGCGTACGATCAGAAAAACTTTACCGAAGCCGAAAAGCGCGGCAAGCTCCGCCTGGTAGCGTCGCCCGACGGCCGCGAAGGCTCAGTCAAAATCCGCCAGGACAACGAGCTATACGCAACGGTCCTGGGCGCGGGCGAATCCGTGAAGCACACACTGAAGCCCGACCGCCACGCCTACGTCCAGGTAGCCCGCGGCACCGTAAAGCTAAACGGCAAGCCGCTGGGGACAGGAGACGGCGCCGCCATCTCAGCCGAAAAGTCCGTAGAGCTGACCGGAGTCAACGACGCCGAAGTCCTCCTGTTCGACCTCGCTTGAGACCGCTGATCGAAGTGGCGAGTGTCTTGACGACCTCGCCACTTCTTTATCTGGCGCAGCCCTAATTCGGTTTGCCGGAGGAAGTATCAGAGGCGGATATACCGAGCGAATTGGCAGTTTGGAGGGCGGCCTCTGCAACATACTTCGGGGAGTCGTCAAGCCTTTCCACGATCAAACCCGTGATCTCTAGGTCAATTTTCGACCGATCCATCTTGATCACCGCTGTACACGCCGCTGCGCGGACGAGTGGGTCGTAGTCTCGAAACGCACGCTTCAAATGCAATATAGCCTCTGGCGTTCCCAGCCGGCCAAGGGTCTTAACAATTCCCGCATATTCAAAGCCGTTCTGATGTTCGAGCCCGACCACGTTAATCTTGCTCATGGGACGCGCGCTTCTTTCCGACAAATTCACTAATTCCGAAATTTTCACAAACATCGTCTGCAGGTGCTGCAGCTCGCCTAATTCGCTCAGAACGTCGATGTTCGTGGAGTCCGGTTTTTCGATAAACAACGCCTCCACGTCTGGAACCAAGCTTCGAACCTGATTTTCACGAATGATTTTTAGCGCGACCCACCTGGTCGAAGAATCTTTCAATCCCGCCCGCAAAACGTCGATCGAGGCGCGGTTGCGGAGAAGCAAGCGTACATGCTGTATCAGATGCTCTTTTCCGAGCCACACTGTCGCACTATCGTTGAGAAATTCGTCTGCAGCCCGCAACCCCATTAGCACGTAGTTATCCGGTGCCCGTACCTCGAGAAGTTCAACGTAGCTGCCAAACAATGCTTCCGAGTTCGCGAGATCGTTCAACCCGCCGAGCGGATTCGGTTCCGTGAGCAGCGTGTTCATCATTTGCGAGAAACTCTTGAAGACACCTCCATCCGTTTTGCTAAGCGACAGAAAGTGATAGCTGTCGATGTGAGTCGCCAGCGTGAAGGCGATTTCCATAGAAATACCTTCGTTATTCTCCATGCCATAAATCAAGCAATCTCTCTGCACCGATAAGTCGGATGTAAAAGCAGGAATGCTTATTAGAAATTCTACTAAGCGAATGACTCCCCATCCCCGACTGCCGGGAAGCAAAGATAGCAGCTTCTGTTTTAGTTCCGGAATGCGTGAATAGGAACGCAGCAAAGCGCGAATCGCGTGTACTGTGAATTCCGAATGCCGGGCAAAAAGCAGCAGGTCTTCGACGAACTCCGGATTGGCGTCGAGCGCGCCGATGGCAATGCCCCATTTAACAGCCTCATAGTTACGACTGTTCTGCGCCAGTTCTCGAAACATGCTGGGGTGTAGCCGGCCGACAGCGGTCCCATTCAAACTTTCCAAGACGCGGTCCATGGTAGCCTGCGCCGCTCGGCCCTTGATCCGCTCGTCCAGGTTCTTCCAGTTCCGAATTCTACCTTTCTCAATTTCTGCGAAAAGGTTTCTGAGGTACTCCCACTCATCCTCGCTGCCGTCATTCCGAAATCGACTGGAGAGCGCATCCAACGCTCCGGCAGCGAACGAAATGCCGCCGTCCATCAACCCAATCTTTGGAAATAGGGATTCGTCAATAGGCGAATTAGGAGGGGCTTTTTCCGCAGTGGCTTTGATTAGGTCGTAGAGAGACAGTTCCAGTTGAATCGGCGGAGAAGGCTCCACGTAACCTCTCCTCCGGAGCCGTCTCCACCACTCTCGCAAGATATCACCTAGCCATTCCTACGTTGGAATTCCTGCATGAAACCCGTTAGCGCCTGCACCGCTTCTGGCGTGACCGCGTTGTAAAGCGACACCCGCATCCCGCCCACAGACCGATGCCCAGGCGTGCCCACAATTCCGGCGGCTTCCGCATCCTTGCCAAATTTCTTCTCCTTCGCTTCGTCGCCGCCCGCCACGCGAAACACCACGTTCATCCGCGACCGTGACGCTTTTTCGACCGGGCAAACGTAGTACCCGCCGCTCGAATCGATCGCGTCATACAGCATCTTGGCCTTCGCTTCATTCCGCTTCTCGATCGCCGTGATGCCACCCTCAGCCTCGATCCACTCCATCACCAACCCAACGATGTAAATCGCAAACGTCGGCGGGGTGTGATACAGCGACTTCTCTTTAATGTGCGTGCGGTATTGCAAGAGCGTGGGCAGGTTTTTGTCCGCGCGCTCGGCAAGGTCTTTGCGCACGATCACTACGGTCGCCCCGCTGGGCCCAAGATTTTTCTGCGCCCCGGCGAAAATCAACCCAAACTTTTTCACATCGATTTGCCGCGAAGCAATGTCCGAAGACATGTCGGCGACCAGTGCAGCGGCGCCCAATTCCGGCATCGTGTGCCACTGCGTCCCTTCAATCGTATTGTTCGTGCACATATGCACGTAAGAAGGATCGGCGGAAAGCTTGATTTCCTCCTGCCGCGGCACGCGAATGAATTTCTCCGCCTCGGTGGACGCCGCCACAGTGTGCAGAATGCCCTTCTTCAACTCCCCAAGCGCCTTCGCGGTCCAAGTCCCTGTGTGCAGCAGATCCACTGGCTTGCCGGGAAGACAAAGGTTCATCGGCGCCATCGTGAATTGCATGCTGCCACCACCTTGCAGGAACAACACGGCGTACTCCGCGGGGATCGACAAATGTTTGCGCAAGCCCTCTTCGGCCCGAGTCGCGATGCCCTCAAACTCCGGCGACCGGTGGCTCATCTCCATAACCGACATGCCGCTGCCGCGCCAGTCCAGCAACTCCTCGCGAATGCGCTCCAGCACCGAAAGCGGCAAAGCCGCGGGCCCCGCATTAAAATTGTAAGCGCGCTTGACGCCCGTGTAGGCGCCCTTTACTCCGCTTTCCGTAACCGTAGTCGAACTCACGATGGGTATTTCCTCTCTATAAAGGATGTTGCGGCGAGCGGCCAGGTGCGCAACGCGCAGTGCTTGCCAGCACTCCAGAATAACAGAACTCGATCAAAGTCCGCCCAGCGTCCCGTAGGGGCACAGCACTGCTGTGCCCCAGCTTGCCCGGACGTACGAAATCTATTTGTTTTGTCGCACTATCGCCCAGAATGTCTCGATGCGCGTATTTTGAACCGCTGATCGGACGACCGCTTAGACCCCGTTGACCAGCGCAAATTCCACCCGCCGCCGCATCGGATCAATTCTTTCCGCCCGCACCCGCACCCGATCGCCATGCTGCCACATCAGCTGCTTCGGCTTCGCGCCGCGTCCGCGTTGCGACCCGCGCCCGCTCCCAGCCCGCCGTCCATCCCCGCCAGGCATCGCCACAATCGCGTGATCCTTCTCGCGATAAATGCACCGCGCCCCCGCAGCTTCCTCGATCGCATTGATGGGCAACAACCCCTCCACAAAAACCTCAAACAATTCCACAAAGCACCCATACTTCTGCACCGAAATAATCAGCCCGTCGTACTCCTCGCCAAGATGCTCCTCCATGAATTGCGCCGTCTTCCAATCCATCAACTCGCGTTCCGCCCCAGCCGCGCGGCGTTCCGCCTCCGAAGATTCCGCCGCGATCTCCTCCAGCTCGCGGTGGGAATACACCACCACTTCCGCCCCCGCAACGCGCCTCGGCGCCGCAGGCGCAGCCTCCTGCGGATGCTCCAGCGCCCACTTCAGCGTCCGGTGCACGATCAAATCCGGATAACGCCGAATCGGCGAAGTAAAGTGCGTGTACTCCTCAAATCCCAAAGCAAAATGCCCCAAAGGGTCAGCCGCATACCGAGCCTGCTTCAGCGACCGCAACATCAAGTACGAAATAATCCGCTCCTCCGGCTTCCCCGCAATTTTCCGAACCAGCCGCTGATAATGCTGCGGCGTAATCCGCAGGTCCGCCGACGCCCCCGGCAAAGCCACGCGCATTCCGCGCTCGCGCCCATGTCCATACGAATCGGGCCGCCCGGCCTTCGCGGGAGCAGGCACGCGCCCATGCCGCACCGCCACCTCCCGCTGATGCAAATTCTCCACGCCCAGCGAATACCCAAACGCCCGCGCCAACTCCTCAAACTCCAAAACTTTCTTCGCATCCGGCTTCTCGTGCACCCGATGTAGCGAAGCGATCCCCCTCTTCAGCAAATATCCATCCACCGCCCGGTTCGCCGCCAGCATGAACTCCTCGATCAACCGGTGTGCGATGTTCCGTTCGCTTCGCCCGATATTGATCATGCGCTGCTGCTCGTCAAATTCGATCACGCGCTCGGGCAGATCGAAATCGATCGACCCATGCTCGTTCCGCCGCGCGTTCAGCAGCAGCGCCAGCTCCTTCATGTCCCGAAAACGCGGCGCAAGCGCAGCGTACCGCGCCGTAGCCTCGGCATCCCCTTCGATCACCTTATTCACGTCCGTGTACGTCATGCGCTCAACCGACCGAATGACCCCAGACGTCATCCGCGAGCTCCGCATGTTGCCCGCGGCGTCGAACTCCATCAACGCGCTCATCACCAGCCGGTCTTCATGCGGCTTCAGCGAGCACATCCCGTTCGAAAGCGCCTCCGGCAGCATCGGCACCGCGCGATCCGGAAAATAAACTGACGTCCCCCGCAACCGTGCCTCGCCGTCCAGCGGCATCGCCGTCCGTACGTAGTGCGCCACGTCCGCGATGTGTGCTTGCAGGTGCCACCCACCGTCCGCCCGCCGCGCGACGTAAACCGCATCGTCAAAATCCCGCGCCGTCTCCCCATCAATTGTAAAGATCGGCAAATCCCGAAAATCCTCTCGCCCCGCCCGGTCCGCATCGGTCACCGGCAAGGCCCGCTGTTCCGCCTCGATCAAAACCTCGCGCGGAAAAACGTGCGGCAGATGATGCTTGCGGATAATGATCTCGATATCGACCCCGAGATCCCCCGGCCGCCCCAGCACCTCGATCACCCGCCCAGTCGGCGCCGCACCGCCCCGCGGAAACCGGATCACCTCCACGTTCACCACAGCTCCGTCCAGCACCTCCAAATGAGCCGTGCGCTTTCCCCGGCCGCCACGCTCGTCGCCCGCCCCCAATCCAAGCTTCTTTGCCAGCTCGGGCGTCAGTTCGTGTCCGGGAAATATCTCGATCGCGTGCTGCATCCGTGCGTCATAAGGAACCACGCTGTTCCCTCGCGGCCCAACGCGAAACTGCCCGACCACCGTCGGATGCGCCCGCCCAACCACCCGCACGATCCGCCCCTCCGCCCGCTGCGGCCCCACCCCTGAACCGGTCCGCAAGATCTTCGCGATCACGCGGTCGCCGTGCATCGCGTCTTCCACCGAATCCCGCGGGATAAAAATGTCCCCGGCAAATTGCGGCATAGGCGTATCCGGCACCACAAACCCGTACCCATCGTGGTGCAAAACCAGCCGCCCGCTGATCTCGTCCCGCCGCACCCCACCATCCGACCCCGGCGTCGCCACCTTCCCAGAGCGTTCCCCATCCCGACCCTGCGCCTCGCGCTCCGGCTTCGACCCCGCCAGGCGGTAGCGCCCGCCCGGTAACTCCGCGATCGCGCCCCTTTTTTTCAGGCTTGTTAACATTTTGAACAAGGGCCGCCGGTCATTTTTAGACACACGTAGTCCCCGAGCAATCTCCTCAGCTGAAGCCGGATCTCTCCTAACCTGCAGAAAACGCAATATGTTATCGGGACTCAAATGAGAGGGGCGAGGCATGAGAAGGCGACGAAGCGTGGCGGCCGGGCCGCAGCCCGGATTCTACCTATTTTTTTTCGATTCACGCGAAACTTTTTTCGAACCACCAGTGTTTCATACCCAGGCCAACACACGACCGGCTGGCCGCCCTCCGTCAGGCTAGCCGGACTTTCCCCGAAAGGGGAAACAGGGAGGCGGGACGACCTGGCCCGCCTCTCACTTTTTTTAAGTCCGACAACCGATCCCAACAATGTCATCCTGAACGCATCCGATAAGGATCCGTGAAGGATCTCAACGCAAGGTGTGCCAACCCAAACAGCCCCGTCGCCCTGGTTTTTGAATTTGAGGGCGAGTTATGCACAGGTGACGTATCGCGAGCCGCATCAACTTGTGCCATACTCGCGCCCCGCCCAGTCGAACTCGATCCAAAAGGAGATCCGCATGGCCGAAGCCACAAAACAAGCCATTTCAAAAGACAACGAGAGACAGGCAAAGATTCTGAAAGCGATCGGTGAACGAGCGAGAGCGGTACAAGAACACGCACTGAAATCGCACATCGCGCTGGCTGCGGCGGCAAAGGCCGTCATCGCATCCGGTGCGCACGATGCTCAAGGTGCTGATGGCCCACTCGGCACAGGCACCCAGAGCGCGTTTCTCGACCATATGGAAGCAGGATTCGACGCGCCGGATTTCGGTCTCAATAGCTGCCAGCAGTTTCTCGAACAAGCATCGGCTGACCTCAAAGCGCATGATATAAAGGGCGCCGAGGCGCAGCTCAGAGATTATTTCAGCTGCCTTCTTAAACCGCGACCCAACCCATTTTGAGTTGCCCCGCTTCACAATGCTTCACGAGCCCGGCAGCGGACCACTGAAAGAGTGGAAAGGGATTCCTGCGTCTATCGGATAAGAGCTTGCTAGCCGGTTTTGTAATTACCTCGACTTCAGCTTCCAGGTTCTCGTGCCTCGACTGAGTCCCGAAGCCCTATCAACACTCCGTGATCTTCGTAGAACCGTGGCCTGGCAGGATTGCAACGGTCTGAATACTCACCCCTTTGGCTTAGCAAGCCAGTCCTGAATCTATGACGGTAAAAGTCTGGATAAACCCGCCACGCCAAAGCCCTTGACGCTCGGAACACGCCCGGTGCATCTTTGCGAAGCGGTACAAGGAAAGGTTTTGAGCGCACAAGTTATTTCAGGGAGTCTAATCCTCAGTTTTCCTTTAACATGCCCCGCGGCCTGATCTTGCTCGCGCTGCTCTTCACCGCTACGTCCGCCTTCGCGCAGGGCGGACCCCCGTATTACACCAACGACCCCGGCACCCCCGGTCCCTTCAACTGGGAGATCAACGTCGGCTACATGCCGTTCTTCTATAGCAACCAATCCGTCTCCCACACTCCCGACCTGGATATCAACTTCGGCATCGGCGACCGCATCCAGCTGACCTATGAGAACGCCTGGCTGCGCGTGCAGCCCCCTGGGTCGCAGACCAAATTCGGCTTCGGCCAGTCGAATCCCGGGGTGAAATGGCGCTTCTACGACGGCGGGGAGGACGGCCTCTCGGTCTCGGTCTTTCCGCAGTTCTTCCTGAATAATCCCAACGACGCAGTGCGCCGCGGTATCACTCCACCCAGCGAATCCTTCGAGCTACCGTTCGAGTTTTCCAGGAAATTTGGCCCCGTGGATGTGGACTACGAGATTGGCTATCAATTCGTCCACAAAGGGCCCGATGGTTGGATCACCGGCCTGGTGGTCGGCCACGAATTCACCGAAAAATGGGAGGTGGACGCCGAGTTTTACTACACGGGAACCTTCCACCAGCAGATGAGCCAGCCCACCATCGATTTCGGCGCCCGCTACAAACTCCACAAGCCGATCATTCTGTTGCTGATGGCTGGACGCAGCCTGGAAGCCACCCGCCCCAACCAGTCGTACTTTGTTGGCTATTTCGGCCTGCAATTTCTGCTGCCGCCCAAGTCATACAAGTAGGTTTCCGTCTAAGCTGTTTCTCGCTGCGGCGTAGCGTCGCCTGCGCCGTTCTGCTCTCGCCTCTTCAAGTTCCATGATATGCGCTTCGGTCGCGCCAAAATTCACCTTGGAATCTGATGGTTGTGCTCTCGAAACCCCAAAATAACCACGCAAACCTTTTGGTTCGTTACTGAGTCTTACCAGAGGGGACGATTCTCATGTCCAAACGCATCCTGGTCGTTGATGACAGCGATACATGTCGGAGAATCACCCGGCTTTTTATTGAGAGCCAGCTGGACCTTGACGTTTGTGGAGAAGCTGTTGACGGCGTGGATGCCGTCGAGAAGGCTAGAACGTTAAAGCCCGACCTTGTGATCCTTGACTTGGCGATGCCCCGGAAGAACGGCGTGGAAGCTGCATTCGAATTGCGAACGATGATGCCCCGAGTGCCGATTGTCTTGTTCACGATGTATGAGGACGAGGTGGGCCGCGCCTTGGCACTATCCGCAGGTGCTAGCCAAGTGGTTTCCAAGCCTGACGGCGGATGGAAACTACTGGAATGCGTTCGAAGTCTGCTTATCTAATGGCGTACCGTCTGTCAGTTTGCATCAGGGTTCGTTAATATCTCGTAATGTCTCTAAGCCCTGACCGCCGATCGCGGTATGCTGCTGAGTGCCCCGTATGCGGAGCGAGTTTTCGACCGTATCCTAAGCTAGGGGCCGCAACTTTTCGCTGTCCGAACTGTGATGAGTTGTTGGAGCATGTACCCCGGCAGGATGCCGTACTCCTTCTTTTTAGTGTAGCAGCGGGAATCATTCTGGCCTACCGCATGGGGTACGGCGGTTTTACGTTTGCCATTGTGGCCGCCGGCGGCGCGTCACTCGTTCTAGTGGCTGCGGTCAGCTCTCTGTATCACATTCGCCCGCCGAAGGTGCGCCAAAGCTTAAAGCATGGCGATGCAGGGCTCCGCTTAACCGATAAACCGCGAAACTAACGGTCTACACCGTGGCTGCCCTCCCTCCGTACAGTCTGGAGACTCAATGCCCCTCTGGGTCCCGTTCACGCCCGTGACCGGAAGCGGCCGGACGCGGGAGCCTAGGCTGTAATGCGCCGTCTTAACGATCCGCTTCTGGGGTCGATTTTCAATGCCATCGCGCCAAATACCTCGTCGGAGTCACGCGAAGAGCTATCTCCCCCGCCTTCAGTAACTTGCAAATTTCCCTTGACAGATACATACCCATCTGGTAAACTACCCCTTGAAAATCACGACAAACTTGCCTTCCCGCCCTACACCTCGGCGCTCCTCCGCGCATTGTGCGACTCCGCGTTATCCGTTCTCTTCCGTCTGGCGTTTTTTGAACCTCAACCAGCAAAAGCCGGCGCAATTTCGCTCCATTTGTGGGCCTCGGAGGGCATCAGCTAACTCTTTTAGAATGAACACTTGCGAATCTGTAGCAAAACAAATGACTTTAACTCTCGTAGAATGAACACTTGCGAAAAAAGGGGAGGGGGGCGGGGTAACCAGAAAGTTAACGCGCCACCGTGCTCAAGAACGGGTAGTGGCTCGCAGCGCCCATAAAAAACAGCATCGGGAACGATAGCCAGAACGAGGTCCGCGCCGTCAGGAATCCCCACCGCATCCAGTGGGCCGCCTCCGGCGGTAAGGGAATGCTCTGCTCGCCGCTGGCCCGCGTCGCGGCAATCAGTCGCTTCTGCACCCGCCACACTACGCCCCAGGTATTGAGCAGCATGACCAGCCCGAGCCCGCCACCGACGCTGATCGCCAGGTGCTGGTTCGACGAACTCGGCCCGCCATTGAGCGCCAGTACCAGCCATGACGCCGTGATCACCACGACAGCAACTCCAACGGCGCGGAACCAAGGGCTATCGACGAGGCCTTTCGCTGGAAGCTGCAGCGCGTAAATCAGCGCGTAAGCCACAAGCCAAACTAGCAGCCACCAGCCGAACCATTGCAGCGTCAACGACGAATCGCCGGCATTGCGCGCGTCGCTCACCAGCAGAGTGAAAAAGTAGCGCAGCCCTATCGCGACGGTAATGAGCGCGGACCAGCGGAACCACAACATCGCGCGCGTCATCAGCACCGGATGAACCTTCACGCGCACCGGCGGATCGAGCCTCTGCATCGTGGGTTGGAGTACCAGGTTGAAGAAATAGAGCAACCCAATCCAGATGATGCCGAAAATAAAGTGCAGCAACCGCAGCACGATCAATTCGTTGCTGGAAGGATCGCTCAGAAAGGCAAAGTGAGGCTTCCACGCAGGAAACGAGAGAAGCAGTGAAGCATAGTGCATGCGCAAGTCTCCTGAGTCGGAATGCTCGTCGTAGGGGCACTGCACCGCTGTGCCCCATCTCGGCAAGATCGGCGAAGTCACGGTAACGGATTGCACTGTGGCGCGTCAATTTGCCGCGCTCAATGCCTCGCGGCCAATTCATCAAGTTGACGCAAACCCTTGCTCCAAGCCTTGGCAGGCGCATATCATTCTGGCGGCCGCGAGCCTAAGCGAGTGGGCCAGCGATCCGTTCGTTCGAGAAAGTATTGCTTGCGGAGGACATCATGAAACGAGCCATTCTGAGTTTGCTTTTCGCTGCGTCGTTGGCCGCGTTGCCGGCCGCCGCGCAGGACTGGGCCAAAGCGCAGCTGGCCAAGTCGCCGCGCCATAGCGAGTGGGTCACCGTGAAGCATGGCGATCGCTCGGTCGAGACCTTTGTCGTGTATCCAGAGTCGAAGGACAAACGGCCAGTGGTCCTCGTGATCCACGAAATCTTCGGCATGACCGATTGGGTGCAAGACCTTGCCGATCAAGTCGCCGCGGCCGGATACATCGCGGTCGCGCCCGATCTGCTCTCGGGAATGGGACCAAATGGTGGGCGCAGCTCGTCGTTCGCGGAAGGCAAAACCATGGAAGCGGTCAGCAAACTCAATCCCGATCAGGTCACCGCCGACCTCAACGCCGCCGCGGATTATGGACTGAAGATTCCTGCCGCCAACGGCAAGCTCTTCGTTGCCGGATACTGTTGGGGCGGCGGACAATCCTTCCGCTTCGCGACCAATCGCAGCGACCTCTCGGCGGCGTTTGTCTTTTACGGCCCGCCTCCAGACAAGGATGCCATGGCGCGCATCAAAGCTCCCATCTACGGATTTTACGCCGGCGAAGATGCACGCATCGGCGCCACCGTTCCCGGCACGATCGAAGCGATGAAGGCCGCGGGCAAGACCTACGAGCCAGTGACCTATGACGGCGCAGGTCACGGATTCATGCGCGCCGGTGAAGCGCCCGACGCAAGCGCGGCAAATAGTAAGGCGCGCACGGACGCTTGGGTGCGCTGGAAGACTTTGCTCGCGAAGACTATGTAGGCACCGGGCTTTAGCCCGGCGTAGTCTTGACTCTGTTTCGTTGCGGGTGACTTGGTGGGAAAAGTCTATGCAGGCACGTCGGGTTGGGCTTATGCAACGTGGAAGCCCGATTTCTATCCGGCGAAGCTTGCGTCCGCAAAGTTTCTCGGCCATTACTCTTCGCGGCTAAACACGGTCGAGGTGAACTACACCTTCCGGCATTTTCCGACGGAGAAATTGCTGCGCGGCTGGATGGCGGCAACACCACCCGAATTCAAATTCGCGGTAAAGGCCAACCAAAAGATTACGCACATCAAGCGGCTGAAGGACGTCGCGGAATTCACGTCGGAATTTGTTGCATCGTTGCAGCCGTTGGACGCCGAGAAAAAACTCGGCCCAGTGCTGTTCCAATTGCCACCCTATTTGAAATGCGACGTGGCATTGCTGAGA
The DNA here is from genome assembly GCA_049512575.1 of Candidatus Acidiferrum sp. Lineage (GTDB taxonomy): Bacteria > Acidobacteriota > Terriglobia > Acidiferrales > UBA7541 > Acidiferrum. Next base: position 13,148 of record JBEKWY010000138.1, read on the forward strand.
GATTTCATGGCCGCGCTGCCACGCACTTTGCGAAGCGCATTCGAGTTCCGGCACGTGTCCTG
>JBEKWY010000139.1:0-12968 GCA_049512575.1 Candidatus Acidiferrum sp.
CTGTCTGCTCCCACGATGGCTGTATTCGGTTCGGCCGCACTGTTTGCGGTCTTTGTCTTTGCGGTGCTTCTGGTGCTACATCTCGTCCAGTGGGCGGTTGCCGTGCGGCTGCGATCTCTAATGACTACGCACGGTTGTACGCGAGGCTGACTGCGCCTAGCTCCCGATAAGTCGCGTTACCGGACAAGTGGCGGAGTTGGCGGGTGCCGCACCCTTCGATTTTCAGGGTGCGGTTCTTGAGTTTTCTTGCAGAGGGTTCCCCAAGTTCGGTTTTTCGAACCTGGGTCTTGGGGTTGATTTTCCCCCTCACTCCTCCACATCCATCCGAATCGACCACCTTCACCTCGGCATTTTAGGCCCCGGACGCCGTCGTCCCGATTTGGTCCTTGACAAAAGGTTACCAACATGCTATCCTCCTTCGTGTTATCTCAAATACTAATTCGAACGTTTGGCGCGCGCCTCGCTGCCTCTGACGCCCCATCCCAAAACGTCCTTTTGGCCGTAAACCCTGTAGAATCCGCAGATCCGCAAAATACGCTCGTAACTCCTTTACAATCCGCAGATCCAAAAACAAAGGACTTAAAGTCCTTTAGAATCCGCAGACCCGAAAAAAGGAGGGGGGAGGGGGTAAATTGTTAACCAGCCGCGGCCTTTCAACGTGCCCTGACATTTCGCCCCTGCCTGTCGTCTATACCCCAGGAGCAAGGCATGGGAACAATGGGACTTGCACTGCCCTGGGAGCATAGAATCCCTCCCGTACCGCGCGACCGGGAGAGGCGAGTGGAACCTTTCCGTGAACCCGCTGCCCCTGCCGGCCTCCATCCGGCGGCGGAAGCGGCGAGGGCCGAGGACTCCGCACTGGCCGCAGCCTGCCAGGCGGGAGACCTGCGCGCCTACGAGCGCCTTTACGCGCTGCAAGGCTCGCGTATGAAGAACCTCGCCCGCAATCTTCTCGGCAATGCCCACGACGCCGAAGACGCGGTCCAGGAGACTTTTCTGAAGGTGCAGCGCGGCATCGGCAGTTTTCGCGGCCAATCGAGTTTCGTCACCTGGACCTTTCGCATCCTGGTCAACACTTGCCACGATGCCCGCCGCAAACGCGTGCGCAAGAAGGAAGTCGCCAGCGAAGACGAAACCGGCGAGCCACTGCGGCCCGAACCGCGCGCGCCGAGTTCCCATCCGGCGCTCCGTCTCGCGCTGGAACGCGCTCTGGCCGAACTCACGCGCCATCAGCGCGACATTTTTCTGCTCTACGAGGTCGAAGGCTTCCACCATGCGGAAATCGCTGCCATGCTGGAAATTACCGAGACGGCGTCGAAGAACACGCTTTTTCAGGCCAAGAAAAATCTTCGCGGAATGCTGGAGGCTCCTCGCAGCGCCGACGCCCAAGGAGCCCAATGAGATGTATTTGTAGGGGCGCAGCACTGCTGCGCCCCAGCTTGGCAACCAAAGAAGTGTGCATGGCAGAGACTCGGTGACGCAGATGAACGTAACGTGTAACGATCGCGACAGTATTTTTGAAGATGGCACACCCGCGCAATGGGCCGCGCTGGAAACGCACGCCGCCACTTGCGCCGCCTGCGCTGAAGAAATCCGCGCCTGGAAATCGTTGAGTCTCGCCGCCACGCAACTCCGCGACTATGACGCAAGCCCTTCGCTCTGGCCTCGCATTGAAGCCGCGCTGGCCGCAGGTGCTGAAGCCTCCAAGAATCCAGTGTCGTGGTGGGATCGGTCTTCCGCTTGGCTCGGCGTTAGGCTTTCGTGGCAACTCACCGCCGCCGGCGCTTTTGCGTTGCTCCTGCTCGTCTCCGGCGGCTGGCTCTATCGCAACCAAACCAGTCACCCGCCAACTTCGGCCAGCCAAAACTCGCTCTTGCGGAACAAAGCATTGGGCGAAGTCCAGCACGCCGAAGCCGCCTACGTGCAAGCCATCGACAAACTGGCCATGGATGCCAAGCCGCAGCTCGCCAATCCGGAAACGCCTCTACTCGCTAACTATCGTGAGAAACTCCAGGTGCTCGACTCCGCGATCGAGGACTTGCGTGCCCAGACGGGCCTGAATCCGTCGAACGCCCACTTGCGTTATCAGCTGCTGGCGATGTATCAGGAAAAGCAGCGTACGCTAGAAGAGATCCTGGAGACCAAGCGATGACCCGATTCGAGACCACCATGGGGCGCGCGCGTTGGTGTCGCTCGCTGCTCGTTCTCGTCGGCGCAGCTCTTCTATCCTCGTTCACCGTGACATCAGCGGCCGCCGCGCGCCGTGGCGAAGACCAAGTCTCCCGCGATTTCCAGAAAACCCTGCCGCTCGGTCCCGGCCAATCGTTCCAGATCGAAAACAAATTCGGCGAAGTCCGTATCCACGGCGAATCATCGCGCGAAGTAAGAATCTCCGCCACCATCCGCGTGCAGGCTGGTTCGCGCGAGGAAGCCGAAGCCTACGCGCAAAAAGTACAGATCGACGTGCAGCAAGCCGGCGACGGCGTGCGCGTCCGCACCATCTATCCCGGCGACGAGCAAAAGTGGTTCCACATCGGCAAGAACACATCGTATTCCGTCAATTACGACATCGCTGTGCCTTCCGACACTCCGCTCCTCGTCAAAAACAGTTTTGGCAGCGTCACCGCGAATGGCGTTCGCGGCAAATCCGACATCGACAACAGCCACGGATCCGTTACCGTCCATGACATCGGCCCGGCCCGTCTGAACAATTCTTTCGGCAGCATCGAGCTGACCGGAACCTCGGGCGACACGTTCATCAACGACAACAACGGCTCGGTGCAAGCTTCCGACATAAAGGGCGCATTGGATTTGCGCAATCGCTTCGGCAGTATCACCGTTCGCCAGGTGCAAGGCGCTGCGACCATCACCGGCGGCAACGGCGCGGTCACCCTCAATGAAGCGGGCTCCGCTACGATCACCACCTCGTTTGGCAGTGCGGAAGTCCGCAATATTCGTGGCGACCTCACACTCCACGATAACAACGGCAACGTGGATATATCCTCGGTTGGCGGCGCCGCCATCATCTCCAACAGTTACGGCAACGTGAACTTCTCCGATGTCAAGGGCCGCGTGGAATGCACCACCAACAATGGGCGCGTGCAAGGCACCTCCGTGGGTGGCGGAGCCCTGACCATTCGCAATTCCTTCGGCAACATCGAACTCGAGAATGTTGCTGGCACCGTGGACGCCGAAACCTCCAACGGAAAAGTCAGCGTGCGCGACGCTCGTGGCAGTGTCACGCTCCGGACTTCTTTCGGCGCCATCGAAGCCTCCAACATCCCCAAAGGGATTCGCGCTGTCACCGGAAACGGCGCAATCGCCCTGAACGATATCGGCGCCGACACCTACGCCAAGACCAGTTTTGGCAGCATTTCTGCCGAGCGCATCAACGGCAATCTGACCGCGGAAGACTCCAACGGTTCGGTGACCGCAAGGAACGTGAAGGGAGACGCCACCGTAACCACGTCTTTCTCCGGCGTGACTCTCGAATCCATCGGCGGCCGCATCACCGTGGACAATCAGAACGGCGCCATCTTCGTGACCGCCCTCCATCCCTCCGGCGGCTGCCGCGACATTTCGCTGAAGACCTCGTTCTCCTCCATCCGCGTCGGCATTCCTGATGGCGTCGGCTACAATCTCGCCGCGCACACTTCCTTCGGACGCATCACTTCTGATTTGCCGGTCACCGCATCCGGCAACATCGGCGGCGACTCCCTGAACGGCACCATCGGCCCTGGTGGCTGCCGTCTACAACTCACGGATTCCAATGGAAGCATCGAAATCGTCAAAGCGCCCTGACGCAATCCGGAGTAGCACAGGCACTCTTGTTCACCCTGATTCCGCCGAAGGCCGGTCGAAGGGCCTGTGTCCGCTGTGCGCGGAGCCTGCTAAACCATGTTCGTAGTTAACCGGCAACGCCACGCCGCGCCCGCTCCATCGCAAAAGCCTTCCGCAAAACGCGTGTCGCGGTCTCCGTCAAGCCATACCCGCCGAGTTCGTCTTCCCGCGCGAACGCCATATGCGTCACATCGCTGGCCGCCACGGCTTCTCCGCCTACTCTCTCGCACAGATAATCCGCGATCACATAGTGATACTTCGGCCTTTTTTTCTCCAATACGGCGCCAGCGGCCGCTGCATCAGCCTCATCACCCTCAAAAATCCGATCGAATACCTCGATCAACTCCATCACCCGCACTTCCAATCCAGTCTCCTCGAGAAGTTCCCGCGCAACACCTTGCTCCAACGACTCCCCCAGCTCCAGCGTTCCTCCCGGGATCGACCATTCGCCGCGCAAAGGCTCGCTCCCACGCCGGATCAGCAGCGCCCGTCCATCCTCGATCACCACTCCCCCAACGCCCACCACCGGCCGTTCCGGATATTCCCTCGCCAAATGTCCCTCTCCGTACCAATGCCCGCACGTTTGCCTTATCGCAGCAGTCGCGCCCGCAGCAGTTGACTTCATACACCCGGTATATAATACGCTCGACGTGGGTGCCTGCTATCCTGCCCGTCCAGTCCGGGCCACGCACCGCCCCACCAATTCTACGGAGGATGGATCTGTGATTCGCTGCCCTGAGTGTTCCGCAGAAATTGACGTCGATGAAGACGAAGTGGAGGAGGGCGAAATCTTAAGCTGCCCCGAGTGCGAATCCGAACTCGAAGTCTCCCAAATCCACCCCGTGCACCTGAATGTCATCTCCGACGATGCCGACGATGATGAGGATGACGACGAAGAAGAAGAGGAAGAAGAGGCTGAGAACGGCGATAAGGGCGACCTCATCGAAGACGAAGAAGAAGAGGTAGAAGACGAGGAGTAATGGCCTCGTGCGCACTTGCCCTTACATCTTCTTTTGCCCAACCACCATCTAAATCGATGCAAGCAGTCCCCAGGGGTCGGTCAAGTGGGAGCGCCCAGCAGCTTTCTCATGCGCGGATTTCGCCGGCACATCGTCATCGGCGCGGTCATGTTATTGATTGCCGGTATCTACGGGCGCGCTCAGGAACCCGCGCCCTCCACTCCTCCCCCTCCGCCATCTGCAACCCAGCAGCCGCCCGCCGAAGCCCCCGCCGCGGCAGCCAGCTCCAGCAGCAAGCATTCCCGCAGCAGCCACGCCAGCGATTTTCTGATCATTGGAACCGTCTTTACGGACAAGGCCTACGCTTTCCCCAACGTGCACCTGCGGGTCCGCCGCGCCACCGAGAAAAAGTTCCGCTGGGAGGCGTATACCAATTCGCGCGGCGAATTCGCGATCCGCGTCCCGCAGGGCGCCGACTATGAGATGGTAATAGTTGCCAAAGGCTTTGCTGATCAAAGCAAGGTGATCAGCGCCAAGAGCGGCATAAGCGAAGACAATGTCGTCTTCCAGATGCAACCCGCAGCGGGAGGGAAAAAATGAATTCGCGGCTGCGCCTGTTCTGCGTCGGACTAACTCTAATCCTTTTCGCGTCGATCGTTGCGGCGCAAGACGCCAAGCATGAAGCTCAACTCCGCACCGTCCACGGCTTAATCACCGATAAGTCGGAAGCACCCGTCGCCTCCGGCGTGGTCTTCTTGAAAAACACGCGCAGCAACGCGGTGCGCAGCTATATCAGCGACGATGCCGGCAACTACCGCTTCAGCGGCCTCGATCCGAACGCCGACTACGAGATTCACGCCGAGAAAGACGGTGCTTCTTCGTCCACCCACACGGTCTCCAGTTTTGATAGCAAAAAGGATATCGTGCTGAATCTTAAAATCGACAAGAAGAAGAGTTGAGGCCCTCTCTCTCTGGTTGCTGAGTACGTCCCTTTAGCCCGGTTCGGTGAGTAACGCGGCCTGCCGGGAAGGCATCCAATTGTCAGCCTCGCGCCGTCAGAGTAAGGTACGCTGACGAAACGCCTGTTCCTTGGCGCTCGTCCAAGGGGAAACGCCCGTTCTTCGGGCGCTGGGGAATAATGCAGCCACGCAGAAGCTACAGGTATATCTTGCTGTTCGTAGCGCTGGCAGTCAGCGCGGCGACCTGCCTTGCGCAGGACAAGCCGGATGCTCCCACGCCCAAGCAAGCCCCGGATTCCACGCAACAACCCGCCTCCGGTGCCTCGCAAGATGCGGCTGGTTCGGCTTCCACTCCCGCTGATCAGCCAGACCAGAATCCCAAGCGCATTCTCGGAATCATTCCCAATTTCCAGACCAAAGACGACACGCCACAGAATCAGCGGCCTCTGACCGTCAAGGAAAAATACATTCTCGCCTTGCACCAGACCGTCGACATCAGCGCGCATCTCGGAAATCTGTTCCAGGCCGCCCTTCAGCAGGCCAGCAATGCGCAGCCTCACTTTGGGCAAGGCTGGGGCCCCTACGCCGAGCGCTTCGGAGCGGCGGAAGGAGACCAAGTCACATCGTCTTTCTTCATCTTCGGCTTTTTGCCCCAAATCCTGCACGACGACCCGCGATACTTCAGAAAGGGGAGGGGATCGATCTGGTCGCGTATCGGTTACTCCGCGACTCGTACCGTCATCACCCGCACCGATTCAGGCCACGCGACCTTCAACGTTCCCCAGGTGGCTGGCCAGTTGTTCCAGCAAAGCATCTCCACGGCCTACTACCCACCCGAAGATCGCACCGCGGGTCGCGTGTTTCAGAACTGGGGAACCTCTCTCGCCTACAACAGCGCTTACAACGTCTTGAAGGAGTTTTACCCCGATTTCCTTCGCATCGTCTTTCATCGTCACCAGCAACCCGCTTCCACCGCGCCGGCCACTCCACCAACGGCCAGCTTGACCGGCGCGCTGGCCTCAGATCAATAACCGATCTCATCCCACTGCTGGCGCCAGCACCTTCACTGCCCCCGGCACGATTTCGATCTCCACTGGAGCCGGCCCCAAAATTTCGCCGTCGCCATGGAAAAAACATGCGCGGTCTGTCCGCAATATCACGTTCCGCGCTTTTGCCTGCTTCAGATAAGAATCGGGCAGGCTCCCATTTCTTAAAAGCCGCGGCACCAGCGCGAGCACTTCCAGCGCGCTCAAATTCTTCACAAACGACAAATTCAGCCAGCCGTCGTCTACCTGCGCGCCCGGGGCAACGCGCAACCCAGCTCCGTAGGTCGGCGTGTTCAGCACTCCTGCCAGAAGGACGCTCGCCTCGAGCGCTGGCTGGTCGCTCCCCGGAAATTCCGCGCGCACATTCAGCGGTGTAAATTCCCGCCACGCGCGCAGCGCCGACGCGACGTAACGCAGCCGCCCCGGCACGTGGCGATAAGTGCCGGCCGCGTAGCGCGAGGCCTCCACATCCAGACCCACGCCTCCGCCGCCCACGCACAGCCGCTCTCGCCCATCCGCCGTGCGCGCCCGCAACAAATCCACCGAACGTGCTCGCCCCTTCACTGTTGCGCGCGCAGCATCGACTGGATCTTTCGGCAAACCCAACGCCGCCGCGAAATCGTTTCCCCCTCCCGCCGGCACCATCCCGATCAGAACATCGCTGCCATACGAGGCATTCACCAGTCCTTGTAACGTTCCATCGCCTCCCATCGCCAACAAAAACCGGTGTCCACCTGCGATCGCCGCCCGCGCCCGCGACTCCAGATCCTCAGCCGATTCCGTGAGTACGAACTCCGCGGGAATTTTCTCCGTCGCAAACACCTGCCGCACCCGGACAAAATGCCTTTTCGCCCGGCCCCCGCCCGCAAGCCGATTCACAAACACCAGGCCCGGCGATTCCCACAAAATATTCTGCAATTGACTCATTGGGTCGCCATGCTGACGAACCACTCCACCCCTGTCAACCCACTCTTGCTCCGCCTGGCGTTACGTTTTCTTTCATCTCGATAGGCGTGCGCGCCGCTGCCCATCTCTGCTATAACTCTTTGCGGAGAAATCCAACGACATGCTCGCCACCCGCCGCGCAATTCTTAATTTCTCATCCGTGCTCTTGCTATCTCTCTTCGCTCTGCCCCACACGCTCCGCCCGCAAACCCTCGCCGAAGCCGTCGAAATCGACGCCAACGCCGCCTCCCACTCTCTCCCCCACTTCTGGGAAAAAATGTTTGGCTCCGGCCGCGCCATCCTATCTCTACGCGACGATTACCGTCACGATCTTCGCGAGACAAAACGCATCACCAATTTCGAATACATCCGCTTCCACGCCATCTTTCACGACGAAGTCGGCCTCTACGACGAAGACGCCAACGGCAAGCCCGTCTACAATTTCTCCTACGTCGATCAAATCTACGACGGCGTCCTCGCCAACAAAGTCCGCCCGCTGGTCGAGCTGAGTTTCATGCCCAAAAAGCTCACCTCCGACCCCAACGCCCTCCACGCCTTTTGGTACAAACAAAACGTAGCGCCGCCGAAAGACTGGGACAAATGGGGCCAACTCGTTGAAACCCTCACCCGCCATCTCGTCGATCGTTACGGCATCGAGGAGGTCTCGCAGTGGTATTTCGAGGTCTGGAACGAGCCCAACCTCGATTTCTGGGTCGGCAACCCCAAAGAAGAAACCTACTTTCAGCTCTACGATCAAGCCGCGCTAGCCGTCAAGCGCGTAAGCCCACGTCTCCGCGTTGGCGGCCCGGCCACCGCGCAAGCCGCCTGGGCCGACAGCTTCCTCGCTCACTGCAAAGACAAAAACATCCCCGTCGATTTCGTCTCTACCCACGTCTACGGCAACGATAAAGCCGAAGACGTCTTCGGCACTCACGAGAAAATTTCACGCAACGATATGGTGTGCCGCTCGGTAAAAAAAGTTCACGACCAGATCACTGCGTCCGCATTTCCGAAAATGCCGCTCATCTGGACCGAATACAACGCCGGCTACGACAATGAATCCCCAGTCACCGACAGCGCCTATATGGGACCCTACATGGCCAACACCATCCGCGCCTGCGACGGCCTCGCCCAGATCATGAGCTTCTGGACGTTCTCCGACGTCTTCGAGGAACAAGGCGTAGTAAAGACGCCGTTCTACGGCGGCTTCGGCCTGCTTGCCGAACGCGACATCCCCAAACCGTCCTTCAACGCTTTCGCGCTGCTCCATCGCTTGGGCGATACGCGTCTCGAGGTCGGTTCGGACTCCCTTCTGGTCACCCGCCGTGCAGACGGCTCTCTCGTCATCGCCGCCTGGAACCTCTTCCTCCCCGAAGAAGCCGGCTCTCCCAAATCGATGATGCTCCATTTCAAGGGCGTGCAAGCCACGACCGCCAAAGTGACCGTCGTCGACAAAGACCACGGCTCCCCATTGCCCCTCTTCGAGAAACAAGGCCGTCCCGCATCACCGACGGTCGCCCAAATCGAGGCCCTGCGCAAAGCCGCCGCCCTCCCCGCCTCCAAATCCTACGAGCTAAAAAACGGCGCCCTGACGCTCACCCTCCAACCCCAAGCCCTGGCCCTAATCGAGCTGAAGTAGCACAGGCACTCCTGTTTACCCTGAGTCCGACGAAGGGCTTGTGCCCACCTACACCCTGCCCAGCCCGAAGCCAAGTCCGCCTGCGGAACGCAACGCCAAATCGAGCGCAAGTCCGATAGTGGGTCAGTTTCCGGTTACGCAACTTATCGGGAATTATCTGACTACCGACCAGGTTCTTGCGGTCGGAGGAATCCAATTCCAGTCGGAGCCGCTCCGCAAGCGCAACCATCTGGTCGAACTCCGGATGCTTCGCCATGCTACGGTGACGATGAGCAGATGACGGAGTGGTTGGACCCCGTCATTTTCCGTATATTCGATCTGCGACCCGTTGACATTCTACAGGGGAAGGCCTAATCTTCCAGTAGAATCTCTACAGGAGAGCGTCTTGAGTCCGGAACAAACCAACCTTTTGCAAGGGACGCTGGACATGGTGATCCTCAAAGCCCTGCGCTTGGGTGAAATGCACGGCCTCGGAATCTCTCGCAGGATTGAACAGATATCGCAAGGCACGTTTGTGGTGAAGTCCGGATCGTTATTTCCCGCACTACGCCGGATGCAGGAAGAAGGCTGGATCAGTTCGGCTTGGGGAAAGTCCGAAACCAACCGCCGGGCAAAGTACTACCGGCTGACGAAGGCTGGCGCGAAACAGTTGGAGGAGGAAACCGCGAAGTGGGAGCGGATTGTGCTTGGGATCTCGCGGACTCTGGAGGCGTCGTGACTAAGAAGCGAAAGTTGCGCTGGCTTTCTCGCGCGGTCAGTTTCTTCCGGAATGTTACCGGCAAGCAGAAAGACGAACTGGACATTGCGGCGGAAGTGAGCGCTCACCTCGATTTGTTGATCGAAGAGAAGCTGCGATCAGGCATGAAGCCAGATGAGGCGGAACGAGCAGCGAAAATTGAGTTGGGGGGCGTCGAGCAGGTGAAGGAACAGGTGAGAGATGCACGGGCGGGAGCATGGCTCGACGCGCTGGTACGAGACTGTCGCTTCGCGCTCCGGATGTCTCGCAAGAATGCGGGATTTACCGCCATCGTCGTTCTTACCCTAGCGCTCGGCATCGCCGCCAATACCACTGTGCTCAGTTGGATCAGCGCTACCTTGCTGAACCCGATTCCCGGAGTCGCTCAAACGAGCGACCTTGTCACCGTCATGCGCGGCGATCGCAGCGATCATCCCACCCCGCCATTTTCTTATCCCGATCTTCATGACCTCAGCGAGCGCACTCAAACTTTTTCCAGACTTCTCGGCTATCACGATGACTACATGTCTCTCACGGGCGCCGCAAAGCCCGAGCGCATCTACGGCGCCCTGACCACCGCCAATTATTTTGATGTTCTCGGCGTCCACGCGATTCTCGGCCGCACTTTTCTTCCCGAAGAAGGAACGCCGGGCGCCGGCGCTGCAGTGATCGTCATCGGTTGCGCCGTCTGGCAGAACCATTTCGCGGGCGATCCGCAAATCGTTGGGAAGACGATTCAGATCAATCGCCATCCCTACTCCGTTATTGGAGTAGCCCCGCGGGATTTCACGGGCTGCGCGCCCGGGCTGCGCGCCGAATTGTGGATTCCTCTGTCGATGGATCGTGATGTTTGGGGCGCGGACCGTCCCAAACATCGTGGCACTTTCTGGCTGAACGTGCTCGGAAAGCTTCGCCCGGGTGTCACGAAGAATCAGGCGCAGGCCGAACTCAACCTGCTCATGCGGGGAATCGCCGAGCGGTTCCCGGAGGATCACCGGGATAGTCCGAACGAGATTTCTCTCGACCCGCTTTGGCGTTCTCCCTTCGGCATCAACGGATATCTCTACAAGATTCTTCCGATGTTGCTGGGGCTCGCCGTGGTCCTGCTCCTGCTGGCCTGCGCCAATGTTGCCAGTCTCCTGTTGGTGCGTTCGGTCGGACGCCGCCGGGAGATTGCCATCCGGCTGGGAATGGGCGCTTCACGCAAACAGATCATCCGGCAGTTTTTGATCGAGAGCCTGCTGCTTGGTCTGCTCGGTGGTACTGCCGCCATAGTGATTACGATGTGTACCTCGCGCAGCCTCGTCGCTTTCTTTCCGCCCAGCTCTCTTCCGCTGACAAACGACGCGCACGTCGATCAACGCGTGCTTTTCGTGACGATTGCGGTTTCCATCCTCGCTGCGATCCTCTTTGGTGTTGTTCCGGCCCTGCGGTCTTCGAGCCTGCCGGTGCAATCTGTTCTCAAGGAGGAAGCGACTAGCGTCTCGCTTACTTTGCACAAGGGTCGTCTCTTGAGCGGCCTGGTGGTGGCACAGATTTCACTCTCGCTCGTTCTCTTGGTCTGCGCGGGACTCTTTACCCGCAGCCTTCAGAAAGCACAGCAATCGGATCCGGGATTCGAAGCAAGTCATCTGCTGCTTGCCTCTTATGAACTCTCGCCGGCTGGTTACACGCGCGCGACGGGTGTGGCGTTCAACCGACAGGTGCTCGACAGGCTCTCGGCGCTTCCCGGGGTCGAATCCGTGACCTTGGCTGATTTTTCACCACTGAGCTTCAGCATCCACACCGACTATCTGCAGATCGAAGGCTACGTGCCACAACCGCACGAATCGATGGAGATCAGCCGTGCGTTGGTCGGGCCGAATTACTTTCGCACTCTCCGCACCTCGGTGATTTCAGGCCGTGAATTCACGGAAGCGGATACGCTGAACTCGCAACTCGTTGCCGTCGTCAACCAAGCCTTTGTCGATCGCTATTTGCCGGGTGAAGACGCTATCGGCAAGCAGGTGACGGACTGGGGTGATCGGTTCACCATCGTTGGAGTAGCGCGCAACGCCAAATACCGCTTGCTCACCTACCCGACCGAGCCTGTCATCTATTTTCCGAGTTACCAGGCCTATAGCCCGACACATGACACCACCATTCACCTCCGCACAACTGGCGATCCGCGTGCCATGGCTTCTTCTGTGGAAGAGACCATCCATCAGCTCAATCCGGAGTTGCCGCTCTTCAACGTGAATCCGCTTTCCGTCACCATGCAGCTCGGCACACTTTTTGGACGCGTCGCAGCTACGTTTGCCGGCTCGTTCGGTCTTCTTGCCATGCTGCTCGCCGCCGTCGGCATCTATGGCGTCGTGGCTTACAGTACTCGCCAACGCACGAGGGAAATCGGCATCCGCATGGCGCTCGGCGCGGAGAAGGGAGGCATCTACCGTCTTGTTCTCGACCAGGGACTCCGACTCACACTGGCGGGCCTCGTCGTGGGCACGGCGCTCGCTGTGGCATTCACGCGGTTGCTTAAGGCTCAACTCTTTGGCGTCAGTGAGACCGATACTATTACCTTTGCCTCGGTCGGGCTGCTTCTGGCCGTTGTCGCTCTGGTCGCGTGCCACATCCCCGCCCGCCGCGCCACGCGAGTTGATCCGATGGTCGCACTGCGGCACGAATAACAGTCCAAATCATGATCTCTTTCCACATCGGCGCTGAAGCGGACGAAGACAGTTCCTGGTAAACGCGGTTTCTCTAACGAGGTCGGTCCGTTGCAAGAGTTTTTTCTGGTGTGTTGGCCTGTAGGGACACACTCCCGCGTCCGCTCGCAAGCGAGCATTGCTTTGTAGAGTTGGC